>NZ_LOVM01000008.1:0-359850 GCF_001523445.1 Burkholderia sp. ABCPW 11 | reverse complement strand
AAGCACAACGTGCGCTCGCACGTCGTGTGTCCGGGCTTCGTGCGCACGCCGCTGGTCGACAAGCAGATTCCGGAGCAAGCGAAGGAGCTCGGCATCAGTGAAGAGGAAGTGATCAAGAAGGTGATGCTCGGCAACACGGTCGACGGGGTGTTCACGACGGTGCAGGACGTCGCGCAGACGGTGCTGTTCCTGTCGGCATTCCCGAGCGCGGCGCTCACGGGCCAGTCGTTCATCGTCAGCCACGGCTGGTTCATGCAGTAACGCCGGCGTTTCCCCGGCGGCAGGCGAGTTTCCGCGCCGCCGCTATTCTTGCGATGGCGTGCCGTCGTCGACCGACGCCACGCCATCCCTCACCGCCGTCCACGGCGGGATTTCTCGGAGCAACTGATGAAACCGCACGCGCGTACAGAAAAGCAGGCCGTCGATGCGGCGGACCTGCACCACGAAGCCGGTGCGCCGGCCGCTGCGCGGTCGCTGCCGTACGAAACGATCGCGCTCGTCCTGCAAGGCGGCGGCGCGCTCGGCGCGTATCAGGCCGGCGTATTCGAAGGGCTGCACGAAGCAGGCATTCCGCTCGACTGGATCGCCGGCATCTCGATCGGCGCGCTCAACACCGCGCTGATCGCCGGCAACGCGCCCGAGCATCGCGTCGAGCGCCTGCGCGAATTCTGGGAAACGATCTGCCAGCCGGCGTTCTTTCCGGCGATTCCGGCCGCGTTCGAATTCGCGCTGTTCAACAGCATCGATCAGGTCCGCACGTTCTTCACCGCGTCGCAGGCCGCCAGCGCGATGATGCAGGGCCAGCAGGGCTTTTTCGTGCCGCGCTTTCCGCCGCCGCTGCCCGGGGTGTCCGATCATCCGGAAAAAATCAGCTGGTACGACACGTCGGCGCTGCGCACGACGCTGCTGAAACTGTGCGACTTCGACCGGATCAATTCGGGCGAGACGCGCGTGTCGGTCGGCGCCGTCAACGTCGGCACCGGCAACTTCGTGTACTTCGACAACTCGCGCATCCGTCTCGCGCCCGAGCATTTCATGGCGTCCGGTGCGTTGCCGCCCGCATTCCCGCCCGTCGAGATCGACGGCGAGTACTACTGGGACGGCGGCGTCGTGTCGAACACGCCGCTGATGGAAGTGCTCCGTGCCCGGCCGCGTCGCGACACGCTCGCGTTCCAGGTCGACCTGTGGAGCGCCCGCGGGCCGCTGCCGCGCACGATGGCCGACGTCGCCGAGCGCACGAAGGACGTGCAGTATTCGAGCCGCACGCGTTTCGTCACCGATACGCTGCAGCGCGAACAGCGCTACCGCAACGTGCTGCGTCACGTGCTCGACCAGGTGCCGGAAGAGCAGCGCAAGAACGACCCGTGGTGCGTCGAGGCCGAAGAGATGTCGAGCGGGAAGAAGTACAACATCCAGCATCTGATCTATCAGCAGAAAGCGTACGAGCATCACTACAAGGACTATCAGTTCGGTCTGTCGACGATGCGCGACCACTGGTCTGCCGGTCTCGACGACATCCGCAAGACGCTCGCGGTGAAGGACGGCCTCGCGCTGCCCGTCAACGACGCGGGCTTCGTCACGCACGACATTCACCGCCGCCGGTAATGCCGCGTGCAACGGGCCGGCGCGCCGCATGCGCCGGCCCGTCCTCCTTTCCGATTCGACATGCCGATTTTCATTGCGCTATTCGCGCTCATCGCCCTGGGATGGGGCGCCGTTCACCTGTTCCACGTCATCGCCGCGCAGTTCGGCCAGCCGGTCGCGATCGCGGCCGCCGTGCTGGCCGCCGCGCTCCTGATCGCACTGATCGCGTGGTGGCTCAAGCGCCGTCGCGACATCGCACCGAACACGAAGGAACAAGGCTGGACGCATATCGTGCATCGCGCGTGGGGCGAGTTGCGCGTGTCCGCGACGCAAGGGCTGCTGTGGCTGTCGCATGACGGCGCGGACGGCCGCTATACGCTGTCGCAGCTCGACGGTTGCGAGGCCGCACCGATCGACGGCCGCTGGCATCTCGTCGTGCGCGTGCGCGACGCCGTGCGCGGCGAATGGAAGCTGCCGATGATGGACAAGCGCGATGCGCGGCGCTGGGCGCGCGTGCTGATGCTCGCGAAGGACAACCGGCTCTGAACGCGCGTTCGGGCCGCACGGCCCGGCCGCGCTCGGCCCGCTATCGCGCGCCGAGCGCCCGCAGCGCATCGAGCACGTGCTGCGTGGCCCGTTCGACCGGGCCGGCTCGATGGGCAATCCCCAGCTCGCGCCACAACGCCGGGCGTAACGGCCGCATGACGATGCGCGCATCCGGCAACGGGGCGCCCGCCTCGTGCGGCAGCAGCGTCGCGCCGTAACCTGCGGCGACCAGGCTCTTGATCGCATCGTTGTAGTTGAGCGCGATCCGCGGCTCGGGCCGGTGGCCGCCGAGCGCGAACCATTCGGTCGTGAGCCGCGACAGGCGCGTCGTCGCATCGTTGAGAATCAGCGGCCGCGCGGCCAGATACGACGGCGTCACCCGGGCCGGAAGCGGCCAGTCCGCGGGCAGGAAAGCCATCACCGGATCGCGGCGCCATGGGCGGATCGTCAGCCCCGCGACCGGCGCTTGCGGCAGCGCGACCAACCCGACATCGAGCGTGCCTTGTGCAATGCGCGACAGCGTGTCGTGCGACGTGAGCACCGCGATCTGCACATCGATATCCGGATGCTTCGCACGCAATCCGGCCACTGCCTGCGGCAACAGATGCGCGATCGCCCCGGTCGATGCGCCGAGGCGTACGCGCCCGGTCAACCCCTGCACCTGTCGCTGCACGTCGTCCAGCGTGGATTCGACTTCTGCCAGCAGACGCCGCGCCCGCTCCACCAGCACTTCGCCGATCACGGAGGGGCGCACGTTGCCGCGGGTGCGCGACAGCAGCGGCGCGCCGACACGGCTTTCGAGCTCGGCAACATGCAGGCTGACGGTCGGCGGAGCAAGATGAAGCCATTGCGCCGCCGCCACGAAGGAGCCCTGGTCCGCGATCGCGACCAGCGTACGCAGGCGGTCCAGACTGATTTCGCGCATCACACACCTCTCGTTCAGGAAAGCTGAATCGGACGGTCAGCAAATTCAACTTTTCCTATTCTAGGCTTTCGGTGGACGATACGGCTTCCCCCGACGACCGAACGCGACGAACACGACCATCATGAGCTTCCCCACTGTCTTCATCGACGGCGACCAGGGCACGACCGGGTTGCAGATTCACGCGCGTCTGCGCGACCGCAGCGACGTGCGGCTGCTCACGCTTCCCGCCGCCGAACGCAAGGACCCCGCGCGGCGCGCCGACGCACTCAACGCGTGCGATATCGCCATCCTGTGCCTGCCCGACGCGGCCGCGCGCGAAGCGGTCGGCTTCATCCGGAATCCGGCGGTACGCGTGATCGACGCCAGTTCAGCGCATCGCACGCAGCCTGAATGGGTCTACGGCTTTCCCGAGATGGCCGACGGACAGGCGCGACACATTGCGCAGGCCAAGCGCGTGACCAATCCGGGCTGCTATCCGACGGGCGCGATCGGCCTGCTTCGCCCGCTGCTGCAAGCCGGGCTGCTGCCGCGCGACTACCCGGTGAGCATCCATGCGGTGTCCGGTTACTCGGGCGGCGGGAGGGCCGCCGTCGATGCATTCGAATCGGGCGACGCCGCCGCACGCGCGTTGCCGCTGCAGATCTACGGCCTCGCACTCGAGCACAAGCACGTGCCGGAGATCCGGCAACACGCGGGGCTCGCACACCGCCCGTTCTTCGTGCCGGCCTACGGTGCCTATCGGCAAGGCATCGTGCTCACCATCCCGATCGAGCTGCGCCTGCTTCCGGCCGGGGTGACGGGCGAGCGGTTGCATGCCTGTCTCGCGCATCACTACGCGGATGCGCGTCACGTCGACGTGATGCCGCTCGCGGACGCACGCGCGGCAACGCATCTCGATCCGCAAGCGTTGAACGGCACCAATGATCTGCGGCTCGGCGTGTTCGTCAACGCAGACGGCACCCAGGTGCTGCTGTCCGCCGTGTTCGACAATCTCGGCAAAGGGGCATCCGGCGCCGCCGTGCAGAATCTCGACTTGATGCTCGGCGCGCGACACGCGGCGTGACGCGCCCGCAGGCATCGTCGACGGTGCCTGCGCACGCCCCCGTAAAAGCTCACCTTTAGCCGGTTTCAGGCAGTATCGTCACCCGCGGCGGCATCCAGGCCGGCCAATGCCTCCACCAGAAAATCCACGCACACGCGCACCTTCGCCGACGCCGCGACGCGTTCCGGATACACGGCCCAGATGTTCGCGGGCTGGATCGCATCGGGCAGTACGCGACACAACGCGCCGCCCTCGATCAGCGGCCCGGCCTCCCAGATCGAGCGCAGCACGATGCCGCGCCCGGCCAGCGCCCATTGCACGGCCACCTCGCCATGGTTCGTCGACAGCGCGCCGCCGACCTTCACCGTAGCCGTTTCGCCGCGCACGTTCAGTCGCCATACGCCGAACGGATGATCGCGCTCCTTGATCGCGAGACAGTCGTGCGAGGCCAGATCCGCGAGCGAGCGCGGCGTCCCGCGGCGGGCGAGATAGTCGGGCGACGCGCACAGCACGCGATGGTTCGCGGCAAGGCGGCGCGCGATCAGATGATCGGCGATTTCGTCGCCGATGCGCACGTCGAGGTCGTAGCCCTCGCCGGCAACATCGACGAGCCGGTCGAACAGATCGAGCCGCACGTTCAGTTGCGGATAACGCGCGCTGAAGTCGAGCAGCGCCGGCGCGACGACGTGCCGGCCGAAGCCGAAGCTGCTCGACATGCGCAGCGTGCCGCGCGGCACCGTGCGCGTGGTCGACACGTCCTCGACGAGATGATCGACGTCGTCGAGAATCTTTTCGGCGCGCGCGAGCACGCGTTCGCCGGCTTCGGTGACCGTCATGCGGCGTGTCGACCGATGCAGCAGGCGCGTGCCGAGCTGCGCCTCGAGCATCGCGACGCGCTTGCTGACGTACGCGGGCGACACCGCGAGCTGTTCGGCGGCCGCGCTGAAGCTCGCGAGGCGGACGACCACGCTGAACACGCGCAGGTCGTCGAGGTTCGGCGATTTATTCACGATTCGTGGAAAGTCGATTAACTTTTGCGCGATTTTAATCCATATGGAAATAAATAGAATGACGTGACGGGCCGCTGCCTTCCCGGCAGCCGGCCGAACAGCCAAGGAGATTTGCATGACCGACAGGACTTACAGGATTGCCGTGATCCCCGGCGACGGCATCGGCCGCGAAGTGATGCCCGAGGGCGTGCGCGTGCTCGACGCCGTGACCGCGCGCTTCGGCGTGCGTTTCGACTTCGTCGAGATCGACTGGGCGAGCTGCGACTACTACGCGCAGCGCGGCACGATGATGCCGGACGACTGGAAAGCGCAACTGTCGGGCATGGACGCGATCCTGTTCGGCGCGGTCGGCTGGCCGGCGACGGTGCCCGATCATATTTCGCTGTGGGGCTCGCTGCTGAAATTCCGCCGCGAATTCGACCAGTACATCAACCTGCGGCCCGCGCGCCTGTTCGACGGCGTACCGTCGCCGCTCGCCGGCCGCCGCGCGGGCGACATCGATTTCATGATCGTGCGCGAGAACACCGAGGGCGAATATTCGTCGGTCGGCGGCACGATGTTCGAAGGCACCGAGCGCGAAGTCGTGATGCAGCAGTCGATCTTCACGCGGCACGGCACCGAGCGCGTGCTGAAATTCGCGTTCGAGCTCGCGCAGCGGCGCGCGAAGCGCGTCACCGTCGCGACGAAAAGCAACGGCATCGCGATCAGCATGCCGTGGTGGGATGCGCGCGCGGCCGAGATGGCCGAACGCTATCCGGAGATCGCGGTCGACAAGCAACACATCGACATCCTGTGCGCGCGGTTCGTCCTGCAGCCGGACCGCTTCGACGTCGTCGTCGCGTCGAACCTGTTCGGCGACATCCTGTCGGATCTCGGGCCGGCCTGTACGGGCACGATCGGCATCGCGCCGTCGGCGAACCTGAACCCCGACCGTACGTTCCCGTCGCTGTTCGAACCCGTGCACGGTTCGGCGCCCGACATCGCGGGGCAGTACATCGCAAATCCGATCGCGATGATCTGGTCGGCCGCGATGATGCTCGACTTCCTCGGTAACGGCACGGGCCGCGAACGCGACGCGCACGATGCGATCGTCGCCGCGATCGAGGACGTGCTGCGCACGGGGCCGCGTACGCGCGATCTCGGCGGCAACGCCGGCACGCAGGAAGTGGGCGAGGCGATCGCCGCGCGGATTGCGGGTTGAGTGAGGGTTGTGCCCGGCGTTCGCGCCGGGCTGCGCTGCGCTCAAGCAGCCGTCTGCGGTGAGCGACACGCGATGCGGTTACGCACTTGTGCGGACTCCACCGTTGCGTCGGCGGTGAAGTCGAGCGATGAGCAACGACACATCGCAACGCGCACGGCTCGTGCGGTTTTCCTTGAAAAGTCGAAAGACGATCCGATCGGTGAGTTGCACGTCGCGCTCGCACACACCGATCGTCGATGCACGATCGCTTCGGCGCGATCGGTGAGATGCATCGCGCAGGGAAGCACACCGCAGCACTTCGACGCATGCCTCGCTTTACTCATGCGATGTCGCGTCGATCTGTTCAATGCACACAGCTCGACGCGACATTTCACCTCGTCCCGAAAAATCTCACCTTCAGCGGGCGGCTCCCGAATTTCCTCACCATTGAACCCGGCCGATGCGTTCGCCGATCCGTTGAACGTGTACGAGCATCACAGCCCGAGGTCGGACAACCCCGGATGATCGTCCGGACGACGGCCGAGCGGCCAGTGATAAAGACGGTCCGCCTCGCGAATCGGCAGATCATTGATGCTCGCGTGACGATGCGCCATCAGGCCGTTTTCATCGAACTCCCAGTTCTCGTTGCCGTACGAACGGAACCAGTTGCCCGCGTCGTCATGCCACTCGTACGCAAAGCGCACCGCGATGCGGTTGCCGCCGAACGCCCATAGCTCCTTGATCAGCCGGTAGTCGAGTTCGCGCGTCCACTTTCGCTGCAGCAGCCCGACGATCTCGTCGCGGCCCGTCACGAACTCCGCGCGATTGCGCCAGCGGCTTTGCGGCGTATAGGCGAGCGACACGCGTTGCGGGTCGCGCGTGTTCCACGCGTCCTCGGCGGCGCGCACCTTCTGGCGCGCCGTTTCGAGCGTGAAAGGCGGAACGGGCGGACGAACTTCGGGGGAGGCGGACATGGGTTGCTCCTGTTCAGGGTTCGGGCTGCGAATGCACACAGCCGGTTCGGATGCGCTGCGTCGGCTACCGCGATACGGTATCGAGCAGCAGTTCAGCGGTCGCGCGCGCATCGCGCGCGGCGTTTGCATCGCCACTGACGAGCGCCACGCCGATCGCGCCGTCGATCAACACGAGCCACTGTCGCGCGAGGCGTGCGAGCCCGCGGCGCTCGATGCCGGTTTCGTCGGCATGGGCGTCGAAGCGCTCGCGCACGAACGCCAGCAGGCGTGCCTTGTGCATGCGGGCCACGACGCGCACGGGATCGTCGGCGTCGGGTATCTCGCCCGATGCATTCAGGAACGCGCAGCCGTGAAAGTCGGGCTGCCCGAACCAGTCGCGCAGCACGTCGAACATGCCGAGCAGTTGCGCGCGCGGCGTCTTGCCGCGCGCCAGCGTCGCGTCGACGAACCAGTGCATCCAGCGCTCGTCGCGACGTTCGAGCGCGGCGACCACCAGCGCCTCTTTCGATTCGAAATGCGAATAAAAGCTCTTTCGTGCCGCACCGGATCGCTTGACGATCGCATCGACACCGGTCGCATGGATGCCGCCTGAATAGATCAGCGCTTCGGCCGCGTCGAGCAGCCGGTCGCGAACGCCGGGTTCGCCGGCGGAATCGAGAGATGTGTTCATGGGTTTACGGTAGAACGATCGTTCTCCGCCGTCAATACCCGGATGAAAAGTCCCTGCTGGTGGGAGGGGCGAATCGTGCCCGACGCGCCGGCGCGTCATGTCGAGCCTTCGGCCCGACACGAGCGGATCGAAGGGTGAACGGATCAGGTAGCGGCCTACGCACCGATCGAGGACGATCGATGTGGATGGCATCGTGCATTAGTGAGTCGCGACGCTGCATGCGACTCACTGTTGATGTGCCGGATCGGCACGATATCGCACACGGTGGCGTGCGAGCGCTCGCACGCCAAGTAAAGCGGGGGAGGGTGTGGAAGGGGAGAAACGGGCGCCGAATGGCGTGACGGAAAGCAGCGACGCGTGTATCGACGGGTGAAGCGAACATGCAATTGCACGTCACCGACGTGGGATCGCGTGGCGATTCGGCGCGCAGACACGGCTCCCGAATATTCTCACCTCAAGCGTCGAATCGCGCTTCCGAGGTTCGACGGTGCGCGTACGAACGAACACGGGGCAGGCGGCGAACGCGCCGCGCTGCCCCGTCTCGACACGCGACTCAGACCGTCCAGTCGAGAATCACCTTGCCGCTTTCGCCGGACAGCATCGCGGCGAAGCCTTGCTCGTAATCGTCGGCCGCGAAGCGATGCGTGATGATCGGCGACAGGTCGAGGCCGCTTTGCAGCATCGCGACCATCTTGTACCAGGTCTCGAACATTTCGCGACCGTAGATGCCCTTGATCTCGAGCCCCTTGAAGATCACCTGATTCCAGTCGATCGCCGTCTGCGCGGGCGGGATGCCGAGCAGCGCCACCTTGCCGCCGTGGTTCATCGCCTCGAGCAGGCTCGTGAACGCGCTCGGCACGCCGGACATCTCGAGACCGACGTCGAAGCCTTCGGTCATGTGCAGGTCGGCCATCACGTCGCGCAGCGACTCGCGCGCGACGTTGACCGCGCGCGTCGCGCCCATCTTGCGCGCGAGCGCCAGCCGATAGTCGTTGATGTCGGTGATGACGACGTTGCGCGCGCCGACGTGCTTCGCGATCGCGACGGCCATGATGCCGATCGGGCCCGCGCCGGTGATCAGCACGTCTTCGCCGACGAGATTGAACGACAGCGCCGTATGCGTCGCGTTGCCGAACGGATCGAAGATCGACGCGAGATCGTCGGAGATCTCGGGCGGAATCTTGAACGCGTTGAACGCCGGAATCGCCAGGTATTCGGCGAACGCGCCTTCGCGGTTCACGCCGACGCCGACCGTGTTGCGGCACAGATGCCTGCGCCCGGCGCGACAGTTGCGGCAAAAACCGCAGGTGATGTGGCCTTCGCCGGACACGCGATCGCCGATCGCGAAACCGCGCACTTCCTGCCCCATCTCGACGATCTCGCCGACGTATTCGTGGCCGACATGCATCGGCACCGGAATCGTCTTCTGCGCCCAGTCGTCCCACTTCCAGATATGGATGTCGGTGCCGCAGATCGCCGTGCGACGGATCTTGATCAGCACGTCGTTGTGGCCGACTTCGGGGCGCTTCACGCGCGTGAGCGTGAGGCCGGGGCCGCGTTCGAGCTTTGCCAGTGCTTTCATGGTCGCGCCTCCGTCAGACGATGCCGAGCGACTTGCCGACGCGCACGAACGCGGCAACCGCCTGGTCGATCTGTTCGGGCGTATGCGCGGCGCTCATCTGCGTGCGGATGCGCGCCCGGCCGCGCGGCACGACGGGGAACGAGAAGCCGATCACGTAGACGCCCTCGCCGAGCAGCTTGTCGGCCATGTTCGTCGCGAGCTGCGCGTCGCCGAGCATCACCGGGATGATCGGATGCGCGCCGGGCACGAGCGTGAAGCCGGCTTCGGTCATCTGCTTGCGGAACCGCGCGCCGTTCTCGCGCACGCGCTCGCGCAGCTTCGCGCCCTCGTCGCTGCCGAGCAGTTCCAGCACCTTCAGCGACGCCGCGGCGATGCTCGGCGTGAGCGTGTTCGAGAACAGATATGGGCGCGAGCGCTGGCGCAGCAGCTCGATCACCTCGCGACGCGCGGCGACATAGCCGCCCGAGGCGCCGCCGAGCGCCTTGCCGAGCGTGCCGGTGATGATGTCGACACGGCCTTCGACGCCGCAGTGTTCGGGCGTGCCGCGGCCGTGCGTGCCGATGAAGCCGACCGCATGCGAATCGTCGACCATCACGAGCGCGCCGTAACGATCGGCGAGATCGCAGATGCCTTTGAGGTCGGCGATGATGCCGTCCATCGAGAACACGCCGTCGGTCGCGATCAGCTTGTGGCGCGCGCCCGCGGCGTCGGCTTCCTTGAGCTTCGCCTCGAGGTCGGAAAGATCGTTGTTCTTGTAGCGCAGACGCTTCGCCTTGCACAGGCGAATGCCGTCGATGATGCTCGCGTGATTCAGCTCGTCGCTGATCACAGCGTCGTTCTCGTCGAGCAGCGTCTCGAACAGCCCGCCGTTCGCGTCGAAGCAGCTCGAATAGAGGATGCTGTCCTCGGTGCCGAGAAACGCGGCCAGCGCGCTTTCCAGTTGCTTGTGAACGGTTTGCGTGCCGCAGATGAAGCGCACCGATGCCATGCCGAAGCCGTCCTGGTCGAGGCCGGCTTTCGCCGCGTCGATCAGGCGCGGATCATTCGCCAGGCCCAGATAGTTGTTCGCGCAGAAATTGAGCACGCCGGCGCCGCCGGCGAGCCGCACGGCTGCCGCCTGGGGACTCGCGATCTCGCGCTCGGTCTTGTAAAAACCGTCCGCGCGGATCTGGTCGAGCGTCCCGCGCACCTGGGCGAGAAAGGCATCACGCATCGCAAAGCTCCTGACAGGGATTCGCATTCCGCAGCGCACGGCTCGTGGCGGCGCTGCGGCCTGCTACTGTTATAGTCGGTCGTTCGGTTGACCGCATTTATCCGATATTCCGAACTAGAATTCGAAATATCGAACAACTCTAAGCGAACGGAATTCAAATGGCAAGTTCCTCCGGATCGCGGCGCACGCGTGCCGACGCCGCCCCGCAGCCGCCGGCCGCGACCCCGCCGCGCGTGGGCGAGCAAATCCAGCGCCTGCGCAACGAACGCAAGCTGACGCTCGACGACCTGTCGCGCGCGGCCGGCGTATCGAAATCGATGCTCTCCGAGATCGAACGCGACAAGGCCAACCCGACGATCGCCGTCGCGTGGCGGCTGACGAACGCGCTCGGCATCACGCTCGACGAACTGTTCTCGCAGCCGAAGGCGCCCGAGACGATCCGCGTGGACGGCCCGCACGACATTCCGACGCTTGCGGGCCACGACGGCCGGTACCAGTTGCGCGTATGGGGCCCGATCGATCTCGCCGGCAAGTTCGAGTGGTACGAGCTGACGCTGCCGGGCGGCGGCGCACTGGTATCGAACGCGCACGAACCCCGCACGCGCGAGCACCTCACCGTGCTGCAGGGCGCGATGGAAATCGAAGCCGCCGCGGCCAGCCGGCGCCTGAAGGCGGGCGACACCGCGCGCTACCCGGCCGACGAGCCGCATGCGATCCGCAATCCCGGCAAGACCGAAGCACGGGCCTTGTTGATCGTGATACATCGCTGACGGCGCGTATAGCCGGCCAAAAGGTCAATCGCGGGCCAGTTGCGGAAAGTACTGTATGTTTGTACAGTAAACGGACATTCCGCCATGCAAGGGCCGGAGCTGGCGCACCGAGGCGCCCGCCCCGGTCGACAGGGAGCCTGCAATGACAGAAGAACAAGACTTGGCCGCGCTCAGCTTCAAGGCTGCCGCGCACGACCTCGAATTGATCGTTCGCCATATCGCCGGACGCTACATCCGTCAGCGCGTGCCGCTGACGTGGCGCCTGCTGCACGCGATCGAAGCCGAAGCGCTCGCCGATCTCGGCTTCGCCAGCCGGCACGACGCTGGCATGCGTCAACTGTTCGAACGGCCGTCGGACATGACGTTTCCCGAGACGGACGATCCGATCGACTTCGGGCGCTCGAATGCGTTGCCCGCGGTCTTTTCATTCGCCGTTCTCGCTTACGAAGCCGCGGCAACGACGCACGATACCGCGCGTCCCGCGCGCGCTCACCGCCAATCCAAGGCGTGGGGCGACTGATGGCCCAGCCCCGGCCGCGGCGCACTGCGGCCGGCTCACCCGTTTGCCGCCCGATACGTTGCGGAAAGGGCTACCATATACGCAACTAACGGAATTAATGCCATGTCCCTTCCCGCCTCTCCCGACACCACCACCCCGCCGGAAGAAAAGGATCTGTTCGACCGCGATGCGTCCGACTGGGTCGTCTCGCCCGAAACCGCGTTCGACGCGTGGCTGGCGATGCAGAACTATCGCCGCTCGTCGGCCGATGTCTATCGCGCGCAATGGGGCGCGTTTCTCGCGTGGATGCGTGCACATCAAAAGAACCTGGCGACGGTCGATACGCCGACCATCGCGAACTTCGTCGGCGAGTTGCCGATCAAGAAAACGCAGCGGATGCGCTATCTTCGGCTGATCGAGCGTGTGCTCGATCATGTCCGCCGCACCGAGTACGCATCGACCAACCCGGCCCGCTTCATTGCTCAGGATGGCGAAGCGAACTGGCGAAAGGCCCGCGACAACGAACCGACCGGTTTCCTCACGCCGGCGGAGCGCGCGACGTTGCTCGCGTATCTGTTTTCGCCGATCGGCGTATCGGGTTCCGCGTACTGGAAGGAACGCCGTGATCGGGCGCTCGTCGCCGCGTTTCTCGGTGCCGGCATCAAAACCGGAGAAGCGCGCGCACTTACGATTAGTTGCATCAATACGAGCACGACGTCGCTGCGGATCGAGTCGACGCATCCGGATTACGCACGCGAAACCCATCTGGCTTCGTTCGCGATCGCCTTGCTCGAAGCCTGGCTCACCGAACGCAAACGCCAGCAGATTCCGGGGGAGCTCGTCTTCCCCGCATCGCATGCCGGGCGGCCGATGCACAAGGCGACGATGCTGCGCGCGATCGACGCGATCGTCGAATCGGCCGGGCTCACGTCGTCACGCACCGCGCGTGCAAGCCCGCAAACATTGCGCAATACCTACGCGGCCGAGCTGTTCGAACACGACGTGCCGCCCGAGCGCGTTGGCAAATGGCTGGGCTTCATGCGGCCGATCTCGTCGAATCGCCTGCATCGCGCATGGAAAAACTGGCGCGACGGGCTGGCCGACGGCAGCGGTGACGCATCCGACCGCGACGAAACTCACTGATCGGAAACGGCTGCTCACGCGAATCGATCCGTGAGCAGCCTTGCGTGGCGCAGCCTCACCCTTTCACAGCTCCCGAAAATCCTCACCGCGGGCTTCTCGGATCCTCTCACCTGTGCAGCGTTGCCGGCCTTCGGGTCAGGTATGCGCGAAACGCGCGGCGGCTTCGAAGCGGGACGGCCATGCGCCCGACGCGTGCTCGCACTCGGGGCACGTGACTTCGAAACCCTCGTCGCCATGTGACAGTTCCGGTTCGCCATCGCAATGCGGACACCGGGTCGGCGCCGGAATCTCGTGATCCAGCGAGGTGCCGATCGCGGCATACGCATCCGCATCCAGTTGTCCGGCGTCGGCCAGGCGCCGCAGCAGCTCGGCGATTTCCGGATTCATTCCGCGGTTCGCACGCAACGAGCTCATGTCGCGCGTTGCGCGGTCCAGTTCGTCGCTCTGGGCGCGCAACTGTTCTTCGAGCCGGTCGGCACGCGCCTTCGCCGAACTCAATTGCTGCAGGAAATCGAACTCCTTGCGCTGAACGTCGCGCAATCCGCTCTGGTAGGTCGACGCCATGCTGCGCAACGAGTCCAGTTCGACCAGCATCGGTTTGACACGGCGTTCGGCTTCGGCCACCGCATCCTTGATTTGCTGCGCGTAGTGCTCGGTGCGCTGCTGCAATTCGGCTTGCAGCGCATCGATGCGGTCGCGCAGCGCGGCGTTCTGTGCCTGTTCGGCATCGATCCGGCTGGCAGCTGCGGCCAGTTCCTTTTCCAGTCGGGCGACTGTGGTGAGCAATGTGGCTTCGCTTGCCGAACCGTGGGTGGTTTGCGACGCGAGCTGCACCTCGAGTTCGGTCACCCGCGCCTGCAATTGCTCGTTTCTCGCTTCACCGCGCGCGAGCGCTCCCTCGAGCGTTTCCTGGCGGACGGTTGCGTCCCGCAATCGCTGCTCGGCGTCGGCGATGTCGGCGCGAACCTTTTCCCGGTCTCCATCGAGGCTGTCGCGCGCGGCTTTCAATGCCTCTTCGTAGAGCGCGCCGAGCAACGCGCCGGCCTTTTCCTCGACGGCTTTAGGTATCGCCGCGCCGTCGAGCCTGATTTTGGAGGCGGAACGGATGCGTTCCCAGAAATGGTCGATGTCTTTCGGGATGTCGCTGGCGCTGCCGGTCTGGGTGAGATCGCGGACGTTGGCGGCCGACGGCCGGATACCGAGATCGAAGAACAAGCGCTTGCACGCATGCAGCGACAATTCCTGGCGCCGCGCACCGCTTGCGCGCAGCAATTCCAGTTCTTCCCGAATGACTTGACGCATTTCGTCCAGGGTCATGGCAACACTCGCAGACAATGAATGTGGCAATCATAACGAAATACGTATCTATTGATACTTCTTTCGAGGGTCCGTTGTGAATTTACGTCGCTTTGCACAGAAATCGGGGTTCTGAGCCGATCCTGCCGAAGGTAGGCTGGAATTCCGTGAAACAAAGCGAAGAAAATCAGCCAAGCCCTTGTATTACAAGCGATTTCCAGCGAGCCCCGAATTTGGGCATTTGTTTCACATGACGACGAATCCGGTTGCCCGTGGGTGTTCAGGGGTTGGGGTGTCTGTGGAAAACTCGTCGGCCGATGTCTTGAGAGTATTAGAAGTAAACACCCTTGAACCCTTAGTTAAAAACGTTAACGCCACGGCACAGCCTTATGGGGCAAGGCTTTCCGGCCGACAAGGTGAAGTTTTACGGGAGCCAAGGTGATCTTCTGCGGGAGCTGACGTGATGGGGTTCAGGGAGCTGCGTGAGCCGTTGCAGGAAAGGTCGTGAGCGGATTCGGGATCACAGTAAAACACGAGTTTTCCCAAAGGTGAGGGTTTTCGGGGCCGCACAGCCACGAAAGCCGCGCGGCGCCTGACTGCACAGTTTTCTGCCCGTGCAGACATAGGTGAGAATTTGCAGGACCTGCTTTGCGCCCCGATTCTGCCCATCTTTTGGGCAGATTTGGCGAAAGGTGAGGTTTCACGGGACTCCACGGGAATTTGCTGTGAGGATTTCCGGGAGGCGGACGCCATTTTGCACAGCAAAAGTGCTTTCCGGGGCCTGTGATGCCCCAAAGGTGAGGTTTTTCGGGAGGGAAATCCGGGTTTTCCTGCTCTGATCTCCTTAAGGTGAGCTTTTTCGGGGCGTCGGCCACAGGCCGTGACTTGGCTCACAGGTGAGGTTTTTCGGGAGTCGTATTTGCTGAAAAAATGGTCAAAGGTGAGGCTTTTCGGGACCTGTGACCGGCCCAATTCGCCGAAAAGCCCGCCAGGACTGGAAGAAATCTCGTTTTTTCTGTGCCACCTTTTGGCACAGGTGAGGATTTTCGGGAGGCGGCATACGGGTGTCGTATGAAGGATCCCGGTCGAAAGGTGAGGGTTTTCGGGGGATCGCGGCGCTGCACAGCCAAATGCCTTCCATGCATAAGTATCGGAACGGATTGGGATTTTTGATACCGCGCCGGTTACGGTGAGGCTTTTCGGGAGCCATTTCCGTGCCCGCTGCTGTGCCGCATTTTCCCGAAAGGTGAGCGTTTTCGGGAATGTTCGGCAGCCAGTCCCGCGTGTGTCGGGCCTTCGTCGCTATCCGGACAAATCAACATGCTGTGCCAGAGGTGAGCATTTTCGGGACCCGACACGATTCGTGCACTGTACAATGCCCGCCCGGACTGGCCGAGCAATCACTGATCGGGGTCGCACGCGCCGGTTTCGCCGGCGGTTTTCCACGAGTCGAAGTCGAACCGATCTTCCAGTGGGCCGCGCCTGTACATGCATACAGGCCTATCTGCGGCGCTCGGGGAGGAACGGTGAGGTGCAATCGCGACCCTGTGTCGGACTCACGGCTGTGAAGTCGCAAAATTACGACAAATCGAAAGGTGAGCCGATACGGGAGCCAATTTCGCACGTGTCGTGCACAGGTGAAATTCTGTGAATCGGCGCATGCCGCGGCACGTCTGGAAGAGTCCGGAACGTCGTACTGGCGGACCGGTGAGCCTTTTCGGGAGCGGTTCGGGTGAGCGCCGTTTTGCCGGTGCGCTTCACCGGCTATGGTGAGCATGTCGTTCTGGACGCACATCACCGCAGGCGCTATCCTTCCGGGAAACTTCTCCTCCGACCCGACGTATGGCCACGACGAAGCGCGCCAAGAAAACCGATGTGGATGTGGTGAGTGCCAGTTCAGCCGAATTGCGAAAGGCCGTCGAGGCGATCGCCATTCAGCCGAAGAGCGGCAAGATCACGCTCCTCACTCGCAAGCTGTTCAATGTCCTGCTGGCCGTCGCGCAGCAGGCCGACGACTCGGGCGACACGTATCGCGCGCTGCTGTCGGACATCGTCGCCAACTCCGCTTTCGATTCGAACGACACCGCGTTGGTGAAGGAACACCTGCGCCGCATGGTGTCGGTGCAGGTCGAATGGAGCACGGGAACCTCGAGCCAGAAGCCGGGCCGCAAGTGGGGGATCTCCACGCTGATCGCCGATGCGGAAATTCTCGAGGATCCGACGACCCGCCGCGTGTGGGTCGAATTCTCGTTCGCACCGAAGATCAAGAAGAAACTGCTCGACCCGGTTCAGTATGCGCGCCTGAGCCTGCAGTTCCAGAGCCAGCTGCGCAGTAGCGCCGGCCTCGCGCTGTACGAGATCTGCGTGCGCTACCTGACGAACCCGAGCCACCTGACGATGCGCGAGCCGTGGGAATGGTGGCGGCCCAT
This sequence comes from Burkholderia sp. ABCPW 11, assembly GCF_001523445.1. NCBI lineage: Bacteria > Pseudomonadati > Pseudomonadota > Betaproteobacteria > Burkholderiales > Burkholderiaceae > Burkholderia > Burkholderia sp. ABCPW 11. Next base: position 342,987 of record NZ_LOVM01000008.1, on the reverse strand, counting down.
CCTGTCGGGCACGCCCGACACGGAAGCCGGCGACGAAGCGAAGCGCGAGTACAAGTACTTCAAGCGCGACTACCTGCGGCCCGCGATCGCGGAAGTCAACGCGGTCACCAACATCTTCGTCGAGCTGATCGAGCATCGCGAAGGGCGTCGGGTTGCCGAGATCCAGTTCCGCGTGACCGAACGCAAGCAGCCGATGCTCGCGCTCGACGAACACCCGAACGTGTTCGACAGCACGCTGGTCGACCGGATGGTGAAACTCGGGATTCCGCTGAAGGAAGCGCAGACGCTCTATGCGGACAGCGAGGAAAACCGGATTCGCGCCGCACTGCAGATGACCGAGCAGCGGATGCGCAGCACGACGCTGCCGCCGGTGCGCAGCGCGCCGGCGCTGTTCAAGGATGCGCTGAAGAAGGGGTATGCGCCGCCGGTCGAGTCGGTCGACGCGCTGCCGGCCGGCACGCCGTCCGCGAAGGTCGCGGCGGCGCAACCGGACGATCTGAAGGCGCGCCTGCTGAGCGAGTTCGCGGCGTTCCGTCGCAAGGAAGCGAAGGTGCTGTACGAGGAGCAGGGCGACGCGGAGCGCGAAGTGGCGCGCGAGTCGTTCGAATCGGAGGCGTTGCCGACGATGGGCTCGCATCTGCGCGACGACTGGCGCAAGCGCGGCCTCGATTCCAAGCTGGCCGAGACGGCCTTTTTCGACTGGCTGGCGCAGAAGACCTGGGGCGAGCCGACGGATGGCGATCTGCTATCGTTCACGCTGAACCAGTCGCGGGCCGCTTGAGGCCCGCTCAGGCCCGCTGACGGGCCGCCGCCGGTCCTAGCCCTCGGGTGGGGCCGGCGTCCTCACCAAGCCCCGCCGGCCGCCTCCATCATTCCGACAACAGCATCCGCTCGAGCTGCTCGAGGATTGCGTCACGCTTGTCTTTCGGGAGGCCGCGCAGGCGCAGTTCGATGCGGTCTTCGCCATACGACTTCAGGTCTCCGACCGACTTGCCGCCGAGCTTGATCTCGAGACGCTGCGCATAGCGTTGACGGCCCGCGGCCTTCGGCGTCTCCTGTGCCGCGACGCGGCCCTTGACGATGTCCGACACCTGACGCGTGCTGAGATCGTCCGACACGATCTTGTTGATCAGCCGCAGCGTCGCCTCGGTGCCGCGCGCATTGTGATAGCGGCCGACCTGATACGCCATGTTCGACCCGAAGCGGTCGGGGCGCGCGACCATTTCCTGCATGATCGCTTCCGGCAACTTGCCGATCGACAGCGCGACGGCCACCGTCGACTCGTCGAGCCCCAGATGCTCAGAGAGTTCTTTCTGGCTCTGGAAATGCTTTTCGTCGAGGAAGCGGCGCCACACGACAGCGTTGTCGAACACCGTCTGCGAATCGCGCTGAACGTTGAGGTCGTAGCCGAGCTTGTAGCTCTGGATGCCGATCGGCACGTCGATCACGATTGCCTTGACCGACTCCTTGTTCGCTTCCTTCAGCGCCCGCACGCGACGGCCGCCGTCGCTCACGAAATACGTGCCCGGATTGTCGTAATCGGGGATCACGTGAATCGCCTGCTGCTGCCCCTGCTTCGCGAGGTTGACCGCGAGTTCGGCAATCGACGACTTCAGGTAGAAGTGCCGCGGGTTGAACGGGCTGTGCTTGATCGCCTTCAGCGGGAGCTCGATCACCTGCCCTGGCGCATAGCGATTCTCGAGGCGCCACGCGCGATATTGCTGCGATTCGTCGATAGACGGATCGATCGTGAATTCGGGAGCAGGCGGCGGTGCGATGTCTTTCTTCGCGGATTTGGTCGGCGCCGCGGCGGGCGTCTCGGACTTGACGATGCCGTCGATCGCATTGAGGCGATCAAGCGCCGTGCGCTTCTCGCTCGTCGTGATATCCGGGCGCGCTTGGAATCCTTTGGCAAATTGGGAGGGTTTCATGTGACTCCTTTATGCGCATAAAGTCAGGGCAGCATGGCGACGATTTCGTCGGCACATGCGCGAATTTCGGCCGCGGCCAGCTTGCCGCCGCGATCGTTCATCTGCAGTACGGTCTGACCGAGCGCCATTGCTTGCTTGTACGCTTCCCGAGTCGGAATCTGCGTCTTCAGCAGAGGGAAGCCGAGCTCCTCGAGTGCACGCTTGAGCTCGCGGGTCAGCATGCGCTTCTCTTCGGTCTTGTTCAGCAGGAAGACCGCGCGGAGGTCTTCGTTCATCACCTGTGCCTGCTGAATCAGTTTGACCAGCCCGACGCTCGACCAGTAATCGGCCGGCGACGACGATGTCGGGATCACGGCAATCGATGCGGCCAGCAGGACGACGCCGGAGACTTTCTCGGTGATCGACGGCGGGCAGTCCACGACGATGATGTCGTAGTCGTTGATGAACTTCTTGATCTCGCGATGGATCTGGCCGTCGGCTTCGGCAAGATTGACGACCGGAAACGGGATGCCATTGTCGCTGTCGCCGGATGCGCTCGACCAGTGAACCAGCGTGTTTTGACGGTCTGCGTCGATGACGAGGACGCGCTTCCCCTTTTCATGGAACGCGGCGCCGAGATGCATGGCAATCGTGCTTTTGCCGACGCCGCCTTTTTGTTGAGTGACTGCAATGATTTCCGCGGCCAATTTTCACTCCTGTTTGGGTCGTTGGAATTCTACAGGACGATATTTGAATTTCAATGAAATTGTCGTTCAACAACTACGCGTTGGCCATTCGGTCTATCGGTTTATGCGCATAAACGAGGCGGCGGCGATGGGTTGACGCATTTAGGCGGTGTATTGGCGATCGAGAGGCGGATGCCGACGGGATGGACTGCTCGAGGTTGGGTCCTCACGGCTGCCACAGCGTCGGAGGGCTGTTCGTTGCGAAGATGTCTCGGCGCGCTGCCCTTTCGCCGGACGAGCTGCGTCGCTTCCGAGCCGGGAGTTTGTGCGCATAAAGTCTGCGGCGGCCAGGACGAGCGACGCCGTCGTTAGAGCGTCCGGCATTCGCAAGTGAGAGGAGTGATCTGCGAGCCCGAGTCGAATGCGTGTCCACGACGGGCATCGCTGAGCGGAACGACGCGCATCGAGGCAGCGCCCTGTCGGGCCGCAGCGTTTATGCGTATAAACCCGACGCAACGAGTGCCTGTGATGAAGGGGCCGCTGGCAGGAATCTCGCCTGAGTCAGGCGCGCGACGATGTCGTGGCAGGACAGCATATAGATACGGCGATTGCCGGGCGCTCTAGCATCGACATGTGTCCAGACCCGGCGTCGCGAGTACCCCGCCCGACGATCACGGGCTTTATGCGCATAAACCAACCGCCTTGCCATCATGTATGCGTTTCAAGGCAGCGCTCACGAAGCATTGACTGCGCTAACCGCACTTCCTGGTCTCGCGAAGCAGGCCGCCCCGAATTTATGCGCATAAACAGAACCACTCTTTGAGACGTCTTCCCGGACCTGACGCACGCCCCTCTCCCGATCACCGCGCATCGCCAAACCGACCCGTCTCAGCGACCTGTCGAAAGGAAAGCCACCCTGATCTCGGTCGAACCACCCCACCGAGCTCCCCGATACAGACTGGCTACAATACAGGGCTCCACCATCCAGGCTTGAATGATGATCACGATCTACCACAACCCCCGATGCTCGAAGTCCCGCGAGACGCTGACGTTGGTCGAGTCGCTGAATACCGCCGACGCGCCGCTGAACGTCGTCGAGTACCTGAAGACGCCGCCGACGGTCGAGGAACTGGAAACGCTGCATCGGCAGCTCGGCCGTCCGGTTCGCGACATGCTGCGCGACGGCGAGGAGCCGTACAAGACGTTGAACCTGGCCCGCGCGGATTTGACCGACGCCGAAGCCTACGCAGCGATCGTCGCTCATCCGATTTTGCTGCAACGTCCCATCGTCGTGTATCGAGGCAAGGCGGCCATCGGTCGCCCGCCCGAGTCGGTGAGGGCGCTGTTCGAATAATTCTTGGCCGGCGTATTTTTCTTATTGCATCAACGTGGCTCAGCCCAACCCGGCACACGCAACGGCAGTCCAGGCCGACGCGATCGCCGGGCAACCTGCTCGCCGCCGCCGGAACGATACGTCGACACCGGATGCCTAGCCTCCACCGGGCGATCCATCGTCGTCGTCCGGGCCTCGCCCCGCCGCCGCTTTCGCAGCCGTCCGCAGCAGCGCGATCTGTTCGCGATAGGCGCGGCATCCGCTGCAGGTCGGCAAATGCACGCGCACCTGCAGGCGCTCGTGCAGCGTCAGATGCCGGTCGAGCGCATCCGACAGCAGTCGTGTCACGTCAGTACATTTCCCCGGCAGCATCTTCGGTCGTCATTCCTTTTTCGCTCAGGCAGGTTCGCAGGCGCGTACGCGCCCGGTACAGCAGCACGCTGCAGTGATTCGTCGTCAACGTCAACTCGCTGCAGATGTCTGCGATCTCGACGTCGAGAAATTCGCGCATCATGAACACGCGTCCGATCTGCTCGGGCAGATGGTCGAGGCAGACCTGGAACAGCGTCCAGAACTGCTGTTGCTGCAACAGCGTTTCGGGCTTCGGCCATGGTCGCGGTTTCGCATGCGCGGCCCAGTGTCCGTTGTCCTTGAACAGTTCGCGATCGAGTACGGATTCGCCGTCGAGCTCCGCATCGAGCGCGCTCAGGCTCACCATCCGCTGCCGTGCGCGCAGCACGTCGATCAGCTTGTTGCGCAGGATGCCGAATACCCAGGTCTTGTGGGCCGACAGCCCAGCGAAATCGCCGGCATGCGACCACGCGGCGGCCAGCGCTTCCTGCACGGCGTCTTCGGCCGCGTCGGCATCGCGGAGCTGGAGTCGTGCGAAGCGCAGCAGGTCGCGCCGCAGCTGCGCGAGATAGATGGGGTCGTCGTATGCGGACGGCATGTCTGGTTGGCAGTGTCTCGAAGCGAATCGCGCGAGCGTCGCGCAGCGGGCGCGTCGCGGTGCGAGCAGCTTACTGGGCGCGGTGCCGGCCTGCAACGCAATGTTCCGTCACGAATTCACGAAACCGGCCGCCGCGCTGCGCTATGCTTGCCGAACCTTGTCGCGCGTTGTCGCGCGTCGACGTCGGCGCGCGGCGGCAATCTGTAACGTCGGAACATAACGGTCGAGTTATCCACAATTTCTGTGGAAAACCTTGTGGAAAGTCGGCCGGACGGCCCCGTGGGACGGCTCGCGGGCTGGCTTGCCTATAAACAGACCTTTGTCGCCCGTTCGGAAGCAATCGATCCGATTCCTCACTCACCGGAAGGAGAATGCCATGTCCTATCGTATTGCAGTCGTCGTCGGCAGCCTGCGCAGCGCTTCGACGAACCGCGCGCTCGCGCACGCCGTGATCTCGCTCGCCCCCGCCGATTTTTCGTTCGAGTTCGTCGAGATCGGCGAACTGCCGCTGTACAGCCAGGACTACGACGCGGATTTCCCCGAAGTCGCGAAACGCTTCAAGCAATCGATCGAAGCCGCCGACGCGCTGCTGTTCGTCACGCCCGAATACAACCGGTCGATTCCGGGCGTGCTGAAGAATGCGCTCGACTGGGGCTCGCGCCCGTGGGGTTCCAACTCATGGTCGGGCAAGCCGGGCGCGGTGCTCGGCACGTCGCCGGGTGCAGTCGGTACCGCGCTCGCGCAGCAGCACCTGCGCAACGTGCTCGCGTACCTCGACGTGAAGACGCTCGGTCAGCCCGAGATGTTCATCAAGCACGATCCGGCGCGCATCGACGACCAGGGGCAGATCGTCAGCGAGGACACCCGCAAGTTCCTGCAGGGCTTCGTCGATCGCTATGCGGGCTGGGTGCGCCTGCTGAAATCCGCCTGACGTCGTCGGGCCGATCGACGCGCCCGTTCACGCCGTCGCGTCGGCGTCGGCGTCGGCGTCGGCGTCGGCGTCGGCGTCGGCGTCGGCGTCGGCCGCACGCGGCCGGTCACGCGCCGGTGTGTCGTGCGTCGCGCGCTTCGCGGATGCCCAGCAGGATCTCGTCGAGCAGCGCGATGTCGAACGGCTTCGACAGCACGCGGACGTTGACGGTGCGCGTACGGTCGAGCTCCTCCGCGTAACCCGTGACGAGAATCACGGGCAGCTTCCCCGGCCGTTTTTCGACCGCTTCGGCGAGGTCGATACCGTTCAGGCGGCCCGGCATGTGGATGTCCGAAATCACGAGATCGAACGTGTCGTTCGCCGCGGCGCCTTCGATCAGGCGCAACGCGTCGTCGGCGGTGGGCGCATAGGTCACGCGATGACCGAGCAGCGACAGCAGCGCTTCCGTGCCGGCCGCGACTTCGCCGTTGTCCTCGACGAGCAGCACGTGCAAGCCCGCGAGTGCCCCGCTGCCCGCGTCGTGCGCGCCGGCCGCCGGCCGGGCGACGACGTCCTCGGCGCGCGCGCGCGGCAGGTACAGACGCACCGACGTACCCGCGCCCACCGCGCTGTCGATCGTCGCGAGGCCGCCCGAGCGTTCGCAGAACGCGAATACCTGCGGCAGGCCGAGCCCCGTCCCCATCCCCTGCGGCTTCGTCGTGAACAGCGGTTCGAATGCGCGGGCGAGCACGTCGGGCGCCATGCCCGAACCCGTGTCGTCGAGCGAGATCTGCACGAAATCGCCGGTCAGCGGAAAGCCGTCCTCGCGGCGCAGCGTGACGTTGCGCGCGCCGACCGTGAAGCGGCCGCCCGTCGCCATCGCATCGCGCGCGTTGACCGCGAGGTTGATCACCGCGAGCTCGAGCTCCGCGACATCGACGCGGATCGGCCAGACGCCCGGCTCGATCGCGACGACCAGCGACGACTTCGATCCGAGCGACGTCTTCAGCAGTTCGCGGCACGTGCCGAGCCATTGCCCGACGTCGATCGTCTCGTTGTGCAGCGGCTGCTTGCGTGCGACGCCGAGCAACTGGCGCGTGAGCGACTGCCCGTTCTTCAGTGCGCGTTCGATCGCGTCGAGCTCCTTGTCGAGATGCTGCACGCCGCGCCGCCGCGCGATCTGCACGTTGCTCGAGATGATCATCAGCAGATTGTTGAAGTCGTGCGCGACGCTGCCGACGAGATTGCCGAGCGCCTGCATCTTGCGCGACTGCCGGTAGGCCGATTCGATCGAGCGCCGCATCGACGCTTCGGCCTGCCAGCGATCCCATGCTTGCTCTTCGGCCTTCAGCCGCTTGAGCGATAGCCAGATCACGGACCACAGCGCGACCGACGGCGCGAACATCGAGATGAACAGCACGCTCAGGTGTTCGTACCATTCATGCCAGATCGCCGACGTGCGGTACGCACAGCTCACGTAGACGGGATAGCTGCCGACCTGGCGATACGCGACGATCTCGCTGCTCGTGCCGTCGTGGCGCACGCGCACGACACCCGCGCGCGGATCGTTGTGCGGATTGCCGAACGTGACCGAGCGATCGGTGTGCGCAAGCGACGGCGGCGGCGGATACGACGCGATCACCGCGCCGTCGGAGCGCGCGAGCGCCATCGTCATCGGCGTGCTCGCGCCGCCGAGCAGGTCGCGGTAGAACGCGTTGAAATACGACGACTTCAGCGCGATCGACACCATGCCGGCGAACGAGCCGTCGCTATGGCGTCGCGCGACGCCCGTGTTGAACACGGGAATGTTCTCGAGCTTGAGCGGCCCCATCATCAGCCGCGAGATGTGTTCGATGACCTTGCCGTCGCGGATGCCGGCGAAGTCGTCGCGATTCACGATCGACGCATACGGCGCCGGATAGTAGAGGCTGTTGGCGAGCAGCATTCCGCTCGCGCCGAAGATCGACACGGCCGCCACCTGCGGATAGCCGCCGCCGATCGTGTTCAGCGCTTCGTGGATGTCGGATTCCTTGCTGCGCACGGTCGCGTCGTCCATGTCCTGCACGAGGTCGACGATGCGCGCATCGAGCGTTTCGCTCAGGTCGAACACCTTGAGCGCATGCTCCTCGGCGACGCGCACCGTGCGCATCGTCACGTCGCTCGCGGCGGCCTCGCGCGCCTTCAGGTCGTTGTACGCCATCACCACCACGTAGATGCACGGCAGCACGATGGCCGCGACGAGCAGCACGATCAGCGTCACGCGGCGCACCGCGAAATCGTGCTCGGGTGCGCCGGACGCGTAGCTGCCGTCGTCCTGCCAGTCGTCGGCGGGCGGGGGGGCGGAAGCTTGGGAGGCGGCAGGCCGTTCGGACGTCATCGAGGAAAGGGGGTGAAGCAGAGGTGCCTGCCATCATAAACGAGTTGCGGTGGCCCGCCGTGCGGCGCCGTACGCACGCGATCCGTCGAATCCACCCGCCGGAAACCGTCAGATTGAAAACGCGACGAATCCGGCAGCGCAAACGTACACAAGGAAAAATTTTGCGTGCTTATCTCGAAAATGGTCGCAGCTGTTTTCGGAATGGCGCGCGATCGGATCGATTCTGTTCGAAATGGTGAAAATGGCGAGTTGCATCGCCTCCGGTTTACTCCGAGAATCGCGCCTTGCTTTCCCCTATGACAGATACATGCGCCCGCCGGCGATTGCCGCGCGGTGCGTCGCGCGCACCTGCGTCGCGGCGCCCGTGCGCGGCTGCGAGGCGGTTGCCCCGCGCCCGAAACGCATGGCACTCAAGAAATGCGCCGCGCGGTCGTTAACGCGAGAGAGACCATTCCGTATACCGCATCGCCCCATGCCTTTGCCGATTGTAATTGCCGACGATTCGCTGCTCGCTCGCAAACTTCTGACAAAGGCGCTGCCGGGAGATTGGGACGTTGACGTCGCGTATGCAGCGAATGGTCGCGAGGCCTTGGCGCTCTATCGTGACGGCAAAGCTTCCGTGATGTTTCTGGACCTGACGATGCCCGACATGAGCGGATATCAGGTCCTGGAAACACTGCGCCACGAAGATCTGAACACGTTCGTGATCGTGGTATCCGCCGATATCCAGCCGCAGGCGCAAGCACGCGTGCGTGAATTGGGCGCGATCGCATTCGTTGCCAAACCCGTGACGTCGGAGGCATTGCTGCCCATTCTCAAGGAGTATGGGTTGTATGCCTGAATCGGTGTTCACGGCGGAGCAACGCGACGCGTTGCAGGAAATCGCCAACCTTGCAATGGGCCGCGCCGCCGCGCGGCTTGCGTTGCTGCTCGGGCACTTCATCGAGCTGTCGGTGCCGCGCGTGCGCGTCGTGAAAGCGGCCGACGCGGGCGCCGCGCTGCGCGAGATGACGGGCATTCACGACAACGTGACCGCGGTGCGCCAGGGCTTCCGTTCCGACATCAAGGGCGAGGCGATCGTGCTGTGCCGCACGGCGGGCGTCGCGCGGCTCATGTCGGTCGTCGACCGCACATTCGGCGACGGCGTGTACGGCGGGATGGCGACGCCGGACGAGCTCGTGTTCGACGTCGCGAACGTGCTGATGGGCGCCTGCGTCGCGTCGATCCTCGACGAACTCGGCCGCAAGCCGGTGTTCTTTCCGCCGGGGCTGCTCGGCGCGAACGTGTCGTTCGACGACGTCTTCCAGCCGAACGAGCTGGGGTGGAGCGTCGCGCTGCTGCTCGAGGTGAACTTCGGGCTCGAGGATCACACGTTCCGCGCGCATTTCGTGATGTTGATGGCCGAGGATTCGATCCGGCTGATGGGCGACGCGCTCGACGCGTTGCTGTCCGCGCTATGACGGCCGCCGCCCCGTCGCTGAGCGACCTCGTGATCGAACGGGTCGGCTTCGGCCTGTTCGTGCTCGACCGTTCGATGACCGTCCTGATGTGGAATCGCTTCATGCAGGACCACAGCGGCATCCCGGCCGCCGACGTGATCGGCCGCAACCTGTTCGACTGCTTTCCGGACCTGCCGCGCGCGTGGCTGTCGCGCAAGCTCGAGAGCGTGTTTCAGCTCGGCAGCTTCGCCTTCAGCTCGTGGGAGCAGCGGCCCTACCTGTTCCGCTTCGAGCACGACCGGCCGATCACGGGCGGCGTCGACTACATGCAGCAGGACTGCACGTTCATGCCGCTCACGCGCGGCCGTGACGTCGAAGCCGTGTGCGTGACGATCTCGGACGTCACGCACGTGAGCGTGATGCAAAGAGAGCGCGAGGAAGCGGTCGCGAAGCTGCGCGAACACGCGAATCGCGACGGGCTGACCGGCATCGCGAACCGGCGCTTCTTCGAGGCGCGGCTCGGCGACGAATTCTTGCGCTGGCAGCGCTACGGCGGCGACCTGTCGGTGCTGCTGTTCGACCTCGACCACTTCAAGACGATCAACGACCGCTTCGGGCATGCGGCGGGCGACGCCGTGCTGCGCGAGACGGCGCGCCGGGTCGCGTCGATCGTACGCGCGCAGGATACGTTCGGCCGTTTCGGCGGCGAGGAATTCGCGCTGCTGCTGCCGTGCACGAATCTCGACGAGGCGATGCGGGTGGCCGACAAGGTGCGCGAGGCGATCGGCAGCATGCCGGTCGATGCCGAGGGCGTCGGCGTGCCGGTCACGGCGAGCGTCGGCGCCGCGTGCGCGAAAGCCGGCGCGCTGAGCTGCGACGTGCTCGTCAACGAGGCAGACGCCGCGCTCTATCGTGCGAAGCGGCTCGGGCGCGATCGGTCGGTCGCGTACGCCTGACCGACCGCGCCCGTTCCGCTCAGCTTTTCGCGATGTCGGCGAGCACGCCGGCCAGCACGGCCGGCTGCGACACGAACGGCGAATGACTGCTGTCGAGCTGGTGCACGTGGGTCGGGTTGCCGGGCGCGAACGCGTCGGCTTCGTCGATGAAGCGCTGCTGCAGCGCGGGCAGGATCACGCGATCCTGCAGGCACTTGATGTAGTGGCGGTCGATCGCGCCCCAGCGTGCGGCGGTGGTCGGGATCGCGGTTGCGAACGGCGTGGCCGGCACGTCGCAGCTCATCAGGTTCGTGACCGCGTCGAAGTCGGCCTGCGGCGCGTCGTCGTACAGCGCGCGCTGCATCGATTCGCGATACGCGGCGTCGCCGCTGTGCGGATCGATGCGCAGTGCACCGGCCACGCGCGGGCTCGCGAGCATCAGCGGGCCGAGCAACTCGCCCTTGTTTTCCGGCGCGCGCACGTAGTCGAGGCCCGGCACGCCCGACGCGGGCATGAAGGCCGCGAGATAGACGAGCTTCGCGATCTTCTCCGGCGCGCGTTCGGCGGCCGCCGTGATCGCGAGGCCGCCCATGCTGTGCCCGACCAGCACGACCTTGCCGCGGCCGAGCGCATACGCGTCGTCGACGGCCTGCATCACCTGCGTCGCGTAGTCGTCGAGCGTCGTGTTCGCGACCGGCGACGGCTCGGCGCCGAACGCGTCCTTGTCGAGCGGCCGTGGGAGATACGACGCGGGAAAGCGGGCATGGATGCCGTGCGCGGGCAGGTCGCGTGCGATCGACAGGTAGCCGCGCGCGGCGAGCGCGGCCGCCACGTGGGCGTAGCACCACGCGCCATGCCACGCGCCGTGCACCAGCACGAAAACGGGGGGATCGGACTGCGGGGTGGCGGTGTCGTTCGTCTCCATGGTGTCCGTATTTTTTCGAGAAAGGTGTCATCTTAGACGAACCCGCCGGCATCGGGACGCGATCGCGCGCTCGCGTTTCTCGACCGGCAACGAACCGTCCCGTTGTGTCGCGCAGGCGACATTTCGTCCTGATCCGATTTGAATTTGTGCCGAAGCGCGCTAATTTGTTGCTTTACCTGCGATTGCGCCCCATGAACGTCGACTATCTCTTCTACCGGAAGCCGAACAAACCCGGCCCCTATTCGCTCGACGATCTGGGCGACGTCGCGCCGCCGATCGGCCCGGGCGACCTGGTGCGTGCGGGCATCGCGCGCGTGTTCGAACAGATCGACTGGCAGGAATCGCCCGACGTGCCGGGCGCGTGGTTCGGTACGGGCGGCGCGGTTTTCCAGTTCACCGTCGAGCCCGACGGGCGCGTGACGAGCTTCATGGGCTCGCGCCTCGAGCGCCGCTCGATGCTCCAGCTCACGCGCGAAATGGGGCTCATCGCGCTCGATCTGCAGCGCGACATCGTTTACGGCTGACGCGCCGCGCGGCGTCGATTCGCCGAAGCGGGCCGCACGGGCGCCCAGACGGCGCCCGACACCCCGCCCCACATGGTGCGCGTCCGCCATCGAACTTCAAAGATTGCTATACTTTCGGCCAATTCCGGCTTCCGGCCGGTAATTTGTGCCTGTCTGCGTCGATCGTTCGCATATCTCGCACGCATTTGACGCCCTGACCATCCCAGCCGGGCATGGCTTCTTCAATCGCCCCGCGTGGGTGTCTCCGTGGAGCTCGTCTTGGCCGTTTCCCATTCCGTCGTGGACGAACAAGAAACCGACGCCGCTGCCGTCACATCGGGCAGCTCCTTCTATCTGGCGATGCGCATCCTGCCGGCCGTGCAGCGCGATGCGATGTTCCAGGTCTACGCGTTTTGCCGCGCGGTCGACGACATCGCCGACAGCGACCTGCCGCGCGCCGAGCGCAACGCGGGCCTCGATCGCTGGCGCGCGGACATCGACGCATGCTTCGCCGGCCGCCCGCCGCGCCACCTGGCCGCGCTCGATCGCGAGATCCGCGCGTTCAACCTGCAGCGCGCCGATTTCCACGCGATGATCGACGGAATGGCGATGGACGCGGAGCAAGACATCTGCGCGCCCGACGAGCCGACGCTCGACCTCTTCTGCGATCGCGTGGCGAGCGCGGCCGGCCGGCTGTCGGTGCGCATTTTCGGGATGCCGGAAGCCGAAGGGATCGCGCTGTCGCACCACCTCGGCCGCGCGCTGCAACTGACGAACATCCTGCGCGACATCGACGACGACGCGGCGATCAACCGGTGCTACCTGCCGCGCGAACTGCTCGCGCGCGAAGGCATCGCGATCACGGATCCGGCGACGATCGTGCGCGATCCGGCGCTGCCGCGGGTGTGCGCGACGCTCGTCGAGCGCGCGCTCGAGCACTTCCGTCAGGCCGACGCGGTGATGGACACCTGCCCGCGTGCGCAGGTGAAGGCGCCGCGCATCATGTCGGGTGCCTATCGCTGCATTCTCGACGCCGCGATCGCACGCGGCTTTGCCGCGCCGCGCGCGCCGCTGCGCAAGCCGAAGGCGCGCATGCTGATGATCGCCGCGCGCTACGCGCTGTTCTGAGTCGACCGACGCGATGCCCAGAACCGTCCACGTGATCGGCGCAGGACTCGCGGGCCTGTCGGCCGCGGTCGAGCTGCAACGTCGCGGGCGGCGCATCGTGCTGCACGACGCGCACGCACACGCGGGCGGCCGCTGCCGCTCGTGGTTCGACGGGACGCTGAACACGACGCTCGACAGCGGGCTGCACACGGTTTTCGCGGGACAGCCCGCGACGCAGCGCTACCTGCGCGCGATCGGCGCGGCCGATCAGCTCGCGGGGCCCGCGCTGGCTGAATTCCCGGTCATGGACATCGCGTCGCAGCAGCGCTGGACGCTGCGTTTCGGCAACGGCCGCTGGCCGTCGTGGCTGTTCGATGCCGCGTCGCGCGCGCCGGGCACGACGCCGCTCGACTACCTCGCGCTCGCCCCGCTCGCGTTCGCGCGCACGGGCCGCTCGCTCGCGCAGACGATGCGATGCGACGGCGTGCTGTGGGATCGCTGGCTGCGGCCGTTTTTCCTCGGGGTGCTGAATATCGAGCCGCGCCACGCGAGCGCCGAGCTCGCGCGCGCCGCGCTGTGCGGCACGTTTGCGGCGGGCGGGCCCGGCTGCCGTCCGCTCGTCGCGCGTCGCGGGCTCGGCAGCGCGTTCGTCGAACCGGCGCTGCGGATGCTGCAGCACGGCGGTGCACAGATTCGCCTGAATTCGCGGCTCGACGCGTTCGAATTCGGCGCGTACGGCAATGCGGTGGATGCGGTGTCGGTCGGCGGCGAGCGCATCGATCTTGCGCCAGGCGACGCGGTCGTGCTGGCCGTGCCGCCCGAAGTCGCGCAGCCGCTCGTGCCCGAACTCACCGCGCCCGACACGTTCAGCGCGGTCGTGACCGCGTATTTCGCGGTCGAGAAGCCGGCCGGCGATCCGCTGCAGACGACCGTCGTCAACGGTGTCGTCGATGCGGTGCGGACCGGCGACGGCCTGCTCGCGGCGACGATCCGCGATGCGGGCCGCTGGCGCGACATGCCGCGCGACACACTCGCGCGGCGCATTTGGGAAGACGTCGCGCGCGTGAGCGGCGCGAACCCGGAAACCATCCCCGCGTGGCAGCTCGTCGTCGAGCCGCGCGCGGGCTTTGCGGCGGTGCCGTCGCAGGAAATGAAACGTCCGGCCGTGCGTACGCGCTGGACCAATCTTGTACTCGCGGGCGACTGGATTGCCACCGGCTTGCCCGCCACGATCGAGGGCGCGATCCGCTCCGGCCAGCTGGCCGCGGACGTGCTCCAGACGCAATAAACAGAGGGACCGATGAACGATCTCACCGAAATGGCTACCTTGTCCGCCGGCGCCGTGCCGGCCGGCGTCGACGCGGCTGTCGCGCGTGCGACCGACGCGCTGCTGGCCGCGCAGCAACCGGACGGGCACTGGGTCTACGAACTCGAAGCCGATTCGACGATTCCCGCCGAATACGTGCTGCTCGTCCACTATCTTGGCGAGACGCCGAACCTCGAGCTCGAACGGAAGATCGGCAAATATCTGCGCCGCATCCAGCAGGCCGACGGCGGCTGGCCGCTGTTCACCGATGGCGCGCCGAACATCAGCGCGAGCGTGAAGGCGTATTTCGCGCTGAAGGTGATCGGCGACGACGAGAACGCCGAGCACATGCAGCGTGCGCGCAAGGCGATCCATGCGATGGGCGGCGCCGAGATGTCGAACGTGTTCACGCGCATCCAGCTCGCGCTGTACGGGGCGATTCCGTGGCGCGCGGTGCCGATGATGCCGGTCGAGATCATGCTGCTGCCGCAGTGGTTCCCGTTTCACCTGTCGAAAGTGTCGTACTGGGCGCGCACCGTGATCGTGCCGCTGCTGGTGCTGAACGCGAAGCGTCCGCTCGCGAAGAACCCGCGCGGCGTGCGCATCGACGAGCTGTTCATCGATCCGCCCGTCAACGCCGGGCTGCTGCCGCGCCAGGGGCACCAGAGCGCCGGCTGGTTCGCGTTCTTCCGCGTGGTCGACCATGCGCTGCGCGCGGTCGACGGCCTGTTCCCGAGCTATACGCGCGAACGCGCGATCCGTCAGGCCGTGTCGTTCGTCGACGAGCGCCTGAACGGCGAGGATGGCCTCGGCGCGATCTATCCGGCGATGGCCAACGCGGTGATGATGTACGACGTGCTCGGCTATGCGGAAGACCATCCGAACCGCGCGCTCGCGCGCAAGTCGGTCGAGAAGCTGCTCGTCGTGCACGACGACGAAGCGTATTGCCAGCCGTGCCTGTCGCCGGTATGGGACACGTCGCTCGCCGCGCATGCGCTGCTCGAAACCGGCGATGCGCGTGCGCAGGAAGCCGTGCTGCGCGGCCTCGAATGGCTGCGCCCGCTGCAGATCCTCGACGTGCGCGGCGACTGGATCTCGCGCCGCCCGAACGTTCGGCCCGGCGGCTGGGCGTTCCAGTACGCGAACGCGTACTACCCGGACGTCGACGATACGGCCGTGGTGGTGATGGCGATGGATCGCGCGCAGAAGCTCACGCAGTCGGACACGTATCGCGAATCGATGGCGCGTGCGCGCGAATGGGTCGTCGGCATGCAGAGCAGCGACGGCGGCTGGGGCGCGTTCGAACCGGAAAACACGCAGTACTACCTGAACAACATCCCGTTTTCCGATCACGGCGCGCTGCTCGATCCGCCGACGGCCGACGTATCGGGCCGCTGCCTGTCGATGCTGTCGCAGCTCGGCGAGACGCCGCTGAACAGCGAGCCGGCCCGCCGCGCGCTCGATTACATGCTGAAGGAACAGGAGCCGGACGGCAGCTGGTACGGCCGCTGGGGGATGAACTACGTGTACGGCACGTGGACCGCGCTGTGCTCGCTGAACGCGGCCGGCCTGACGCCGGACGATCCGCGCATGAAGCGCGCTGCGCAGTGGCTGCTGTCGATCCAGAACAAGGACGGCGGCTGGGGCGAGGACGGCGACAGCTACAAGCTGAACTACCGCGGATTCGAACAGGCACCGAGCACGGCGTCGCAGACGGCGTGGGCGCTGCTCGGCCTGATGGCGGCCGGCGAAGTGAACAATCCGGCCGTCGCGCGCGGCATCGACTACCTGGTCGCCCGGCAGAACGAAGAAGGCTTGTGGGACGAGACGCGCTTCACCGCGACCGGCTTCCCGCGCGTGTTCTACCTGCGCTACCACGGCTATCGCAAGTTCTTCCCGCTGTGGGCGCTCGCGCGCTACCGCAACCTGAAGCGCGCGAACGAGACGCGCGTCACGGTCGGGATGTAACGCGTGGGCATGTCACGGCACAACGGCGCATTGCCCGTCATCGCGGTGACGGGGATGGCGTTCGAGGCGCGCATCGCGCGCGGCCACGGCGTCGAGGCCGTGTTCGCCGCGCGGGCCGACCGGCTCGAGCGCGCATTGACCGATGCGACCGCGCACGGTTGCGCGGGCATCGTCAGCTTCGGCACGGCGGGCGGCCTCGCGCCGGATTTGGCGCCGGGCGCGCTCGTGATCGCGAGCGCGATCGACGGGCCGTTCGGCCGCGTGGAGACCGATGCGGGCTGGAGCACGCGGCTCGTCGCCGCGCTGCACGACACGCCGTTGTGGGCGCGGGTCGCGCGCGGCACGGTCGCGGCCGTCGGGGCACCGGTCGTCGGCGAACAGGACAAGGCGTCGCTGCATCGCGCGAAGGGAGCGCTGGCCGTCGACATGGAGTCGCACATCGCCGCCGCGTTCGCGGCCGCGCGCGGCGTGCCGTTCGCGGTGTGTCGCGCGATCGTCGATCCGGCGTGGCGCACGCTGCCGCGTGCGGCAACGGCCGGCCTGCGCGACGACGGCAGCACGGCGATCCTGCCGATCCTGCGCGAATTGCTGAAGCAGCCGTCGCAGCTCGGCCCGCTGCTGCAGGTCGCCAGCGACGCGCGCGCGGCGCGCACGACCCTGATCCAGGCGCGGCACGCGTTCGAGCGGGCGGGCGCGATGCGGATCGTCTGAGCGGCACGCACCGCCGCCGTCTTCCCCCCGCTTTCCGGTCCGCCGTTTCGCGCGGACAAAAAAAGAGCGCTGCACACATGCAGCGCTCTTTGCTTTTGCGCGGCCGCCGTTGTGGCGTTACTGCGCGGCCGGGCTGCTCGCGGGCAGCGTCGGCATCGCCGGCGCGATCGGCGCGCCGTTGGCGGCCGGCGTTGTCGTCGCACCGGCCGAAGCGGCCGCCGGTGCAGCCGCCGACGCGGCGACCGGCGCGGTAGCCGGTGCGCTTGCGGGCATCGCATTGTCCGCGCCCGGATCGTCGTATTGCGGCAATCCCGGCGCGGCCGGTGCGTTGTTCGGCGCGGCGCCCGATGCGCCGCCCGCATCGCCCGGATCCTCGTAGTTCGGCAGCCCCGGCACGCCCGGCGCGGCCGCCGGCACGGCACCCGATTCGCCCGGTTCGTTGTAGCTCGGCGGCGCGGCCGACGCCGACTGGCCCCGGTACGTCAACGACTTGCGCTGCTGCAGGTACGCGTCGCGCACGAACGAATACGGGTCGAGCGCGGCCTGCTTCAGCAGGTCGGTCGCGCCGAGCAGGTCCGAGCGCGCGCTGATGAACTGCGCGATGTACATCGGATTGCGCGCGGCCGGCTCGATGTAGTTCAGCAGGTTGAAGCGCACGTCCACCGCGCGGCCGACGCCGTCGCGGATCGTGCTCGGCCCGAACACGGGCAGCACGAGGTACGGGCCGGACGGCATGCCCCAGCGCGCCATCGTCAGTCCGAAATCCTGATGATGCTTCGGCAGCCCGGCCGGCGTCGCGATGTCGATCAGGCCGGCGACGCCGAACAGCGAGTTCATCGCCACGCGCATCAGATCCTGCGTCGCATCGGTGATGCGCAACTGCAGCAGGTTGTTCGCCATGTTGCCGAGATCGCCGAGGTTCGAGAAGAAGTTGCTGATCGCGGTGCGCACCGGCGTCGGTGTGATCTTCTGGTAACCCTTCGCGATCGGCACCGCGATGTTCGAATCGACCGTGTCGTTGAACTTGTACATCGCCCGGTTCATCGGCTCGAGCGGGTCGTTGGGATTGCGGTTCGGTCCCGTCGCGCAGCCGGTCAGCATCGCGCTGGCGGCGACGGTCGCCGCAATGATTCGCACCTTATTCATTGATTCCTTGCGATTGGTTCTTGGCGCGTTTGACGCGCGGTTTGCCCATCAGGACGGGCTGGAACACCACGGCGCCGATCAGCGTACAGGTCAGGGCCAGCGCGAGCAGCTTGCCCATGCTCGACGTGCCCGGATGGTGCGACAGCCACAGGCTGCCGAATGCGGTCGCCGTCGTCGCGGCGCTGAACAGCACGGCGTGCGTGAGGCTCGAATGCAGCAGCCCCGTCTGCCCTGCACGCCACGCCATCACGAAATACACCTTGAACGCGACGCCGACGCCGAGCATCAGCGGCAGCGCGATGATGTTCGCGAAGTTCAGCGACATGCCGAGCACGACGCACATCTCGAGCGTCACGATGCCCGACACGAGCAGCGGTACCAGCGTGCGCAGCACGTCGCCGAAGCGGCGCAGCGTGACCCACAGCAGGATCGTGATCGAGATGATCGACCACAGCGCTGCGTGCAGGAACGCGTTGATGATCGTGTCGGCCGAATGCAGGATCGAGATCGGCCCGCCGGTCGCGCCGGGTTCCGCGGCCTTCACGGCCTTGGCGAAACGGCGCAGCATCGTGTCGTCGTTCGGGTCGACGCCCTTCGGCACCTTCGGCGAGATCTGCACGAGCGCGTGGCCGTCCGGCGCGACCCAGTCGCGCACGACCTGCGGCGGCAGCGATTCGCGCGTGATGTCCTGCGGCTGCAGCAGCGACGCGAGCTGGTTGAGCGCGATGCGCAGCGTATCGGAGAACGCACGTTCGGCACGGTCGCGCGTCGCGCTGTCGGCGGCGGCGAGCTTCGCGAGCGACGCGGACAGGTGCTGCGCGGCCGCGGCGCCCGGGCCCGGGTGATCTTCGGCCGCGTAGCTCAGCAGGTCGGACACGCGCTTGAGCGCCGCCACGCGTTGCGCGTCGGTCGCGGGCGGCGCGGCCGGCTGCGTCAGCGCGGGCAGCAGCTCGCTCGCGGCCGCGGCGATCGCCGCGCGCTTGGCCGGCTGGTCGGCGGGGATGAAGGTCGACAGCGTGGTCGTGCGGCCGACTTCGGGCAGCGCGTCGAGGCGCTTCGCGGCTGCATCGGCTTGCGCGAGCGACGGCGCGAGCAGCGTGACGTCGTTGACGGCGGCTTGCGGCGAATCCTTCAGCGCGAGCAGCGTCGCCATCGATTCGCTGTTCGGATCCTTCAGATGCAGCGGGTTGAAGTCGAAATGCAGGAACGCGAGTAGCGGCAGCGCGCCGATCACGACCGCGAGCGTGCCGATCAGGATCGGCTTGCGATGGCGATCGAGGTAATCGTCGACCGGCGCGAGCCACGGAAAACCCGGCGTCTTCGATTCGCCCGGCGGCGCGAACAGACGCAGCAACGCCGGCAGCAGCGTGAGCGTGGTCAGCAGTGCGACGAACATCCCGACGCCCGCGATCAGGCCGAGCTCGGATACGCCGCGATAGGCGGTGGGAATGAACGAGAAGAAGCTCGCCGCGACGGCCGCGGTGGCCAGCGCGAGCGGCATGCCCATCGAGTGGGCGGCGCCGATCAGCGCGTGATCGATGCGCGCGTCGCGGAAGCGTTCCTCGCGGTACTTCACGCCGTACTGAATCGAGAAGTCGACGCCGAGGCCGACGAACAGCACCATGAACGCGACCGAGATCATGTTCAGCGAGCCGACCATCGCGAGGCCGAGCGCGGCCGTCACGACGAGGCCGACGAACAGCGTGACGAGCACCGAGCCGATCATCCGCTTCGAGCGCAGCGCCAGCCACAGGATGACGAGCACGGCGAGCAGCGTGAGCGCACCGTTGAGCGCGGCGCCGTCTTCGACCGATGCGAATTCGTCGTCGGCGAGCGGCTGTTCGCCGGTCAGGCGCACGGTCGC
This sequence comes from Burkholderia sp. ABCPW 11, assembly GCF_001523445.1. NCBI lineage: Bacteria > Pseudomonadati > Pseudomonadota > Betaproteobacteria > Burkholderiales > Burkholderiaceae > Burkholderia > Burkholderia sp. ABCPW 11. The sequence continues at coordinate 322,918 of NZ_LOVM01000008.1, read as the reverse complement.
TCCATAGCGTTTTTCGAGGTCGAGCGAGCGGGCCGCGTCGCGGATCACCTGGCTCGTTGCCGCGCCGGCCTTCAGCGCGCCGTAGTTGACCACCGGCTGCACGGTGACGAACGCGCGCGCGGGCTGCCGCGCGGCATCGTTGTCGACCAGCGCGCGCCACGAGAACGCGGCCGGCTTGCCGGCCAGCACGTCGTCGACCGTCGCCGCGCTGCGCGCGAGCAGCTTCGCCATCGCGGGCAGCTTCACCTGGCCGGTCAGGAGCGGCTGGCCGAGCGTGGTGGACAGCGTGGTGGCGAGCCCGGCGAGGCTCGGGTTCTTCGCGAGTTCGTTGACGAGCGGGCGCGCGCTCGCGAGTTGCGCGGTCGTATCGGAGACCTCCTGCGGCGACAGGAACAGCAGCCCGTTGTGCTCGAAGAACGGCCCGCCGCCCGGTTCGGCGACGGGGCCGATGCGGCCGGCGGCGGCGTCTTTCTGCAGTGCTTCGGTCAGCGCATGCGCGGCGGCCGTCGCGAATTCGGGCGCGGGCGCCTCGACGACCGCGAGGATCGTGCCGTTGCGTTGCGGGAACGCTTTATCGACGGCCTTGCCGAGCGCGGCCCATTGCGGTTCCGCATCGACGAGCTTGCTGATGTCGGTGTTGATCTTGAAATGCTGCGCGACGTAGACGCCGCTGAAGGCGGCGATGACGAGCGACAGGACGACGACCCAGACGGGGCGGCGCACCGACCACGCAACGAGTCGGACGATGAGAGATGTCACCATGTGGCGGTGGGGAGCGGCTGGCTAGGGCAAAGTAGCCAAGTATACCGGCGCGGCGTGGCGACGGTCGTGACGTCGTGGAGATTCGGGGCGGGAAGGATATTTGCTCCAGACGTGGCAAACGGATCGCGCGACCGGCTCATTTGTATGGGGATATTTACATAATCGGCGCGGCGGTGCGTCGACACCACGCTCGCCCGCCTGTGACAAACGGCGCTGAAAGGTAACAGTCGGTCACCGGGCGGCACCGCGGCGTCAGGCCCGGTATACTTTGCTCCACCGGCCGATGCAAAGCGCCGGCCGTTTTTTCCCATCGAGTGCGAAATTCGTATGAAACGTCATTTGTTTGCTTTCGTCGCGGCGGCCGCCGTGTCGGTTTCCGCTTTCGCGCAGAGCGCGCCGGTCGATGTCGTCCGCACCGCGGTCGAGGGCACCGTCAATGCGATGAAGGCCGATCCGGCCGCGCGCGGCGGTGACATGGCGAAAATCACCCAAGTCGTCGAGCAGCGTTTCCTGCCCGTGACGAACTTCGAGCGCACGACCCGCATTGCGGTCGGCGACGCGTGGAAGCAGGCCACGCCGCAACAGCAGCAGGAGCTGTACAAGCAGTTCCGGTTGCTGATGACGCGCACCTACGCCGCGTCGCTCGCGCAGCTCGGCAACCAGGACGCGAAGTTCTCGTTCAAGGCCGGCGGCGCGTCGGGCGCCGACGCGCTCGTGCAGTCGACGGTCACGACGCCGGGCGACAGCCAGTCGGTCGGCTATCGTCTGGGCAAGGTCGGCAACGACTGGAAGATCTACGACATCGACATGTCGGGTGCGTGGCTGATCCAGGTCTACCAGGGCCAGTTCAAGAGCCAGATCGCGACGGGCGGGATCGACGGGCTGATCGCGTATCTGCAGAAGCACAATTCGCGGACGAACTGACGGCCGCTGCAACGCCGCGGTTCGGAGGCACGAAGGGCGCCCAGAGGGCGCCTTTTTTCATCGCGGCGCGTCGACTGCGCGTCATGCGCCGACGCCGGGCATCCGCACGCAATCGTCGACCACCGCATCGACGAACGCGGCGCGATCCGTTTCCGGCGCCGCGATGATGTGATCGGTCGCGCCTTTCGCGGCGGATCGGCCCGACAGGCGCGCCTACCGCCGCCGATGCTCGACCGCGAACTTGATCAGCTCGGCCTGCCCTTCGATCTCCAGCTTGCGTTTCAGGTTGAGCCGGTGCGTCTCGACCGTGCGCACCGACAGCCCCGTCTGTTGCGCGATCTGCTTGCTCGACAGCCCTTCGGCCAGCGCGTCGAGGATGTCGCGTTCGCGCGGCGTCAATCGATCCAGCGGCGACGCGGTCGCGCTGGCCTGGATCATCCGCGCGGCCAGCCCTTCGCTGAAGAACGTCTGCCCGGCCAGCACCGCGCCGATCGCGCGGACGATCTCGCTCGCGGGCGAATCCTTCAGCAGATAGCCGCTCGCGCCGGCGCGCACCGCCTGCGTCACGTACTCGATGTTGTCGTGCATCGACAGCATCAGCACGCGAATGCCCGGAAAACGCTCGTGGAACACGCCGGCGAGCGTGATGCCGTTCATGCCGTTCATGCCGACGTCCATCAGCGCGAGATCGGGTTCGAGCGACGCGGCCAGCGCGAGCGCCTCGTCCGCGTTGCCGGCCTCGCCGACCACCGACAGGTCGGCCGCTTCGAGCCGCATCCGCAAGCCGTCGCGCACGAGCGGGTGATCGTCGACGAGCAGCAGTCGGGCGGCGGGTCGGGCGGTATCGGGGGCGCTCATGGGCAAAGGTCTCCGGTTGGGGGGCGCGTGCTCAGGCGGCGGCGCGTTGTAGCGGCACACGTGCGGCCACGACGGTATGGCCGACCTGCGACGTGATCGACAGCGTGCCGCCGAGCGCGTCGAGGCGCTCGCGCATGTTGCGCAGGCCGATACCGCGGCGCGCGTCGGCCTGCGAGCGTTCGGCGTCGAAGCCGCAGCCGTTGTCGGCGATCGTCAGCGTGACGGTTTGCGCGCCGACGTCGAGCGTGACGGCCGCGCGCGACGCCCGCGCGTGATGCACGATGTTGCTCAGCGCTTCCTGCGCGATCCGGAACAGCGCGGTGTTGACGGCTTCGGGCAGCGGCCGCGTGCCGCTGTGCGCGACCTGCGTATAGCCGATGTCGATGCCGCTTTCGGCGCCCAGCTCGCGTACGAGTTGCTCGAGCGCGGCCGCGAGGCCGAGATCGTCGAGCATCGACGGCCGCAGCGCATGCGAGATGCGCCGGACTTCGCGCAGCGTGTCGCCGAGCCGCCCGACGCCCGACGCGAGCGCCTGCTCGGCTTCGGGCATGCGCGACGTGCCGCGCTCGAAGCGCGCGAGCGCGGATTCGAGCATCAGCTTCGCGGACACCATCATCTGGCTGATCCCGTCGTGCAGTTCGCGCGACAGCCGCGCGCGCTCCTGCTCCTGCGATTCGACGACGCGCTGCGCGAGCAGCTTGAGCTTCGCATCGGCGCTGCGCGACTCGCTGACGTTCAGCACCAGCGCGCACACGGCGATCGCCGCCGCGCCGGTGAGCGCGATCGCGGTGAGCCAGCTCATCGTGCGCTCGATGTTCGCGGACGCGCGCGCGTCGATGCGCTGCAGTGCGGTGTCGACGTCGTCGAGATAGATGCCGGTGCCGACCATCCAGCCCCAGCGCTCAAGCGCGACGACGTAGCCGAGCTTCGGCGCGACGCGGCCCGTCGACGGCCGCTGCCATGCGTAGCGCACGTAGCCGCCGCCCTGCGAGGCCGCGCCGATCAGCTTCTGGATGGTCAGCGCGCCTTGCGGATCGCGCATCGACCAGAAGTTGTGGCCGACGCGCTCGGGCTCGCGCGGATGCATCAGCGAATTGCCGTGCAGGTCGTAGACGAAGAAATAGCCGTCGGGGCCGAAATCCATCTTCTGCAGCATCGCGAGCGCCTGCGTGCGCAGCAGCGCGTCGTCGCGCGCGTTGCGGCCGCTCGCGTCGTAGAGCGGCATGATCGCGCTGGTCGCGAGCTCGACGTAGTGTTTCAGTTCGACTTCCTTGCTCGACAGGTACGCGGCCTGGATCGTCGCATGCTGGGTGCGCGCGAGCGACGTCGCCTGCTGGCGCACGCCGAAGCCGATGCCGGCGATCGCGAGCAGGAACGGCACGATGGCCAGAAGGAAGATCTTTGCCTTGAGTCTCATGGTGGTGCGAAGCGGCGCGGCCGGCCAAGCGCGGCCGGCTAGGCGCGGTCGGCCAAGCGCGGTCGGCCAAGCGCGGCCAGCCAGGCGCCGCGGGCCGGGTGCATCGGCCGCGCGGCGGCGTATCGAGCCGGTATTGTCGACGATTTTGCATGCGGACGGCGGCCGCCCCCGCTGCCTGGACGCTCAGGCCCGCCGCGATTCGAGATCGTCGGCCAGCGTGGCCGCCTGCACGACGACGCGATTGCGCCCGCCTTCCTTCGCCCGATACAGCGCATCGTCGGCACGCTTGAGCGCGGCCTGGATGTTGTCGTCGCGTTCGGGATAGCTGGTCGTCACGCCGATGCTCACCGTCAGCCGGCCGACCGTGCCGGCGTCGTGTCGGATGCCGAGATCGATGATGCCCGTGCGGATCGTTTCGGCGATCGTTACCGCGCCGGCCGTGTCGATGTCCGGCAGCACCACGACGAATTCCTCGCCGCCGTAGCGCGCCGCATAGTCGGCCGGGCGGCGCAGGCAGCCGGCGACGCAGTGGCCGACCGCGGCGAGCGCGTCGTCGCCGGCCTGGTGGCCCTGCGTGTCGTTGTAGCGCTTGAAGTCGTCGACGTCGATGAACAGCAGCGACAGCGCATGTTGCGAGCGCGCGGCGCGGCGCCATTCGCGCGCGAGCGTGACGTCGAGCATCCGGCGGTTGTCGAGGCCCGTCAGGCCGTCGGTGCGCGCGAGCGCCTGCAGCTCGGTTTCCGCGCGATGACGCTTGCGCAATTGCACGTCGAGCAGCAGCGACAGGCCGACGAAGCCGATCGCGAGCGCGGCCATCGCGGAGCCGATCGGGATCGCACGGTCGTACCATGCGGCGTAGGTGTCCGCTTCCGAGCGCGCGACCATGACGATGAGCGGCAGGTGTTCGAGGTGCCGGAACACGTACAGGCGCCGCACGCCGTCGATCGACGCGGTATCGGCGAAGCTGCCTTCGCTGGCGGTCATGAAGTGCCGGAACGTGCTCGCGCGGCTGATGTCGCGGCCGACGATTTTGGGGTCGTACGGCTCGCGCGCGACCATCTTGCCGTCCGTGTTGATCAGCGCGACCGAGCCGCGATCGCCGAGCGACAGGCGCGAGAACAGGTTCTGGAAATATTCGAGCCGGATCGACATCACGGCGACGCCGCCGAACGAGCCGTCGGGCCGCGTGATCCGTCGGCTGAGCGCGATGCTCGGCGAGCCCCCGCGCAGCCGCGAATGATACGGATCGCTGACATACAGGCCGACGTCGGGCCGGTCGCGGTGCACGGTGAAGTACGGCTCGTTGCCGAAGTTGGCCTTGCGCGGCACGTCGCTCTTGCCGTCGACCGCGATGTCGCCTTTCGCGTCGAGCACATAGATGCCGCCGAGGTACTTGGCCGTCGTCGCCCGGTCGAACAGCACCTGGCGGCGCAGCGGCATCGGCAAGGCGACGACCGCGGGGTCGTTCATGCCTTCGACGACGGCCTGCAGCGAAAGCGAATAGATTTCGATGTTGCGTTCGATGTCCCACGACGCCATCAGCGCGAGGTTCTGTTGCATGCTGCGCGAGCGGTCGCGCGCGTCGATCCGGCCTTCGTACAGCACGATTCCGCACAGGAGCAGCAGGATCAGCGCGATCAGCAGCCCCGTATAGAAAATCAGGTGTGGCAGCAGGAACCGGCGCAGATGAGCGGCGACACGACTCGTCAGGCCGGATTCGCTGGGCATTGCGTAGTCGGTTTCTGCCATGGTCCGTGGATCGGGGGCATCGTCGCCGCGCGCCGGGCCGATGCGATTGTTCGTATGACTACCGGTGGCGATCCGGTGCGCAGCCCTTCCCGTGGATGCGTTGCGTTCAGCGGAGAAAACGGGTACCGATTATCGGCAATCGCGGCCGGATAAACCGATGAAGCCTGTATTCACAGGTAACGTCTGCTGCAATTCGACGGTCCGACGAATCGCGCGATGCGAATGCCACGGAGTATAACGCGCGTGTTTGCGTGCGCGGAAAATGTCGCAACCTGTTGATCAGGGTCAAATTACGGCGTAATCCGGCGCTTGCCGATATCGGGCGGAGCGTTGCGGCGCAAGGCTTTGCGGGGCGGCGGGACAGGTCGCGCGGCAAACGGTTGCGGATACCGGCGGATTAACGGCCGGCGGCATCGTCCGAGAAAGCGCGCGACAGGCGCCCATTATCGGTTTCAACGGTCGGGTGAACGCGAATATGAAAACGGGCAGCCGCGAGGCTGCCCGTTTCGCAAGACCGGCGTGCAGCCGGCGCCCGGCATGCGGGAGCGCCCGCATGCGCAGGATCATGCGCCGTGCTGTTGCGCCTTGAACGCGAGCCGGAACCGGTGCAGCAGCGGCTCGGTATAGCCGCTCGGCTGCGACGTACCTTGCAGCGCGAGCGCGCACGCGGCCTGGAACGCGGTCGACTGGTCGTAGCCGGGCGCCATCGGGCGATAGTTCGGGTCGCCGGCGTTCTGCTGGTCGACGACCCGGGCCATCCGCTTGAACACGTCGAGCACGAACGCCTCGGTGATCACGCCGTGGCGCAGCCAGTTCGCGATGTGCTGGCTCGAAATGCGCAGCGTCGCGCGATCTTCCATCAGGCCGACGTCGTGGATATCCGGCACCTTCGAGCAGCCGACGCCCTGTTCGACCCAGCGCACGACGTAGCCGAGGATGCCCTGCGCGTTGTTCTCGACCTCGCTCAGGATCTCGGCTTCGCTCCACGCGGCGCGCTCGACGACCGGCACCGTCAGCAGCCCTTCGAGCAGCGCGTCGCGCTCGCTCGCGTACGGCGTCTTCTCGAGTTCCTGCTGGACGGCCTGCACGTCGACGAGGTGGTAGTGCAGCGCGTGCAGCGTCGCGGCGGTTGGCGACGGCACCCACGCGGTGTTCGCGCCGGCGCGCGGATGCGCGATCTTCTGCTCGAGCATCGCGTGCATCAGGTCCGGCATCGCCCACATGCCCTTGCCGATCTGCGCGCGGCCGCGCAGGCCGGCCGATAGGCCCGCGAGCACGTTGTTGCGCTCGTACGACTGGATCCACGCCGACGATTTCATGTCGCCCTTGCGGATCATCGGGCCCGCTTCCATCGCGGTGTGCATCTCGTCGCCGGTGCGGTCGAGGAAGCCGGTGTTGATGAACGCGACGCGCGCGGCGGCCGCGGCGATACACGCGGCGAGGTTCACGCTGGTGCGGCGCTCCTCGTCCATGATGCCCATCTTCAGCGTGTTGCGCGGCAGGCCGTACAGCTCCTCGATGCGCGCGAACAGCGTGTCGGCGAATGCGACTTCGGCCGGGCCGTGCATTTTCGGCTTCACGATGTAGATCGAGCCCGTGCGCGAATTGCGCTTGGCCTTCAGGTCGTGCAGCGCGCACAGCGTCGTGACGACGCCGTCGAGGATCCCTTCCGGAATCTCGTTGCCGTCGCGGTCGAGCACCGCGCCGTTGGTCATCAGGTGGCCGACGTTGCGCACGAACAGCAGCGAGCGGCCGTGCAGCGACAGCGTGCCGCCGGCCGGCGTCGTGTACTCGCGATCGGCGTTCAGGCGGCGCGTGAAGACCTTGCCGCCCTTCGCGACTTCCTCGGCGAGCGTGCCTTGCATCAGGCCGAGCCAGTTGCGGTAGAGCTGGACCTTGTCGTCGGCGTCGACCGCCGCGACCGAATCCTCGCAGTCGATGATCGTGCTGACCGCGGCTTCGAGCACGACGTCCTTCACGTTCGCGAGATCGGCGCGACCGATCGGCGTCGACGCATCGATCTGGATCTCGAGGTGCAGGCCGTTGTGCTTCAGCAGGATCGCGGACGGCGCGTCGGCCGCACCCTGGTAGCCGACGAACTGCGCGGGCTGCGCGAGATGCACGACGCCCTTGCCGGTTTCGACCGCAAGCTGGCCGTCCTGCACGCGGTAGCGCAGTGCGTCGCGGTGCGAGCCGCTCGCGAGCGGCGCGGCGTTGTCGAGCACGCCGCGCGCGTAGTCGATTACGCGCTGGCCGCGCGTCGGGTTGTAGGCCGACGTGCGTTCGGCGCCGCCGTCTTCCGGCAACGCGTCGGTGCCGTACAGCGCGTCGTACAGGCTGCCCCAGCGCGCGTTCGCGGCGTTCAGCGCATAGCGCGCGTTCGACAGCGGCACGACGAGCTGCGGGCCGGCCTGCGTGGCGATCTCGCTGTCGACGTTCGCGGTGGCTGCCGCGACGTTCGACGGGACCGGCACGAGATAGCCGATTCGTTCGAGAAATGCGCGATACGCGGCATGGTCGCGTACCGGGCCGGGGTGCGCGCGATGCCACGCGTCGAGTTCCTGCTGCAGGCGGTCGCGCTCGGCGAGCAGCTCGCGGTTGCGCGGCGCGAGATCGTGCACCAGGGCCGAGAAACCGCTCCAGAACGCGGCCTTGTCGATGCCGGTGCCCGGCAGCGCTTCGTTTTCAATGAACTGGCTCAGCGCTGGCGCGACTTGCAGTCCTGCTTGGTCGATCATCGTGAATCCTCCCGGGGAATGAAAAACGCGTGCGCGGCTTGGCTGGTTATTCCGCGACGCTGCGTGTGCCGGCGCGGGCGATCTGCGCGTCCTGTTCGGACTTTACGCCAGACACGCCGATCGCGCCCGTTATCCGGCCGCCGACCGTAACCGGCACGCCGCCTTCGAGCAATCCCGTCAGCGGCGCGCTCAGAAACGCGGTGCGGCCACCGTTGATCATATCCTCATACGCCTTCGTGTCGCGACGGCCGAGCGCCGCCGCACGCGCCTTGTCCTGCGCAAGGTAGCTGCTGGCCGGCGATGCGCCGTTCAGCCGCGCGAACGCGAGCAGGTGCCCGCCATCGTCGACGACGGCGATCGACACGGCCCAGCCGTGGCGTTCCGCTTCCTCGCGGGCAGCGGCGAGCATGCGCTCGGCATCGGCCAGTTCGAGTTCGGGTTTCGTTTGCATGGCTTTCCTGCGGAATCGGCGGTCAGTCGACCAGCCGGTTGTCGGCGAGCTCGATCCAGTAACGCGCGGGCGTGCGGCCCGCGCCGTTCAGACGAGTCTGGCAGCCGACGTTGGCGGTGACAATCAGGTCGGGCTGCGCGGCTTCCAGCGCATCGAGCTTGTTGTCGCGGAGTGTCGTCGCGAGTTCGGGTTGCGTCAGCGAATGGGGGCCGGCCGAGCCGCCCATATCCGCCAGGACGAGGCGCGCTGGTGCAGTGTGCTCGTCGACGCGATCCGGTCGCTCGACACGGTCCCGACGCGGGGCGGTGGACATGCGGTTGCGCGGCGGCGCGGGTGGGGCGCAACCGGGACGGTAACCGCTAGAATTGCGGTTTTCGCCCGGAATACGTCCATGTCTTTTGCCTCGCTTGGCCTGATCGAGCCGTTGCTGCGCAATGTGCAGAGCCTCAATTACCAGACACCCACGCCGGTGCAGGCCAAGGCGATTCCCGCCGTGCTCGGCGGCAAGGACGTCATGGCCGCCGCGCAGACCGGCACCGGCAAGACGGCCGGCTTTGCGCTGCCGCTGTTGCAACGGCTGGTGCAACACGGCCCGGCGGTGTCCAGCAACCGTGCGCGCGTGCTGGTGCTGGTGCCCACGCGAGAACTGGCCGAACAGGTGCTGCAGAGCTTCGTCGCGTACGGCAAAGGGCTCGATCTGCGATTTCTGGCCGCGTACGGCGGCGTGAGCATCAATCCTCAGATGATGAAGCTGCGCAAGGGCGTGGACGTGCTCGTTGCCACGCCGGGCCGCTTGCTCGACCTCCATCGCCAGAACGCCGTGCAGTTCGATCAGGTGCAGGCGCTGGTGCTGGACGAAGCCGACCGCATGCTGGATCTCGGCTTCGCGCGCGAACTCGACGCGGTCTTTGCCGCGTTGCCCGCCAAGCGCCAGACGCTGCTGTTCTCGGCCACGTTCTCCGACGAGATCCGCACGATGGCGGCGGGCATTCTGCGCAGCCCGGTCGACATCAGCGTCAGCCCGCCCAACGCCACGGCGAGCAAGATCAAGCAATGGGTGGTGCCGGTCGACAAGCGGAACAAGCCGGATCTCTTCATGCACCTGGTGGCCCAAAACAAGTGGGAGCATGCGCTGGTATTCGTCAAGACCCGCAATGGCGTCGATTATCTGGCGCTCATGCTGGAGAAAGCGGGCTACGCGGTCGATACGATCCACGGCGACAAGCCGCAACCCGCACGTTTGCGCGCGCTGGAGCGTTTCAAGACGGGTGAAGTGCAGATGCTGGTCGCCACCGACGTGGCGGCGCGCGGGCTGGATATCGACGATCTGCCGCTGGTGATCAACGTCGATCTGCCGATCGTCGCGCAAGACTACGTGCACCGTATCGGCCGTACCGGCCGTGCGGGCGCCAGCGGTGTCGCGGTGTCGCTCGTGTGCGCCGATGAAGCGCCGCAATTGGCCGCGATCGAAGCGCTGATCCGGCAGACGCTGCGTCGGGAAGAAGAGCCGGGTTTCGAAGCCGAACACCGCGTGCCGGAAACCAGCGCGACGGGTCAGATCGTCAAGAAGCCGAAAAAGCCGAAGAAGCCCAAGGTGCAGCAAGCCGTGCCGGTCGCCAAACCGGGGCCGGGCAAGAAGCCGCATACGCAGGGCGGCGAAGGCAAGCGCAAGTCCGGGGCGCAGCATGCGACGGCCACGGGTGCCGGCAAGGGTCCCGACTACACCATCGGCAGCCCGTTCAGCGTGCAGAAGCCGCGCAGCAAACCGGCGGCCAAGCCGCCGGCGGGGAAGGCCGCGGGCAAATCTGCCGGCGGGCGTGGCAAACCTGGCAAACCGTCCAGGTAGACTGAACCCTTCCCTTTCAACGTGCCCGATACGATCGAACCGTCCGATGCAGTGAACGCATACGGGCGGTTCGGAACCGCGCTGCCGGTTTTCTCGCTCGCGACCTGAAACCGCGTGCGATAGCGGCTTCCCCGCGTGACCCATGATGGGCGATGACTGAAGTGAGAGATGGAATGACGACGACATTCGACGAGGCGACAACGGCGGCGATTGCCGCATTTGCCCAACTGGATTTCTACACGGCTGTGCAAGCGATGCGCGCCGAGGCCGATTACGACCACGAACGAGACCAGTGGATCTCGCGCTATGTCGACGAGCACGGCGGCGGCGTGGACGATGCGGAATACGACGCCCTGCACGCGCGGGCGCAGGCAACGCCGGAATACGCGGAGTTCATTGAGGGGGTCCGGCGGGAAATTCTGGAGTACTTCGGCGTAACCGACGATCAACTGGACTGCATGGTCGTGCTGCGCGAAGACGACAGCGATGCGCTGTGGGCGGAAGTCAACCGGCAGCGCAGCGCGCTGGGAACCGGTGAAGTACGCGGCGATCTCTGACCGGGCCCGTCATTCGTCGGCAGGTTGGGGGCGCCATTTGAAGATCGGCTCCGAGCCACGTATCGGATGCTCGCCTGTCAATCAATCTTCTCGCGCCAGTCGTAGCAGGATATCGGCGAGGGCTCGAATTTTCGGTTGTGCCGCCCGTTGGGGCGGATAGACGAGGAAGTAGGAAAGGCCGTCTTCAGCCACATCCTCGAACGGTGTCACGAGCGATCCGGCACGGAGTCGGTCTCGCGCCATTCGCGGGTCGCCGATTGCAATGCCGTGTCCTTCCGTCGATGCCGCGAGCGTCAATTCGAGGGTATCGAATACGAGCCCACGTCCCGCATCGATCTGGCGTGCCCCCACGTGATCGAGCCAGCATCGCCACTCTGCGCGGCTGGGCCCGGGATGGAGCAAATCGACATGCGCAAGGTCGGCAACGGATCGCAGCGATGTCGCCAATGCGGGCGCGCACATTGGCGTGAGCCGCTCGGGAAACAACGGTACCGCGTCCATACCGGTCCACTGCCCCGTGCCCCGCACAATGATGGCGTCGACGTCGGACGTGGCGAAATCCGGCGTGTCGTCCGCGGATGTCGAGAGACGCAGCTCCGTCCCGCTCATCGCGCGATGAATGTCCGGCAGCCGTGGGAGCAACCAGCGAACGGCGAACGTGGACGGCAACTTCAACGTGAGCACCGAGGTCGCCCGTGCATGGGCATCCGCATGCCTGACCAATTGCGCGAGCACGTCGACCGCGACCGTCAGCAGTGCATTGCCTTCCGGCGTCAACGTCAGCCCCGATACATGGCGCACGAACAGTGCGCATCGGTAATGCGTTTCCAGCTGCTGTATCTGGCGGCTCACTGCGCCTTGCGTGCGGCATAGATGATCCGCGGCCTTGCTGACGCTGCCCAGCTGCGCTGCGGCGACGAACGACTGAATCGCCGCCAGCGGCGGGAGCGGGCGCGTCAGATCGGCCAGCGGATATGCATGCGCCGCATACCCGGGTTGCAAATTTTTCGATTGTTCGGTCATCGGTGCGTCGCTATCGTGCGTCTACCGGATGCCCTGTTCTCGCGAATGAACGGGGTCGTCGACGAATGATCGGAGGATAATTTTGGGCTCAACGTCGGAATCACTCTACACGGAACAGGTTCGCGCTTACCTTCGGGAACTGGAGCGAGGCGACGTCTGCGCCATTTGCGCGCTATTTACGCCGGACGCGCAGATTTTCTCGCCATTTCTCGGCTGGATGCACCCCGAGCCCTTCTTTTCGAAGGTCGCTGCCGCATCGGGAGAAAGCAGGATTACACCGATCGATATCTGCGTCAGCACGAGCGGGGCTCGACGTGCGACAGGTTACTTCATCTACGACTGGGGCCTGAAAGACGGTTCGGTGGCGCGCTTCGAGTGCGTCGACGTGTTCGAGTTCGACACGGCGGGGCTCATCGAACGGATGATCATCGTGTACGACACCCATCCGATTCGCAGTACGGTCGGCGACAAGTATGCCTAGTTGAATCGATGTCGGGGCAAAGTCGTGCCCTGACGCCCACGCGCGTCGAAGCCGAGCGACGAGTGTAATCGGTCGATGGCGTTGAAGCCTGGACGGCGGGCCAGGTTCGCCAGGGGACCCTACCCGAATCCGCAACAGAATCCGCAAAAAAAGCCCGCCGAAGCGGGCAACCTCACGATGCGGAGGGGGAGATACGAAGACGCAGCCGGCGCGCGTTCAGCCTTTCGTCGCGCCGAACGTGAGCCCCGCGACGAAATGCTTCTGCATCGCGAAGAACATCGCGACCGACGGCAGCGCGGCGAGAATCGACCCGGCCGATACGAGATTCCACGACGTCGTCCATTGCCCCTTCAGCGCCGCGACACCCGCCGTGATCGGCGCCGCCTCGTCGCCTTGCGTGAGGCACAGCGCCCAGAAGTAATCGTTCCACACGAACGTGAACACGAGAATCGCGAGTGCGGCCAGCGCCGGCCGGATCAACGGCAGCACGATTCGCCAGAACACCGTCCATTCGCCCGCGCCTTCGATGCGCGCCGCCTCGATCAGCTCGAACGGCAACTGCTTGATGAAGTTGCGCAGGAACAGCGTGCAGAAGCCCGTCTGGAACGCGACGTGAAACAGGATCAGCGCTTCGACGGTATTGAACACGCCGAGCCGCAGCGACAGGTCGCGCACCGGAATCATCAACACCTGCACCGGCACGAAATTGCCGGCGACGAACGTGCCGAACAGCGCGGTATTGCCGCGAAACCGATAGGTGGCGAGCGCGAAGCCGGCCATCGCCGCGAGCGCGATCGAGCCGATGACCGACGGCACGGTGATCTGCACGCTGTTCCAGAAGTAATGCAGCATCGGCGACGTGGTCAGCGCGTCGCGATAGTTCTCGATCATCGCGAAGCGGCGCGGCCAGCCCCAGTAATGACCTTCGACGAGTTCCTCGGTCGAGCGCACCGACGTGACGAACACCGCGATCATCGGCAGCAGCCAGACGAGCAGCGCGACGGGCAGCGACAGCTTGTACAGCCGGCGCGATACCGGCTTCCAGTGGGCAACGGGTGTCGGAAACATGATGAGCGCACTCCCGAAAGGTCACTGCTCGTTGCGCAGCATGCGGCGCAACTGGAACACGATGTAGACGAGCATGATCGCGAACAGCACGACCGCGATCGACGCGGAATAGCCGAGCCGGTAGTACTTGATCGCCTGGTCGTACATGTAATACGCGAGCACGGTCGAGCTTTCGAACGGGCCGCCGCCCGTCATCACCGAGATCAGGTCGAAGCTGCGCAGCGCGCCGATCACCGTGACGACGATCGCCATGAAGGTGGTCGGCCGCAGTTGCGGCAGCACGACGTGCCATAGCAGCGCGAATCCGCGCGCGCCTTCCATCCGCGCGGCCTCGATCTGTTCCGGGTTGACCGACGTGAGCCCGGTCAGGTACAGGATCATGCAGTACGCCGTTTGCGGCCACAGCGCGGCGAACACGATCCCGAACGTCGCATAGCGCGCGTCGCCGAGTACCGGGATGCCATGCCCGGCGAGCAGCGCGAGCAGCCCGAAGGTCGGATCGTAGAACCACGAGAAGATCAGCCCGACGACCACGCCCGACAGCACGAACGGCGCGAAGAACAGCGATTTCACGAGCCGGATGCCACCGACCGCCTGGTTCAGGTACAGCGCGAGGGCGAGGCCGAGCGGCGGCGCGAGCATGAACAGCGCGAGCCAGATCACGTTGTTGCGCAGCGCCGTGTAGAACGTCGGCGCGTGCAGCAGCTCCGCATAGTTCGCGAGACCGACGAAGGTGCGTTCGGTCATCCCGTCCCAGTTGTACAGGCTCAGCCACAGCGTCGACAGGATCGGCCAGATCACATAGACGGCTACCATCGCGCAGGCCGGCGCGAGAAAGAGCCACGCGGCGCGCCGTTGCCGCCGCACGGCGGGCGACGGGCGGCGCGCGGGCAGCGTGGTGGCGGATGGGCCGCGCGGCGGCGCGGTGCCGGCGGGCGGGGGGGACGCGATCGGACTGGACACGGCAAGCCTCCTGAACGGACACGGCGGCGCGCGGCCGCCGGTTGGGTCACGCGGTCACTTCTTGTAGATCCGCTTGCGGGTCTGTTCGAGCTGTGCGAGCACCGTATCGAGCTGCGCGGGATTCGCGAGGAACTGCTGCATGCCCTTCATCCCTTCGTCGGCCATTTCCTTGGTCATGTCGCGATCGTAGAACTGCGCGACGCCGCCCTTCGTGTCGGCGAGGATCCGGAAGCCGATGCGCGAGATCGGATCGGCCGGCTCCGGCGACTTGCTGTTGGCCGACAGCGAGCCGAGCCCTTCGGCCAGCTTCGCGCCGATCTCCGGCGTTTCGACGAACGCGAGGAACGTGTGCGCGTCGGCCTTGTTCTTCGCCTTGGTCGGGATGTGCAGCGATTCGACCGGGCCGTCCTCCGCGGTCGGCACCTTCGGGTCGATGATCGGGAAGCGGTAGTAGCCCATTTCCTGCTTGACGTTCGGCGGGAAACCCGCCGCGATGAAGGTGCCCATCAGCATCATCGCGGCCTTGCCCTGGAACAGGAACGGCTGCGCGCCGTCGAGATCGTAGGACAGCGCGTTGTCGATGAAGTAACCGGCATCGATCAGCGATTTCCACGTCGTGTAGACCTTCTTCACGCGCGGGTCGGTGTACGGCACGTCGCCGGCCATCAGTTGCTGGTGGAACGCGTTGCCGTTCAGCCGCAGGTCGAGATAATCGAACCAGCCGGCGAGCGTCCACGCATCGCGGCCGCCGATCGCCACCGGCGTGATGCCCGCGGCCTTGAGCTTCTTGCACGCATCGAGAAACTGGTCCCACGTCTTCGTTTCGTCGGCGATGCCGACCTTGCGGAACAGATCCTTGCGGTAGAACAGCCCCCACGAGTAATAGACGGTCGGCGCCGCGTACTGCTTGCCGTTGTACGACGATGCGCTGCGCGTCGACGCGTACATCGCATCCCAGCCGTTCTTCGTCCAGTCGCCGCTCAGATCCTCGAACAGCCCGCGCTTCGCGTAGTACGCCATCCGTTCGCCCGCGTGCCAGTTCACGACGTCCGGCGCGACGGTCGTGAGCCACGCGGGGAGCTGTACCTTGTACGCTTCCTCGTCGACGAAGGTCGGCTTCACGTCGATGTCGGGATGCGCCTTGTGGAACGCTTCGATCGTCGACTGCCACACGGCGCGCTGGCTCGCGCCCTTGAACGCGATGTTGATCGTCAGCGTGCCGGCATCGGCGGGCGCCGTCGTGCCGAGCGACGCGAAGGCGACGGCGGCGGCCGTGGCGAGCCGGGCGGCGGCGCGAAGGGGGCGATGTGTCATGGTGTCTCCAGTCCTGTGTGTCGTTGTGCGTGACCGGCGCGTTGCGGCGCCGGGGGAGGTTACGAACGGCTTCGATACACGGCGACGCCTTGCGGCTCGACCTGTGCGGCGCCGACCACGAACGCGGACGGCGGCACCGCGTCGATCGTGTGCGGTGTGCTCGCGTAATTGAACACGTAAGTCAGCCCGCCGCGCCGGCTCACGCGTACGGCGTCGCCGAGCGGCGTCGGCGCGAGGCCGGCTTCGGCCGCGACATCGGCGAACAGTCGCGTGGTGGTTGCATCGTCGAACGGTGCGGCCCAGTAGTGCAGCGTACCGTGCGTGATGCACGCCGGATGGCCGTCGGCGAAGCGCGCGTGCACGACGCTGCGCGTGTCGTCGTGCAGCTCGACGAGGTCGCGCCAGTGACGCGCGTCGCCCGCGAACGGCGCGCCGTCGCGCAACGTGCCGTCGATCCGTTCGGTCACGTTCGGCCGCAGCGATTCGACGCGCCATACCCGCACGGGCAGGATCGACGCGAGCGGGCCGGGCGGCAGCGCCGGCGGAACCTGCAGGTCGGCGGTCTTCGAGCCGGTGCGCGGCCCGAACACCGCATGCGCGCCCGACGCGGCGAGCCGCGACGCGAAATCGTCCGGTACGATCGGCAGCGGCGGCACGACGACGAGGCGGTAGCCGTCGAGCGGCGCGTGCGCCGACACGATGTCGACGTCGAGGCCGAGCGAGCGCAGCGCCGAGTAGTACTCGAACGCGAAACGCGGATAGTGGAAATCGGCGCCCTGCGGCTGCACTTCGAACAGCCACTTCGCCTCGTAGTCGAAGACCAGCGCGACCGGTGCGCGCACCGGGCCGTCCGCGTCCGCGCCGGCGTCGTGCACGGCCACGATCTCGCGCGCGACGCGCTGCGCTTCGCGGCCGCCTTCGTCGAGCTGGTCGTCGGGGGTGTGCAGGCCCGCGTGCATCTGTTCCTGCGCGAACGGCGCCTGCCGCCAGCGGAAGTACGACACGCAACCGGCGCCGTGCGCGAACGCTTCCCAGCTCCACAGCCGCACCATGCCCGGCAGCGGCGCGGGGTTCCAGTGCGCCCAGTTCACGGGGCCCGGCTGCTGTTCCATCACCCAGAACGGCAGTTTCGACATGCCGCGGTACAGGTCGTGATTGAACGACGCGAAATCGGGATGGCCGGTGCGCAGCCAGCGCGCCTTCACGTCGGGCGCGAACCACAGCTCCTCGAGCGCGCCGAGCGGGTAGCTGTCCCACGTCGCGACGTCGAGGTCGCGCGCGACTTCGTAGTGATCGAACTCGGTGAACAGCTGCATGAAGTTGTGCGCGACCGGGCGGCCCGGCGAGTGTGCGCGGATCACGTCGACCTGCATTCGGTGATAGCGCGCGAGTTCGTCGGACGCGAAGCGCCGGTAGTCGAGGCGATGCGACGGATGGGCTTCGGTCACGGTGCCCACGGGCGCATCCACTTCGTCGAAATGGCGATACTCCATGCTCCAGAACACGGTGCCCCACGCACGGTTGAGCGCGTCGATCGTGCCGTAGCGCGCCTGCAGCCATTCGCGGAAGCGCACGAGCGCGGCCGGCGAGTAGCTGACGACGGTCTGGTGGCAACCCAGCTCGTTGTCGGTCTGCCAGTAGCGCACGGCCGGGTGGCGGCCATAGCGTTCGGCGACCGCCGTGCAGATCTGGCGCGACGCTTCGAGATAGGTCGGCGACGAGAAATCGTAGTGGCGGCGCGAGCCGAACGCGCGCGGCCGGCCGTCGGCGCCGATCGCGAGGATGTCGGGATGGCGGTCGACCAGCCATTTCGGCGGCGTGGCGGTCGGCGTGCACATCACGATCTCGAGGCCGGCCGCCCCGAGCACGTCGACCGCACGGTCGAGCCAGCCCCAGTCGTATTCGCCCGGCGACGGCTCGATACGGCTCCACGCGAATTCGGCGATCCGCACCTGCGCGATGCCGAGCGTTTTCATCCGGCGGGCGTCGTCGGCCCACATCGATTCCGGCCAGTGTTCCGGGTAGTAGCAGACTCCGAGGCGCATGCCGATCCTTATGCGTAGTGGTGAACGTGGACGTCGGCGCACACGGGCACCGCGCGGCCGTCTTCGGTGAACAGATGGCAGGCCGCGGCCGGCGCGTGCACGTGCACGCGTTCGCCGGTGTGCACCTGCGCGTCGCCCGGCACCTTCGCGATCAGCGGCGTCGCACTGGGCTGGCCGCACGGATCGAGGTGCACGTAGGTCTGTTCGCCCAGGCGCTCGACGAGCGCGACGTCGCGCGCGAGCGTCGTCGCATCGGGCGCGGCGCCGAGCGTCAGGTGCTCGGGGCGGATGCCGAGCGTCACGGCGGCGCCGGCGCCGAGCGCCGAGCCGTCGCGCGGCAGCACGAAGATTTCGCCGGACGGCACGAGCGAGACGGTCGTGCGATGCGCGTCGCACGCGGTCACGACGGCCGGCAGGAAGTTCATGCGCGGCGAGCCGATGAAGCCCGCGACGAAGCGGCTGGCCGGGTGATGGTAGAGGTCGAGCGGCGCGCCGACCTGCGCGATGCTGCCGTGCCGCGCGGTATCCGCGCCGGCGTGCAGCAGCACGATCTTGTCGGCGAGCGTCATCGCCTCGGTCTGGTCGTGCGTCACGTAGACGACGCTCGCGCGTTCGAACTGCCGATGCAGCCGCGCGATCTCGATGCGGGTCTGGCCGCGCAACGCCGCGTCGAGATTCGACAGCGGTTCGTCGAACAGGAACACGCCGGGCTCGCGCACGATCGCGCGGCCGATCGCGACGCGCTGCCGCTGGCCGCCCGACAGCGCCTTCGGCTTGCGTTCGAGCAGCGTGTCGAGCTGCAGGATCCGTGCGGCGTCGCGCACCTTCCGGTCGATCTCGGCCTTCGGCACGCGCGCGAGCTTCAGCCCGAACGCCATGTTCTCGTACACCGTCATGTGCGGAAACAGCGCGTAGCTCTGGAACACCATCGCCACGCCGCGCTCGGCCGCCGGCACGTCGTCGACGCGGCGGCCGTCGATCGACAGCTCGCCCGCGCTCAGATCCTCCAGCCCGGCGATCATGCGCAGCAGCGTCGATTTCCCGCATCCGGACGGCCCGAGAAACACGCAGAACTCGTGCGCGCCGATCTCCAGATCGACGTCGCGAATGACCGGCGCATGCTCGCCATAGGCTTTCTGCACGCGCCGCATCGAGATGCTCGCCATTGTCTCCGCTCCATGTTCTAATGCGCCATACTGCGTGATTAAGCGCTTAATCATCGCGATCAAAAAAAGAGGCGATGTGATCGCGGCCGAGTCGCGCCCGTCGGTCGGGCGGCAAGGTGTGCGGCGATAGTGCGCCGCTTCGCTGAGCGAAGCAAATACTGGATCGACGTCTCATATAGTGGGCAAACGATGGCAACTCTGGATGAAGTGGCGCGCCGCGCCGGCGTGACGGCCGCGACGGTGTCGAACGTGCTGCGCGACCGCGGCCGGGTCGGCGACGCGACGCGGGCGCGGGTGCTCGAAGCAGTCGACGCGCTCGGGTATCGGCCGCACCTCGCCGCGCGGGCGCTGGCGGAAGGGCGTGCGCCGACGGTCGCGTTGATGGTATCGAGCATCGCGAACCCGTTCTACCCGGAGTTCGCGCTCGCGGTCGAGCGTGCGGTGCGGCGCAACGGGCAGTTCCTGATCGTCTGCAATACGAACGAAGATCCGTTGCAGGGGCGCGCGTATCTCGACCAGATCGCCGGCACGATCTCCGAAGGCATTCTCGTGACCAATGCGAACCTGCACCTGCCGGATCTGCTCGACGTCGCGCGGCGCGGCGTGCCGGTCGTGCTGTGCCTGTGGGAGCGGCCCGAGGCGCCGCCCGACGGGCTGCCGTGCGTGGCCATCGATTTCCGCGAGGCGGGACGGATCGCGACGCGGCATCTGCTCGAACTCGGTCACGAGAAAATCGGCGTGATCGTCGGCGGCGCGGCGAGCGGTGTGCAGGCGGCGCGCTATGACGGCTTCGTCGACGTGATGCGCGACGCGGGGCTCGACGCGTCGACCGTCGAGGCCGAGCGCGATTCGATCGAGGGCGGCCTGCGCGCGGCGGGCCGGCTGCTCGATGCGCACCCGCAGTTGACTGCGCTGGTCGCGACCAACGACCTGCCGGCGATCGGCGCGCTGCACGCGGCGGCCGATCGCGGCAGGCGCGTGCCGGAGGACCTGTCGATCGTCGGCATTACCGATATTCACCTCGCCCGCGACACGCGGCCCACGCTGACGACCGTCGCGATTCCGACCGCCGAAGCGGCCGGAATCGCGGTCGAATTGCTCAATACGCTGCGCGAGGCGGGCGGCCAGGGCGACGATGCGTCGCGCGTGCGGGTCGCGTCGCTGCCGACGCTGGCGGTGCGCGGCACGACCGGGCCGGTACCGCACGCGGCATAGCGAAGCGCGGGCGGTCGTGCGCCGCCTCAGCCGCCTTCGACGAGCCGCAACACGATGCGTCGGGCCGACTCGAGATGCGCGACGGTCATCGCGCGGGCGCCGCGTGCATTGCGTTCGCGGCACGCCTGAAGGATATCGTCGTGCTCGACCTGGAATGACGGCGTATCCGCCAGCAGCGTCGCCTGCAGGCGTTCGTAACGCTCGACCTGGCCGCGCAGCTCGGCGATCGACTTCAACTGCCGCGCGTTGCCGCAGCATGAATACAGCAACTCGTGGAATTCGCGGTTCAGTTCGCCTTGCCGGCGCGGCACGGTTGCGTCGCCGAGCAGGCGATGCACGAGTTCGGCGCGCGCGAGCGTTTCGTCGTCGAGCCGTTTCACGCTGCGGTAGATCGCATCGCCTTCGAGCAGCACGCGCAAGTCGTAGATTTCCTGCACGTCCGACGCGCTCAGCATGCGCACGACGGCGCCGCGATTCCTGAAGATGTCGAGCAGGCCTTCGCGTTCCAGCCGCTGGATCGCCTCGCGCATCGGAATCCGGCTGATGCTGAACCGTTCGGCCAGATCGCGCTCGACGAGCCGCTCGCCGGCCGCCAACTCGCCGTTGACGATCATGTCGCGCAGCGACGCGGCGACCGCGTCCGCCGTGGAGTCGAGTCTGGTTTCCATGCCTGCGTGTTTCGTTAATTTGGAATAATGGTATACCAAACGACGATCCGGTGCCAGAATAGCGGCCACCGGCAGGCCTCACGCAATGGCGTCCGGGCCGGTCGAGACACCGACTTCAATTCAATGGAGAGCGAGATGGCATCGAGCGAACACACGTATCGCGTCGCGGTGGAGTGGACGGGCAATCGTGGCACAGGCACGTCGGGGTATCGCGAGTACGGCCGCGATCACGTGATCCGGGCCGGTTCCAAGCCGGATATCCCCGGGTCGTCGGATCCGGCGTTCCGCGGCGACGCGGCGCGCTGGAACCCCGAAGACCTGTTGCTCGCGTCGGCGTCGGCATGCCACAAGCTCTGGTATCTGCACCTGTGTTCCGAAGCCGGCATCCGCGTGCTGGCCTACGTCGACCACGCGGAAGGCACGATGCTCGACGGTGCCGAAGCGGGGCGCTTCACCGAAATCGTGCTGCGTCCGCAGGTGACGATCCGGGCCGGCGACGATCGTGAACGGGCGGCGCATCTGCATCACGACGCGCATGCGAAGTGCTATATCGCGAATTCGGTGAACTTTCCGATTCGCTGCGAACCGGTGATCGCGTGTGCAGCGGCGTGACGCGCCGGCAATGGACATCAGCACGAGACTCTCGTTCCGTTGACGCGCTTTTCATGGCGAAGTGCGAGGAGAAATCCAAGCGGTTCAAAAGACCGAACACTAACGCTCGGCACTGTCCAAGAAATCCAAGCGGTTCAAAGCTCTGAGAAATCAACACTCGGTTGTGTCCAGAATTTCCAGAGCAGATCAACTCGGTTGGATGCAGCCTCGCGATAGCGATTCAGATTGTGCGTTCCGAAATGTGTCCGTTCGTTGTGAGAGGATGGATTGGCGACTTTCCATAAATCTCGAACGACTTGTGCAATTCATCGCATATCGAAACGTTTTAATCGAAAACGGAACTCGTGCGTGCAAATGGGTGAGCGAAAGCTGCGCGAGAAATCGATCCGGTTTGTTGTCCGTACGCTTTAGTGGCTCGACCCGAGACGTTGCGGGAACACGTCAATCAGACGCGTCCGAAACTTGAAATTTGTGGTTTCCTTTCAACGGCTTGGCAATTTTTGACAGTCATTCGTAATGGTTTCGGTAAGCTCGCGTCCAATAAGCAAACGAATGGACGCGGGCCGCGTCGACGAGAATGAACAAGAATACGCATCGCCTGGTGTATTCCGGGCTTCGGGGTATGGTGGTGGCCGTGGCGGAGACAGCGACGGCCGAGGGGAAATCGGCAACGGGCGAAGCTCGCGCGCAGCGGCGATCGTCGACGTCGGGCGTTCGCGTTGTGATGGCGGGCGTCGCCGCGCTCGGCATGCTGCCAACCCTGGCCGATGCGCAGATCATCCCCACACCGGGCACCAGCACGCAGGTGATCCAGACGCCCAACGGCTTACCGCAAGTCAACGTGGCGCGTCCGTCGAACGCGGGCGTATCGGTCAACACCTACAACCAGTTCGACGTCCAAAAAGCCGGCGCGATCCTGAACAACTCGCCGACGATCGTCAATACGCAGCAAGCGGGCTATATCAACGGCAACCCGAACTACGGTCCGGGTCAGTCCGCACGAATCATCGTCAATCAGGTCAACAGCAACGCCCCCTCGTTTATCCGCGGATTCGTGGAGGTCGCGGGGCCGAGCGCACAGGTCGTCCTGGCGAATCAAGCCGGTCTTGTCGTAGACGGTGGCGGCTTCATCAATACCAGTCGCGCGACCTTGACGACCGGCCAGCCGTACTATGGCGCAGACGGATCGTTGACTGGCTACAACGTATCGCGTGGGCTCATTACTGTGCAAGGTGCCGGCCTCAATGCGTCGAATGTCGATCAGGTCGACCTGATTGCCCGCGCCGTGCAGGCCAATGCCGCGATCTACACAAAAGATCTGAACGTGATCGCCGGTGCGCAACAGGTCAATCATGACACGCTTGCCGCGACGCCAATCGCCGGTGACGGTCCTGCCCCGGCCGTCGCGATCGACGTCGCGCAATTGGGCGGTATGTATGCCAATAGGGTGTTTTTGGTTGGCAATTCCGCTGGCGTCGGTGTCGCGAACGCAGGGACGATCGCCGCGCAGGCAGGCGACCTGACGTTGCAATCGGACGGCCGACTCGTGCTCACGGGCAAGACGACCGCGAGCGGCAATCTCGCGCTGTCGGCCGAAGGCGGTATTCAGAACAGCGGCACGACGTATGCGCAGCAATCGCTGTCGGCGAACACCGCCGCCGATCTCACGAACAGCGGGACGCTGGCGGCGCAGCAGAACACGACGGTAAATGCGGGCACCATCAATTCGACCGGCACGCTCGGCGCGGGCGTGAACAGCGACGGGTCCGTCGCGCACAGCGGCGACCTCAACCTGACTGCGTCGGGCCAACTGAGCGCAACCGGCCAGAATGTCGCGGGCGGCAACGCGTCGCTGACGGGTGGCAGCATGAATCTTGCCGGCAGCCAGACAGCGGCGAACGGCAACCTGTCGCTGAATGCGACGGCCGGCGACGTGAACCTGTCGAATGCGACAACGAGCGCGCAAGGGGCCATTCAGGCGAACGCGACGCGTACGGTGATCAACGACCACGGCAACCTGTCGAGCGGCGGGAGCGTGACGCTGACGGGCGGTAACCTGTCGAACCAAAGCGGCAAGTTTTCGTCGCAAGGGGCGCTGTCGGTGAATGTTGCCGGCCAGATCGCCAACCAGTCCGGTGAACTGATCTCCGAAAGCACGGTGGACCTGCACGGCGGTGCCATCGCGAACAACCAGGGCACGATTCAAAGCGCGGCCGGCATGACGGTGGCCGGTGCGTCACTGGATAACACGGCGGGCCGAATTACGTCGCTCAACGGCGATGGCCTGTCGGTGACGACGAGCGGCCAATTGACCAACGCGGCCGGTACGACAGCGAACGGTGCGCAAGGCGGCGTCATCGGCGGCAACGGTGATGTTTCGGTCAGCGGCGCAAACGTTGTCAACCGCGGCGCGATTACATCGAATACGAATCTCCACATTTCCGGCCAGTCGGTCGACAACGGCAGTGGCACGCTGCAGGCCGCGCAGAACGTCGCGGTGGAAGCCGGCGCGCACTTGACGAATAACGGCGGCTCGATCGTCGGCAAGACGGCCACAGTCAGCGCCACGACGCTCGACAACAGCGCCGGCACCGTGCAGGGTGGTCAGGTGTCGTTGACCGCAACTGACCTCGCGAACCACGGCGGCACTATCACGCAGACCGGTACCGGCGCGATGAGCGTGAACGTGTCGGGCACGCTCGACAATTCCAGTGGCGGCACGCTGCAAAGCAACAGTACTGACCTGACGCTCGCGCCTGCCGCGCTCGTCAACGACGGCGGCACGATCACCCATGCCGGCACTGGCACGCTGACAGTGAGCAGCGGCACAGGTTCGGTGTCCAACGTGGGCGGTGCGATCGCCAGCAACGGGCGCGTTGTCGTGCAAACCGGCGCGCTGAACAACACGTCGGGCTCAATCAACGCGCAGACCGGACTGACGGCAACCGTCGGCGGTACGTTGAACAACGCGAACGGCAAGCTGCTGTCGAACACGGATCTGAGCGTCACCAGCGGCACGCTGGCGAACGACGGTGGTCAAATCGGTGCCGGCACGAACGCAACGATCCACACGGGCTCGATGACGAACCAGGGAGGGTCGATCGTTGCACCGAATCTGTCGGTCACGGCCGACTCGACGCTGGACAACAGCGGTGGCAAGCTCGAGGCCAATCAGCTTGCGCTGACGGCCGCGAACCTCGTGAACCACGGCGGGACGATCACGCAGTATGGATCGTCAACGATGGGGATGAACGTCAGCGGTACGCTCGACAACTCGGCTGCCGGCGTGATTCAGACCAACGCCACGGACCTGACGCTCAAGCCGGCCGAGCTGAACAACGCGGGCGGTACCATTACGCACGCCGGCACGGGCACGCTGACGATCGCTCCGGGTACCGGGACCACTGCGGGCGCCAGCGCGCTGAACAACGCGTCGGGCACCATCGTGACGAAGGGACAGGCCATCGTCAACGCGGCTACCTGGAACAACGCGAGCGGTATTCTTGCCGCGCAACGCGGCCTCAATGCGACCATCGCCGGCGACGTGAACAACGCGCAAGGTTTGCTGCGATCCGACGCGTCACTGTCGTTGAAGAGCGGCGGTGCGCTGTCGAACCAGGGCGGCCACGTCCAGGCCGGGCAATCGGCAGCAAGCGACACCAGCATGCTCGACATTCAATCTGCGTCGATCGACAACGCAGACGGTGCCATCGTCGACCTCGGCGCCGGCAAGATGACGGTGCAGGGTGGCAGTCAGATCGCAAACAGCCATGCAGGCGGCGTGTCGGGCATGGGCGCCATTACCGGCAACGGTGACGTGATGATCAGCGCCGCATCGATCCGCAACACGCAGGGTGGTCAGCTCAGCGGTGGATCCTTACATGTCAACGCGAATACGCTCGACAACAGCGGCGGCAGCATCGGCAACGTCACGAACTCGAACGGCGACGTGAACGTCACGACCACCGGCGCGATCACGAACACCAACGGCCAAATCAGCTCTACCCACGACCTGTCGGTCGCGGCGAGCACGCTGCAAGGTGGCGGCACGTACAGCGCGACGCACGACGCCAACGTGAATCTGCAAGGCGATTACACGGCAGCACCTGACACGCAGTTCAATGTCGGTCACGATCTCGCGTTCACGTTGCCCGGCACTTTCACGAACAGCGCGAACCTGCAATCGGTCAACGACCTGAGCGTCAACGCGGGGAACATCGTCAACGTGGGCGCCCTGACTGCCGGTGGCCTGCTGCGCACGCAATCGACCAATCTGTTCAATACCGGCGCGCTGGTTGGCGCCCGCGTTTCGCTGAATGCGACGAACACGATCTCGAACCTCGGACCGACCGCGTTGATCGGTGCATCGGACAGCAGCGGCACGCTCGAAATTCTCGCGCACGACATCGAGAACCGCGACGACACCACTACGACCGATTCGATGGCGACGACGGCGATCTTCGGCATGGGCAAGGTCGTGCTGGCAGGTGGCCGGGACGCCAGCGGCAATTACACGAACGCCGCGCTGGTCAACAACGTATCGGCGCTGATCCAGTCCGAAGGCGACATGGAACTACACGCGGGCAAGGTGACGAGCACGCGGCGCGTGATGAAGACGTCCACCAGTCAGATCGATCCGGGATTGCTCGCGCAGTTCGGCATCAGCATGTCCGGATGCGCGGCGTATTTCGTGGGGAATTGCACGGGTCAGACGAGTTACGGTATCCAGGACCCTACACCGGACCAAGCGGCAGAACTGATCAAACAACCGGGCGGCTTATTCATTTCGCCGCCTCATAGCGGTCAATGGAACAGCAGCTATCAGTTCACGACCTACTATGCCGACAGCGCGACGGCGACGACCGTGACCGACATCAGCCCGGCCGCACAGATCGTGTCGGGCGGCAAGATCGATGCGTCGTCCGTCGGCACGCTGCAAAACTACTGGAGCAACATCGCGGCGGTCGGCGACCTCAAGATGCCGGGGCACTACGACGCCGACGGCTGGGCGGCGTCCGGACAGACACTGCCGGGCGTGACGGTCTCGTACTCGGGCCAATACCACTACAACAACTACGACAATTCCGAACACGACTGGCAGTTGCCGTTCGGCAATGCACCGTTCGTGACCGGGCGCCCGGGTGGCTTTACGCAGGCAGCGCCGGCATCGATCAAGGATTACACGCTGCCGGGTTACTTTTCGACACTGAGTTCCAACGGCACGATCTCGGGGACGGGCGTCAGCGTCAGCAACACGGCGACCAACGCGTCGATTCCGTCGCTCGGCTTGTTGCCGGGGCAGTCGGTGCCGGGGCTTACGCCCGCCAATCTGAGCGGTAACGCAAGCGGCGCTAAATCGGATGCATCGTCGGTGCACGGCGGTCAACCGGCGCCGGTCGATCCGATCATCGCCAGTGCGACGGCACTGAACGTGCTGAACAACCTCACGATTCCGCAAGGCGGGCTGTACCGGCCGACTACCGCGCCGAATGCGCACTACGTGATCGAGACGAATCCGGCGTTCACGAACCAGAAGAACTTCATTTCGAGCGACTACTTCTTCGGGCAGCTCGGCGTCGACCTCACGCATATCCCGAAGCGTCTTGGTGACGGCTTCTACGAACAGCAGCTCGTGCGCAATCAGGTGACGGCGCTGACCGGCAAGGCGGTGCTGGGGCCGTATGCGGACTTGCAGGCGATGTACCAGTCGTTGATGACGGCGGGTGCGGATCTGTCGAAGTCGCTCGATCTTCCCATGGGTGCGAGCCTGTCGGCCGAGCAGGTGTCGAAGCTGACCAGCAACGTGATCCTGATGGAAACGCGGGTGGTTGACGGACAATCGGTGCTGGTGCCGGTCGTGTATCTCGCGCAGGCCAGCCAGCAGAACATCAACGGCCCGTTGATCAGCGCAACGAACATCGATCTCCAGAACGCGCAGTCGTTCACGAACAGCGGCACGATCAAGGCGGACAACACGCTGGCGATCCAGGGCAAGCAGATCGATAACGCATTCGGCGCGCTGCAAAGCGGCGGGCTGATGTCGCTGAAGACCGAGAACAATATCGACCTGACGTCGGCGAATGTGAAGGCTGGCAGCCTGCAACTGGACGCCGGGAAAGACCTGATTCTCGATACGGCCACGAAGACGAACACGCGGGTAAGCCGAGACGGCGCGACGAGCGTGGTGACGACGCTGGGGCCGACCGCGAAGCTGGACGTTGCAGGCGACGCATCGATCGTCACCGGCGGCAACTTCCAGCAGAACGCGGGCAACCTGTCGGTCGGTGGCAATCTCGGGATGAACGTCGGCGGCAACTGGGATCTGGGTGCGGTGCAGACGGGCGAGCACAAGATCGTGCAGCGCGCGAACGGCGTGTCGAACACCGACATCAACAAGGTCACCGGCAGCTCGGTGACGGTCGGCGGGCAGTCGAACGTCGTCGTGGGTGGCGATCTGACGGCGAAGGGTGCGCAGATCGACCTCGGACAGGGCGGCACGATCGCAGCCAAGGGTAACGTGACGCTAGGCGCGGCGAGCGCGACATCGACGGTGAACAGCAACAGTTCGGGCAGCGACAGTCACGGCAGCTCCGCGGATACGCAGCACAAGTCGGATCAGGTGCTCACAGGCACGACGCTCAAGGGTGGCGACACAGTGAACATCGTGTCGGGTAAGGACATAACGCTCTCCGGCAGCGCAATCAGCCTCGACAAGGGCAACGCGAACCTGCTGGCGTCCGGCGATGTGAATATCGGCGCGGCAACGGAGACGCACGAGCTGAATTCGCACGAAACGCACAGCCACAGCAATGTCGTGAGCGGTGTGAAGGTTGCAAGCGGGATTGATCAGACGATGACGCTCAATCGCGGCAGTCTGGTGTCGGCGGACGGCGTGAACATCGTCAGTGGAAAGGACGTCAATGTTCAGGGCAGCACCATCGTCGGAACGAATGACGTAACGCTCACGGCAGCGCGCAACACGACGGTGACGACGTCGCAAGACACCTTGCAGTCGTCGAGCTACTACAACAAGAAGGAATCCGGACTGATGTCGGGCGGGGGACTGTCGGTGTCGGTGGGCAGCAGTTCGCTGAAGACGACCAGCCAGACGACCGAGGTGTCGAACAACGCCAGCACGATCGGTTCGCTGAAGGGCAACCTGAGCATCACGGCTGGCAACGATCTGCACGTGACCGGCAGCGATCTGATCGCAGCGAAGAATCTCAGCGGGACAGGCGCGAACGTGACGATTGACGCGGCGCAGGACAAGAACCACCGCGGCGAAACGCAGGAAGTCTCCAAGAGCGGCCTGACGCTGGCACTGAAGGCACCGGTGATCGACGCGGTATCGAACGCCGTGGGCCAATCGCGTGCGTCCAGCAATAGCCAGGATGGTCGGGCAGCGGCGCTGCACGGGATGGCTGCGGCGAGCGCTGCGTGGGATGCGAACATGGCTGCGGGCGATGCGGTCCGGGCGCTGGGGGCGGGCGAAACGCCTCAGTTCAAGGTCGAAGTCAGCGTCGGCAGCAGTCACAGCAAGAGCGCATTCTCCGAAGGCAGCGTGACGAATCGCGGTTCGAATGTGAATGCGGGCGGAACGGTGGCATTTGCGGCAACGGGGAACGGGCAACCGGGTAGCGGTAATGTGGCGATCGTTGGTTCGAACGTGAACGCAAACGACGTGATCCTGGCAGCGAAGAATCAGGTCAATATCATCAATACGACCGATACGGATTCGACGCGTAGCACGAATGAGTCAAAGAGCGCGAGCGTGGGGGTTTCCGTCGGCACGGGCGGGTTCGGTGTTTCCGCGGCGATGTCGAAGGCGAACGGCGATGGCAACAGCGATCTGGCCACGCAGAACAATAGCCATGTAAACGCAGCAAACAATGTGACGATCATCTCGGGCGGCGATACAAACATCATCGGCTCGAACGTGAAGGGCAATCAGGTGAACGCCGACGTGGGCGGAAACCTGAACATCGTCAGCGTGCAGGACACGTTGTCGAGCGCGGCGCATCAGTCGAGTTCAGGCGGGGGCTTCAACATCAGTCAGGGTGGCGCCAGTGCGAGCTTCAGCCAGAGCAAGGGCAACGCGTCGGGCACCTATGCGGGCGTCAATGAACAGGCCGGGATTCAAGCAGGTGACGGCGGTTTCAATATCAACGTCACCGGTAATACCGACCTGAAGGGTGGGCTGATCGCAAGTCAAGCCGATGCGTCGAAGAATTCGCTGACAACAGGTTCGCTGTCCTTCTCGGACGTCCAGAACCAGTCGCACTACGATGCGAGCTCGAGCGGCTTCAGTGCAGGTGCGACGACCGGCGATGGGGGGATGAACTACAGCACGCACGGCAGCACGTCGGGCAAGAACGCGGGCGGCGCCGCGCCCATGCTTGGCCAGAACGACAGCGGTAGTGATAGCGCGACGACGAAGAGCGGCGTGAGTGCGGGGACGGTCACGATCACGGATTCGGCGAACCAGAAGCAGGACGTCGCCAGCTTGAACCGCGATACGACGAACACGAACGGTACGGTCGCCAAACTCCCCGACATGCAGAATCTCTTGAGCAATCAGGCGGACATGATGGCGGCGGCCAGCGCGGCGGGTGAAGCCGTATCGCGTCGGATCGGAGACTACGCGGACAAGATGATGAAGGACGCCGCGGCGAACGGTGATCAGGCGGGCGTCGACGCGTGGAAGGAAGGCGGAGCGAATCGCGCATTGATGCAAGGTGCCGGCGCGGCGCTGGTGACGGGGTTGGCGGGCGGTAACGCGGTAGGTGGCGCCGCTGGTGCCGCGATTGCATCGATCGCGTCGGGCAAGCTGAATGAGATCAGCAGTGCGATCGCGGGCAGCGATCCGACTGGGAACGCCAATATGAACCAGGCATTGGGCAACATCGTGGCGAACGCGCTTGCGACGGGGGCGGGCGCGGCGGTGGGTGGTGAGGCGGGGGCGTTCTCGGGGTACAACGTTGACCGGTTCAACCGGCAGCTTCACCCCGACGAAAGACAGTGGACGAAGGACAAGGCGAAGGACTTCGCGAAGTTCTATGAAGAAAAGACCGGGAAGGCACTCACTGCGGAGCAGGCGGAGAATATGCTGCTCGCGAACGGCTATCGTTTGGTGGATGCGGCGGCAAGCAAGGGGCCGGGAGGGGACGCAACTGCGGTGGCCTATATCAGTCAGAACGGTGGCGGGCTGTTCCATGCGACGTCGGCGGAGTACAACAGTCCGTTCTTGTCTGGAAACAAGGATGGCACGCTGACACCCGAGCAGCGAGCTTTGCCCGGATCTGCGGCAAACCCGACAGCAGGACTGCTGATCGCTGGTGGTCTCGTTACCGCGGGCCTCGCACCGGAAATAATTGCTGGTGGATCGGCAGGGGTATCGTACGCGCAAGACCTGTTTGCCGCCTACAAGGCTGCGCAGGCAGGGTATTCGCTAACGACAGCGGCTGCAACTGGAGCGGCAGTTTCCGGCGGCATCTATACGGGCGTAGCTGCGGCCAGTGCTGGGGTAGCCACATTGAAAGGGAACAACTTCTACGAGAGTTTTAATCAGAATTTTTCACTAGCCGGATTGGCGACCGCAACGACATTTGGCGCCTATAATTCTATATTTACTACATCTATGTTGGGCTGGGCGGGAATTCCTAATTCGATCATGAATGTCGCAACTATTCCAGGGTTTGTGATCCGTGGAGTCGGGCTTGCGCTAAGTCAAACGGCTGGTAGAGCAGCGCAGGCAGTCGTGAAATCTGGTGAGCCTTATAAGCAATAAGGAGTGAGAATGTCGCTTGAATCCATAAGTGGTCTTATAGGAGGATTCTTCGGCCCAGTTTTCGGAAGGATTCTCGGGAAATTTCGTCTCTGGAAGGTTTTCTTCGCATCAATGTTGCTTATATATCTTGGATTATTTGCGGCGGGGATTGTGGTGGTTGGCTTCAAGGCTACAGTATCTAGATTCGGTGAATTCCTTACGCCTTTCGCGTTGCTTGTATTTGTGGGTTTGTCTGCCACTGTCACTCTCGTTGCTTTTTTAGGGCATACCGCACAAAAAAACCGAGAGAACTGACCGACCTGCACTCCTATTGGTCAGGGACTGCCATGTCGGGTTAGATCATAGGCGGGTTGATTGACGAAATGTTCAGGACACTTGTGGGTAAGGTGCTTGGGAAGTTTCGCCTCTGGAAAGGCACTCGTGCGTCTTTTTTGAATCCCTTCTGATGGGAAATTTATTGGTTGGATTTAAGAAGTCGCTCCCATATTTTCAGAAATGAAGGATGGCAAAGATAATTAATGGCATTAATGAGCGTCGAATTAATCGCTGCTTTTATCTTCGAGCGCCCATGGCTTCTTGCGATGTTGTAATGCGGTAAGTCTAATGGCGTTGACGGATGCTAGGTGCGTCCGGTTAACTGCCGATCGCATACTGAGCACCGATCGGTGTGCGACGTAGTCGACATTCACAATCAAGTGATGAAAAATACATGAGAACTATTTGCCGGGGGAATTCCGCTGTAGCAGCGCTGCTGCTTATCGCGACCAGTGTGTCCGCGCAGGAAGCGCCGCGCCTGACCGTTCCGGGCAATGACCAGCAAACCCGACAGCAAGAAGAGGCACGTGAGCGCGAGCGAACCGTCACCGCGCCCGGGGTACGGTCGAACATGACGGCACGCGCCGGGTATCCCACGCTGCCGTCGGAAACGCCCTGCTTTCGCATTGATCGTTTCTCCCTCGACGTACCCGATGCGCTGCCCGCTTCCCTGAAGTTGCAAGGCGCGTCGGCATTGCCGATGGATCGTTTCGCCTTCGCGCGCGAATGGCTCGAACACTACACCGGGCAGTGTGTCGGCAAACAGGGACTCGACGCGCTCGTCAAAGGCCTGTCGCAAGCCATTCTGGCGCGCGGGTACGTGACGACGCGCGTGCTGCTGCCCGAACAGGATCTCTCCATCGGCACGCTGAAGCTCTCGCTGATCCCCGGTGTCATCCGCCATGTACGCTTCGCCGATGAAAAGCTCCGCGGCACCTGGAAGACCGCCTTCCCGACCGGCGACGGCGAACTGCTCAACCTGCGCGACCTTGAGCAAGGTCTGGAGCAGATGAAGCGCGTGTCGAGCCAGGACGTGTCGATGCAGATCGTGCCGGCCGATGTGCCCGGCGAAAGCGACGTCGTGCTCGACGTGAAACGCAGTAAGCCGTGGACCGTCGTCGCATCGATCGACAACTCCGGCACACGCGCGACCGGCAAACTGCAGGGTAACCTGTCGCTCGGCATCGACAACCCGCTGGGCCTGAACGACCTCTTCAACATCGGCGTGAGCCAGGATCTCGAGTTCGGCGACAAGCGCCTCGGCTCGCACGGCTGGAACGGCTTTTATTCGATTCCGTGGGGCTACTGGACTGCGACGCTGTCCGCGTACACGAACACGTACTATCAGCAAATCGCCGGGGTCAACCAAACCTTCGTCGCGAGCGGTAATTCGAAGACAGTCGATTTCAAACTCGCCCGCGTGCTCGCGCGCAGCCAGAACGACGTATTCGGCGGCTACGTGCGCCTGTCGCGCCGCTTCGGCCAGAGCTTCATCGAAGATACGGAAATCCCGCAACAACGCCGCAACAACACGTTCATCGAACTCGGTCTGAATGATCGACACTATTTCGGCGGTGCTCAATTCGACGGCACGCTCGCGTACCGTCAAGGCGTCGGCGGGTTCGGCGCGCAGGACGATATCCCCGAGCTGAATGGAGACCAGACCTATCGCTTCAAAATGGCCGTGCTCGACGCGAACCTGTCGGTGCCGTTCGCGATTGCGCAGCAGCCGTTCCGCTACGTCACGACGTTCCACGGCCAGTACACGGGCAATACGCTCTACTATATCGACGATCTGACGATCGGCAGCCGCTATACGGTGCGTGGATTCGATGGCGAGACGATGTTGGCCGCGGCGCGCGGTTTCTACTGGCGCAACGAGCTTCAGGCGCCGATCGGCCGAACCGGACAGGCCGTCTATGCCGGCATCGACTACGGCCGCGTGTGGGGCCCGCAGCCGGTCGCCCTGGTCGGCACGCAGCTCGCCGGTGCCGTGATCGGCGTCAAAGGCAGCGTCGCGACACGATTCGGTGGCTATGGCTACGACCTGTTCGCTGGCACGCCGATCTACAAGCCGTCCGGGTTCCCGACGGCGCGTGTCACGGTTGGTTTTCAGGTCACCGCACAGTTCTGATGATGAAAGCGTAAGCCCGTGCCCGGCCTGTCCGGAAGCCGGCGCCCACGTCACAGCGCGACGTCGTACACCTCCCGTGCCGCCGCCCGAATCGCATCGACCATCACCGTCACCGCCGGCGAATGCAGCCGGTCGGTGCGCGTGATGATCCCGAAGTCGTCCATCCGGCAATCCATTTCCAGCGGCAGCACCGTGACGATGCCGTGCCGCGCGTAGTACCGCGCGACGTCCTCGGCGAGCACCGCGATCATGTCGCTCTGCTCGATCAATTGCGTGATGAACAGCAGCGCGGCCGTTTCGACGACGTTCGCCGGCGGCGCGAGGCTCGCGCGCTGGAACACGAGATCGAAGCGGTGGCGCAGCACGCTGCCGGCCGGCGGCACGACCCAGGCGGCGCGCTGCACGTCCGCGAGCGACAGCGGCGCGTGCGCGAGCAGCGGATGGCCGGGGCGCACCACGGCCGCCACCGACTCGCCGGTCAGCGGCTCGTAGCGCAGGCGCAGCTTGTCGTGTTCGGCCGACAGCCGGCCGAGCACGATGTCGATCTTTTCCTGCGCGAGGTGTTCGAGCAGCACGTTGCTGGTGTCGATCTCGACCGACACGTGCAGGCCGGCATGCGTGCCTTTCACGGCGGCGACGGCCGGCGGCACGAGGCGCAGGCCCGGCGACGTGATCGCACCGACCGCCACGTGGCCGAGATGGCCGGCCTTCAGCGCGGCCAGTTCCTCGTGCGCCTGGTCGAGGCTGCCGAGCGCCGCGCGCGCGTGGCGGATCAGCGCGTCGCCGTACAGCGTCGGCCGCATCCCGCGCGGCAGGCGCTCGAACAGCACCGCGCCGATCGATTCCTCGAGTTCGCGCAGCAGCTTCGACGCAGCCGGCTGCGTCATGTTCAGCGCCGCCGCCGCGCGGTGAATGCTGCCTTCGTCGGCGAGCGCGACGAGCAGCAGCAACTGGCGCGTCTTCAGGCGGGCGCGGTTTCCCCATGGGCTGGCTTCGGGCATCGTACGGGTTTATATCGATATCGGAATCGATATCGTAATCGCCTAAATCGTCATTAGCCAGTTATCAAAATTCTGCCTAGACTGCGCCGGTATCCCGTCACCACAGGACTGACGATGTCGGCAACAAAACCCAGGCTGCGCTCCGCTCAATGGTTCGGCACGAACGACAAGAACGGCTTCATGTACCGGAGCTGGATGAAGAACCAGGGCATTCCCGATCACGAATTCGACGGCCGGCCGATCATCGGCATCTGCAACACATGGTCGGAACTGACGCCGTGCAACGCGCACTTTCGCAAGCTCGCCGAGCACGTGAAGCGCGGGATCTCCGAGGCGGGCGGCTTCCCGGTCGAATTCCCGGTGTTCTCGAACGGCGAATCGAACCTGCGGCCGTCGGCGATGCTCACGCGCAACCTCGCGTCGATGGACGTCGAGGAAGCGATCCGCGGCAACCCGATCGACGCGGTCGTGCTGCTCGCCGGCTGCGACAAGACGACGCCTGCGCTGCTGATGGGTGCGGCCAGCTGCGACGTGCCGGCGATCGTCGTGTCGGGCGGCCCGATGCTGAACGGCAAACTCGAAGGCAAGAACATCGGTTCGGGCACGGCCGTGTGGCAGTTGCACGAAGCGCTGAAGGCCGGCGAGATCGACGTGCATCACTTCCTGTCGGCCGAGGCCGGCATGTCGCGCTCGGCCGGCACCTGCAACACGATGGGCACCGCGTCGACGATGGCGTGCATGGCCGAGGCGCTCGGCGTCGCGCTGCCGCACAACGCGGCGATTCCGGCCGTCGATTCGCGCCGCTACGTGCTCGCGCACATGTCGGGCATCCGGATCGTCGAGATGGCGCTCGAAGGGCTCGTGCTGTCGAAGATCCTGACGCGCGCGGCGTTCGAGAACGCAATCCGCACTAACGCGGCGATCGGCGGCTCGACGAATGCCGTGATTCACCTGAAGGCGATCGCCGGCCGCATCGGCGTGCCGCTCGAACTGGAAGACTGGATGCGCATCGGCCGCGACACGCCGACGATCGTCGACCTGATGCCGTCGGGGCGCTTCCTGATGGAGGAGTTCTATTACGCGGGCGGGCTGCCGGCCGTGCTGCGCCGGCTCGGCGAAGGCGGGCTGCTGCCGCATCCGGATGCGCTGACGGTCAACGGCAAGTCGCTGTGGGACAACGTGCGCGAAGCGCCGAACTACGACGAAGAAGTGATCCGCCCGCTTGACCGGCCGCTGATCGCGGACGGCGGGATCTGTATCCTGCGCGGCAATCTCGCGCCGCGCGGCGCGGTGCTGAAGCCGTCGGCGGCGAGCCCCGAGCTGCTGAAGCATCGCGGCCGCGCGGTGGTGTTCGAGAACCTCGAGCACTACAAGGCGACGATCAACGACGAATCGCTCGACGTCGATGCGAGCTCCGTGATGGTGCTGAAGAACTGCGGGCCGCGCGGCTATCCGGGCATGGCCGAGGTCGGCAACATGGGGCTGCCGCCGAAGCTGCTGCGCCAGGGCGTGAAGGACATGGTGCGGATTTCCGACGCGCGGATGAGCGGCACCGCGTACGGCACGGTCGTGCTGCACGTCGCGCCGGAAGCGGCGGCCGGCGGGCCGCTCGCGGCCGTGCGCAACGGCGACTGGATCGAGCTCGACTGCGAGGCCGGCACGCTGCATCTCGACGTCACGGACGAAGAGCTGCAGCGCCGCCTGTCGGACGTCGATCCGACCGCGGCGCCGGGTGTGGCCGGCCAGCTCGGCAAGGGCGGCTATGCACGGCTGTACATCGATCACGTGCTGCAGGCCGACGAGGGGTGCGACCTCGACTTCCTGGTTGGCACGCGCGGCGCGGAAGTGCCGAGCCATTCGCATTGAGCGGCGGGAACACGCATTCCGGGAACGGACCGAGACGGGGCACGAGGGAAACACGGTGACGCGCCGGATGCGGCCGAGCGTGAAGGAAGAGCTGCGTAAGCGTTCACGCACAAACGACGGCCGACCGCGAAGTATGGGGTATGAGCGCAGAAGCGCCAACGGGGATCGGCCGCGAAGCATGCGGTATGCGCAAGCCCCCAAGCGCAAATGCATACCGGCCGCGAAGGATGGGACGCACGTAAGCGCGAAAGCACTAACGTGCGTTGACCGCGAAGCATGGGGTCCGCGCAAGCGCTGAAGCGCTAACGTGGGTCGACAGCGATGCATGGGATCCACGTAAGCGCTGAAGCGCTAACGTGGATCGACCGCGATGCATGGGACGTACGTAAGCGCTGAAGCGCTAACGTACGTCGACAGGAGACAAGATGACGACGCAGTACACGAGCGCGCAGGACGCGGCGGAACAGTCCGATTCGACGGCAGCCGTCGACGAACGGTACCTGACCCGCCTGCTCACGCGCAAGCTGGTGCCGTTCCTCGCGCTGATCTACGTGGTCGCCTACGTCGACCGTACCGTCGTCGGCTTCGCGAAGCTCCACATGAACGCGGCGATCGGCCTCGGCGACGCCGCGTACGGGCTCGGCGCGGGACTGTTCTTCATCGGCTACTTCCTGTGCGAGGTACCGAGCAACCTCGCACTCGGCCGCTTCGGCGCACGCGTATGGTTCGCGCGCATCCTCGCGACCTGGGGCGCGATCACGATGGCCATGGCGCTCGTACAGGGGCCGACCAGCTTCTACGTGCTGCGCTTCCTGCTCGGCGCGGCCGAAGCCGGCCTCTATCCCGGCATCCTGTACTTCCTCACGCAATGGTTCCCGATGCGCGATCGCGCGCGGGTGATCGGCCTGCTCGTGCTCGCGCAACCGCTCGCCGGTATCGTGACCGGGCCGCTCGCCGGCTGGCTGCTGTCGACGCACGGGTGGCTCGGCCTGTCGGACTGGCAGACGCTGTTCGTCGTCAGCGGCCTGCCTGCCGTGCTGCTCGCGTGGCCGACGCTGCGGCTGTTGCCCGAGTCGCCCGCGCATGCGCGCTGGCTGAATGACGGCCAACGCCGCTGGATCGCCCGGCAACTCGCCGCCGACCGCGACACCTATCGCCCCGATTCGCACGGCAATCCGCTCGCCGCGTTGCGCGACCGCCGCGTGCTGCTGCTCGCCGCGCTGTTCCTGCCGTTCCCGCTGTGCATCTACGGATTGTCGCTGTGGCTGCCGACGATCATTCACGCGTTCGGCACCGGCGATGCGACGACCGGCCTGCTGTCCGCCGTGCCGTACCTGTTCGCGGTGGTCGGCCTGCTCGTCGTGCCGCGCCATTCGGACCGCAAGCGCGAGCGCTACTGGCACATCGTCGTCGTGTCGGCCGCCGCCGCCGTGACGATGGCCGCGAGCGCGTGGGTACGGCAACCCGCGCTGCAATTCCTGTTCATCTGCCTCACCGCGTTTTCGCTGTATTCGATCCAGGCCGTCGTATGGGCGCTGCCCGGCGAATTCCTGACCGGCACGAGCGCCGCGGTCGGCATCGCCGCGATCAATTCGCTCGCGAATCTCGGCGGTTACCTGGGGCCATACGGGATCGGACTGATCAAGGCATCGACCGGCAGCCTCGCGGCCGGCCTGTACTTCCTCGCGGCGACGCTGCTGTTCGCGGTGCTGATGACGTTCGTGGTCCGGGCCGCGCTGCGCGTGCCCGAACCGGCCGCCGGCGCGTTCGCCGGCGAATCCTGAGCGCCTTGTTTTCCGGCTGAACGCCGATTCGACTGATGCAGGACCAACCATGACATCGAGCAGCACGCCGCGCTATCGCGGCATTTTCCCTGTCGTCCCGACGACGTTTACCGAGACCGGCGAGCTCGACCTCGCGAGCCAGAAGCGCGCGGTCGATTTCATGATCGACGCCGGCTCGGACGGGCTGTGCATCCTCGCGAACTTCTCCGAACAGTTCGCGATCGCCGATGACGAACGCGACGTGCTTACGCGCACGATCCTCGAACACGTCGCAGGCCGCGTGCCGGTGATCGTCACGACGTCGCACTACAGCACGCAGGTGTGTGCCGCGCGCAGCCTGCGCGCGCAGCAGCTCGGCGCGGCGATGGTGATGGCGATGCCGCCGTATCACGGCGCGACGTTCCGCGTGCCGGAAGCGCAGATCTTCGATTTCTTTGCGCGCGTGTCGGATGCGATCGACATCCCGATCATGATCCAGGACGCGCCCGCGAGCGGCACCGCGCTGTCCGCGCCGTTCCTCGCGCGGATGGCGCGCGAGATCGAGCAGGTCGCGTACTTCAAGATCGAGACGCCTGGTGCCGCGAACAAGCTGCGCGAGCTGATCCGGCTCGGCGGCGACGCGATCGAGGGGCCGTGGGACGGCGAGGAGGCGATCACGCTGCTCGCCGATCTTCATGCGGGCGCGACCGGCGCGATGACGGGCGGCGGCTTTCCGGACGGCATCCGGCCGATCCTCGAAGCGTTCCGCGAAGGGCGGCACGACGATGCGTTCGCGCATTACCAGACGTGGCTGCCGCTGATCAATCACGAGAACCGCCAGTCCGGGATCTTGACCGCGAAAGCGCTGATGCGCGAAGGCGGTGTGATCGCGTGCGAGCGGCCGCGGCATCCGATGCCGGAACTGCACCCGGACACGCGCGCGGAATTGCTCGCGATCGCGCGCCGGCTCGATCCGCTCGTGCTGCGCTGGGCGCACTGAGCGAGTGGCGAAGGAGGAAAGCACGATGAGCGATGTGATTTCGTTGGGCGTCGTCGGGATCGGCAAGATCGCGCGCGACCAGCATTTGCCGGCGATCGCCGCCGAACCGGGCTTCGCGTTGACTGCCTGTGCGAGCCGTCACGCGGAAGTCAACGGCGTGCGCAATTATCCGGATCTGACCGCGCTGCTGGCCGCCGAGCGCGAGCTCGAAGCGGTCTCGCTGTGCGCGCCGCCGCAAGTGCGCTACGCGCAGGCGCGCGCCGCGCTCGAAGCCGGCAAGCACGTGATGCTCGAGAAGCCGCCGGGCGCGACGCTGGGCGAAGTGGCTGCGCTGGAAGCGCTGGCGCGCGAGCGCGGCCTCACGCTGTTCGCGACCTGGCATTCGCGCTGCGCGAGCGCGGTCGAGCCGGCGCGCGCGTGGCTCGCGACGCGCACGATCCGGGCGGTGCAGGTGCGCTGGAAGGAGGACGTGCGGCGCTGGCATCCGGGGCAGCAGTGGATCTGGGAACCGGGCGGCCTCGGCGTGTTCGATCCGGGCATCAACGCGCTGTCGATCGTCACGCGAATCCTGCCGCGCGAGCTCGTGCTGCGCGAGGCGACGCTGTTCGTGCCGAGCGACGCACAGATGCCGATCGCGGCCGAACTCGATTGCGCGGATACCGCCGGCGTGCCGGTGCACGCGGAATTCGACTGGCGGCACGGGCCGGTCGAGCAATGGGAGATCGCAGTCGACACGGCCGACGGCGTGCTCGCGATCAGCCGCGGCGGCGCGCAACTGTCGATCGCGGGCGAGCCGGTCGAGGTCGGCCCGGAACGCGAGTATCCGGCGCTGTATGCGCACTTTCACGCGCTGATCGCGCGTGGCGAAAGCGACGTCGACGCGCGGCCGCTGCGGCTCGTCGCCGACGCCTTCCTGTTCGGCCGGCGCGTGCAGACCGACGCGTTCGGCCGTTGAACCTGCGTCGCGCGCTTCGGCGCGAAGCGCGCGACGCGTGATCGATTACGACACACATCCACGGCATCGGCCGATACAAAGGAGACACCCATGAACCGCACGATTCGTCGACATACCCTGCGCGCGCTGCTGGCCGCGCTCTGCATCGCACCGCTCGGCATGCAGGGCGCCGCGCGCGCCGATGCGCCGCTGAAGATCGGCTTCCTCGTGAAGATGCCGGAGCAGGCGTGGTTCATCAACGAGCAGAACGCGGCGTCCGCGCTCGGCCAGAAGGAGAACTTCTCGGTCGTGAAGATCGGCACGCCGGACGGCGAGAAGGTGCTGGCCGCGATCGACAACCTCGGCTCGCAGGGCGCGCAGGGCTTCGTGATTTGCGCGCCGGACGTGCGCCTCGGGCCGGCGATCGCGTCGCGCGCGAAGCGCTACAACATGAAGTTCGTGACGGTCGACGACCAGCTCGTCGATTCGAGCGGCAAGCCGCTGCCGAACGTGCCGCACCTCGGGATGTCGGCGACCAAGATCGGCAACCAGGTCGGCCAGGCGATCGCCGACGAGATGAAGCGGCGCGGCTGGAAGCCCGAGGAAGTCGGCGCGCTGCGCGTCACCAACTACGAGCTGCCGACCGCGAAGCTGCGCACCGACGGCGCGACGCAGGCGCTGCTCGCGAACGGCTTCCGCAAGGAGAACATCTTCGACGCGCCGCAGAAGACGACCGACGACGAAGGCGGCTTCAGCGCGGCAGCGCCCGTGCTCGCCCGCCATCCGAACGTGAAGAAATGGGTGATCTACGCGCTGAACGAGGAAACGGTGCTCGGCGCGGTACGCGCGACCGAGCAGCTGCACATTCCGGCGGCGGACGTGATCGGCGTCGGCATCAACGGCGCGGGCGAGGCGTTTGCCGAGTTCCAGAAGAAGGAGCCGACCGGCTTCTACGGGACGATCGCGGTCAGCTCGACGAACCACGGCAAGGAGAGCACGCAGAATCTCGTCGACTGGATCCGCACCGGCAAGACGCCGCCGGCCGACACGCAGACGAGCGGCAAGCTGATGACGCGCGCGAACTGGCAGGCCGTGCGCGCCGAACTCGGTATCTGAGCGGGGCGAGGCGAGAACGCGATGACGATGCAGACGATGACGGCCGCGTCCGGCCACGACGCAGAAGCGGCCGCGCCGCCGGAAGGCCCGCTGCTCGCGCTCGACGGCATCACCGTGACGTTTCCGGGCGTGCGTGCGCTCGACGCGGTGTCGCTGTCGGTGCGCGCGGGCGAAGTGCACGGGCTGATGGGCGAGAACGGCGCCGGGAAATCGACGCTGCTGAAGGTGCTGTCCGGCGTGAACCAGCCGCAGGCGGGCACGCTGACGCTGAACGGCACGGTGCAGCGCTTCGCGTCGACGCGCGCGGCGCTCGAGGCCGGCATCGCGATCATCTACCAGGAGCTGCATCTGGTGCCCGAGTTGACGGTCGCGGAAAACCTGATGCTCGGGCAATTGCCGAGCCGGCTCGGCGTGGTCGACGAGCGTGCGCTCGCCGCGCGCGCGCTCGATGCGCTGGAGCGGCTCGGCGAGCACATCGATCCGGGCATCCCGGTGAAATATCTGTCGATCGGCCAGCGCCAGATGATCGAGATCGGCAAGGCGCTGATGCGCGACGCGCGCGTGATCGCGTTCGACGAACCGACGAGTTCGCTGTCCGCGCGCGAAACCACGCAACTGTTCCGGATCATCCGCGCGCTGCGCGCGCAAGGCCGCGCGATCATCTACGTCACGCACCGGATGGAGGAAGTCTACGAACTGTGCGACCGCGTGACGGTGTTTCGCGACGGCCGCCGCATCGACACGTTCGAATCCGTCGCCGATCTCGACCGCGACCGGCTGATCGGCTGCATGGTCGGCCGTTCGATCGAGGACGTGTACGGCTATCGGCCGCGCCCCGCCGGCGACGTGCTGATCGAAGCGAAGGGACTGACGGGGCCGGGGTTGGCCGAGCCCGTGTCGTTCACCGCGCGGCGCGGCGAGATCGTCGGCTTCTTCGGGCTCGTCGGCGCGGGCCGCTCGGAGCTGATGAAGCTGCTGTACGGCGCGGTGCGGCCGAGTGCCGGGTACGTCGAGCTGAACGGCAAGCGGGTGGCGTTCGGCAGCCCGCGCGACGCGGTGCGCGCCGGCATCGCGCTGTGCCCGGAAGACCGCAAGCAGGAAGGCATCGTCGCGATCGCGTCGGTGGCCGACAACCTGAACATCAGCGCGCGCCGTCATTTCAGTCCGGCGCGCGTGCTGCTCGACGGGCGGCGCGAACGCGAGCTCGCGCAGCAATACATCGAGCGGCTCGCGATCAAGACCCGCGACGGCGAAACGCCGATCGGCGCGCTGTCGGGCGGCAACCAGCAGAAGGTCGTGCTCGCGCGCTGGCTGGCCGAGCGCATCGACGTGTTCCTGATGGACGAGCCGACGCGCGGCATCGACGTCGGCGCGCGCGCGGAAATCTACAACCTGTTCTACGAACTCGCGGAAGCGGGCCGCACGGTGATCCTCGTGTCGAGCGATCTGGCCGAGGTGATCGGCGTGTCGGACCGCATCGTCGTGATGAAGGAAGGGCGGATCGCGGGCGAGGTCGCGAAGGCGCACGCGACGCCCGACGCGCTGATCAAGCTCGCGCTGCCGCGCTAGCGGCGAGCAGTCAACCGGAAAGCAACTGATATGAGCCAGGCAATGCAACCTCAACGTACCTCCCCATC
The DNA here is from genome assembly GCF_001523445.1 of Burkholderia sp. ABCPW 11. Taxonomy (NCBI): domain Bacteria; kingdom Pseudomonadati; phylum Pseudomonadota; class Betaproteobacteria; order Burkholderiales; family Burkholderiaceae; genus Burkholderia; species Burkholderia sp. ABCPW 11. The sequence continues at coordinate 279,508 of NZ_LOVM01000008.1, read as the reverse complement.
CCCGGATGCGGCCGCCGCCGCGGCCACGCCCGCACGCCCGCGCGGCGGCGTATGGCAGCTGATCAACCGCTCCGGCATCGTGATGGTGTTTCTCGTGCTGTTCGCGACGCTGTCGCTGACGGTGCCGGACTTCCTTACGCCGCGCAACATCCAGGGCCTGCTGCTGTCGGTCACGCTGATCGGCTCGATCGCGGTGACGATGATGTTCGTGCTCGCGCTCGGCGAGGTCGACCTGTCGGTCGCGTCGATCGTCGCGTTCGCGGGCGTCGTCGCGTCGACGCTGATCACCGCGACGCACAGCGTCGTGCTCGGCATCGCGGCCGGCGTGCTCGCGGGCGGTGCGGTCGGGCTCGTGAACGGCGTGCTGATCGCGCGCTACCGGATCAACTCGCTGATCGTCACGCTCGCGATGATGGAAGTCGTGCGCGGGCTCGCGTTCATCACGTCGAACGGCGACGCGGTGATGATCTCCGAGGAGCGCTTCTTCGATCTCGGCGGCGGGTCGTTCCTCGGCATCTCGTATCCGATCTGGAGCAACATCGTCGGCTTCGTCGTGTTCGGCTTCCTGCTGCGCAAGACGGTGTTCGGCAAGAACGTGCTGGCCGTCGGCGGCAACGGCGAGGCCGCGCTGCTCGCCGGGCTGCCGGTGATGCGCATCAAGATCGCCGTGTTCGTGCTGCAGGGGCTCGTGACGGGCTTTGCCGGCGTGATGCTCGCGTCGCGGATGAGCCTCGGCGATCCGAAGACGTCGGTCGGCCTCGAGCTCGGCGTGATTTCCGCGTGCGTGCTCGGCGGCGTGTCGCTGACGGGCGGCGTCGCGACCATCTCCGGCGTGCTGGTCGGCGTGCTGATCATGGGCTCCGTGCAGGACGCGATGAGCCTGCTGAACGTGCCGACCTTTTACCAATATCTGATACGCGGCGGAATTCTGTTGCTCGCGGTGCTGTTCGACCAGTATCGTCGCAACCAGCGGCGCGCGATGAAGATCTGACTTCGACTCACGCGCGGCCGCCTGCACTTACGACGAATATCGGGAGACGGCATGCAACAGACTCAACCGGGCACGGCGGCGGCGCTGCTGGTCGACAGCCGCAACACGCTCGGCGAAGGCGCGACGTGGTGCGACAGGACGCACGCGCTGTACTGGGTGGACATCGAGGGCGCGCAGCTGTGGCGCTGCCGCGCGGACGGTTCAGACCTCGCGCAATGGGCGATGCCCGAACGGCTCGCGTGCTTCGCGCTGACCGACGACCCGGACGTGCTGCTCGTCGGGCTCGCGACGCATCTCGCGTTCTTCGACCTGCGCCGCGGCGCGTTCACGCGGATCGTCGACGTCGAACCCGATCTTCCCACGCGGCTGAACGACGGGCGCTGCGACCCGTTCGGCGCATTCGTGTTCGGGATGAAGGACGAGGGCGCCGAGCCGCCGCGCGCGGTCGGCGGGTTCTACCGGCTCAATCCCGATCTCACGCTCGAACGGCTTGCATTGCCGGCGGCAGCGATCGCGAACAGCATCGCGTTCTCGCCGGACGGCACGAAGCTGTATTTCTGCGATTCGCTGGTGCGCGAGATTTTCGTGTGCGATTACCGGGCAGGCGGCGACGTCGCGAACGTGCGGCCGTTCGCGCGGCTGACGGATGCGCACGGCGACCCGGACGGCTCGATCGTCGATCGCGACGGCGGGCTGTGGAACGCGCAGTGGGGCGGCCGGCGGGTGGTGCGTTACGGGCCGGACGGGATCGAGACGGACCGCGTCGAGGTGCCGACCGCGCAGCCCAGTTGCGTCGCGATCGACGGTGACGGCCGGTTGTACGTGACGAGTGCGCGTGTCGGGCTGAGCGACGACGCGCTGGCCGGCGACGCGCACGCGGGCGGCGTGTTCGTCGCGCAGGCGCGGCATGCGGGGCTGCCGACCGCGCGGTTCGCGGGCACGCCGCGCGGTTGATCGCGTCGTCGCATACGGGTTCCCGTCCATGGGATCGGGCCGACGCGACGGTCTTCGCGGTCTGGCCCGCGATCCGCTGCACATGCGCGCGCGCACGGCGGCCGACCGCCATCCCCGAACATCCGTTCATCTCCCCACCTGCTGGTAAGATGGCCTGCAATTCCATCCTGCCCGCACCATGAGTTCCGCACCGACCAAGCCCGCGAATCCGAAGAACGCCGCGAAGAACGCCCGCGCGACGGACGACAAGCCGAAAGCGCGCGTGCAACAACGCCTGACCTACGTGATCGGCGGCCTCGACCGGCTGCTGCGGCGTCACATGACCGACGCGCTCGCGCCGCTCGGCATCACGCTCGCGCAATACACGGCGCTGTCGGTGCTCGAGGCGCGCGGCGCATCGTCGAACGCGCAGTTGGCCGAGCGCTCGTGGATCACGCCGCAATCGGCGAACGAGGTGATGAGCGTGATGGCCGCGCGCGGTTTCGTCACGCGCGAAGCCGACCCGTCGCATGGCCGCATCATCCTGCTGACGCTGACCGACGCAGGCGCGGCGATGCTGCGCGAATGCGAAGCCGTGCTGCGCCCGCTCGAGGCACGCATGCTCGGCGACATCTCGGCCGACGACGCCGCGCACGTGCAGCGCGCGCTCGAACTGTTCTCGCGCAACCTGCGCGGCTGACCGCTCCCCGATTTCCCGACGCTTTCTCAGCCTTCCGCTCCGGGTTTACACCGGCGCTCGTGCCGCTTGCAATATCAGGTAGCCTGATATTAAATGAAGTCGTCCGCAGCAGGAATGCTGCGCACCGAATCGCACAGGAACGAACGACAGGAACAGACATGAGCAAGTACGACAATCGCTGGCAGACCGTTGAAGTGAAAGTGGAGGCCGGCATCGCGTGGGTGACGCTGAATCGCCCCGAGAAGCGCAACGCAATGAGCCCGACGCTGAACCGGGAGATGCTGGAAGTCCTCGACGCGATCGAGTTCGACGACGAGGCGAAGGTGCTGGTGCTGACCGGCGCGGGCGCCGCGTGGACGGCCGGCATGGATCTGAAGGAATATTTCCGCGAGATCGACGGCGGCCCCGACGCGCTGCAGGAAAAGGTGCGCCGCGACGCATCGGAATGGCAGTGGCGCCGCCTGCGGATGTACAACAAGCCGACCATCGCGATGGTGAACGGCTGGTGCTTCGGCGGCGGGTTCTCGCCGCTCGTCGCGTGCGACCTCGCGATCGCGGCGGACGACGCGGTGTTCGGGCTGTCGGAAATCAACTGGGGCATCCCGCCGGGCAACCTCGTCAGCAAGGCGATGGCGGACACGGTCGGGCATCGCCGCGCGCTGCACTTCATCATGACCGGCGATACGTTCACCGGCGCGGAAGCGGCGGAAATGGGCCTCGTGAACAGCAGCGTGCCGCTCGCCGGGCTGCGCGATGCGACGATCGCGCTCGCCGCGCGGCTGATGGACAAGAACCCGGTCGTGCTGCGCGCGGCGAAGCACGGCTTCAAGCGTTCGCGCGAGCTCACGTGGGAACAGTGCGAGGATTACCTGTACGCGAAGCTCGACCAGGCGCAGCTGCGCGACCCGGAGCGCGGCCGCGAGCAGGGGCTGAAGCAGTTCCTCGACGACAAGACGATCAAGCCGGGCCTGCAGGCATACAAGCGCTGATACAAGCGCCGACGCAGCCGCCGGCGTCACCGCCGGCGTAATCGCAAGAGACAGGCAAGGCAGGAGACGACATGACCGACAGACGGATGCTGATCGGCGGCGAGTGGTGCGCCGCCCGCGACGGGCGGACCTTCGACCGCCTCAACCCCGCGACGGGCGCGCTCGCGTCGCGCGCGCCGGCGGCCGGCAACGCCGACGCCGACGCGGCGATCGACGCCGCGCACCGCGCGTTCCCCGCGTGGGCGGCGCTCGCGCCGACCGAGCGGCGGCGCCGGCTGCTGAAGGCGGCCGACCTGATGGATGCGCGCATCGACGCGTTCATCGAAACCGGCGTCGCCGAAACCGGCGCGACGCCCGGTTGGCTCGGCTTCAACGTGACGCTCGCGGCGAACATGCTGCGCGAGGCCGCGTCGATGACGACGCAGATCGCCGGCGACGTGATCCCGTCCGACGTGCCGGGCAATCTCGCGCTCGCGGTGCGCGTGCCGTGCGGCGTGGTGCTCGGCATCGCGCCGTGGAACGCGCCGGTGATTCTCGGCACGCGTGCGCTGGCGATGCCGCTCGCGTGCGGCAACACGGTCGTGCTGAAGGCGTCCGAGGCGTGCCCGGGCGTGCATGCGCTGATCGGCGCGGTGCTGGACGAAGCGGGGCTCGGTGCGGGCGTGGTGAACGTGATCACGCACGCGGCGGCCGACGCACCCGAACTCGTCGAGCGGATGATCGCGCATCCGCACGTGAAGCGGATCAACTTCACCGGGTCGACGCACGTTGGCCGCATCGTCGCGCGCCACGCGGCCGCGCACCTGAAGCCCGTGCTGCTCGAACTCGGCGGCAAGGCGCCGGTGCTGGTGCTCGACGACGCCGATCTCGACGCGGCCGTCGATGCGATCGCGTTCGGCGCATTCTTCAACCAGGGGCAGATCTGCATGTCGACCGAGCGCGTGATCGCCGCGCGGCCGATCGCCGATGCGCTCGTCGAGCGGCTCGCCGCGAAGGCGCGCACGCTGGTCGCGGGCGATCCGCTGGCCGGCCATCCGCTCGGCACGATGGTCGATGCGCGGGCCGCCGCGCGCGCGGCGGCGCTGGTCGAGGATGCGCGTGCGCACGGCGCGCAACTGCCGCTCGGTTGCCGTGTGGATGGCGCGACGATGCAGCCCGCGATCGTCGACGGCGTCACCCGCGACATGCGGCTCTATCGCGAGGAGTCGTTCGCGCCGGTCGTCGCCGTCCTGCGTGCGGATAGCGACGACGAAGCGGTTGCGCTCGCGAACGACAGCGAGTTCGGGCTGTCGGCGAGCGTGTTCAGCCGCGACGTCGCACGTGCGATGGCGGTCGCCCGGCAGATCGAATCGGGGATTTGCCACATCAACGGGCCGACCGTGCACGACGAAGCGCAGATGCCGTTCGGCGGCGCGAAGGCGAGCGGCTACGGCCGCTTCGGGAGCCGCGCGTCGATCGCCGAATTCACCGAACTGCGCTGGATCACCGTGCAGACCGCGCCGCGGCACTACCCGATATGAGCGAGGTCACGATGAACGTCTCGCACCCCGCCGGCGGGCCGGCGGCCGACACGGGCGGCGTGCGCTATCGCGCGGCGGCCGTCGCGGTCGGCGCGGCCGAGATTCGCCGCGACGACGACGGCACCTGGTACCTGCGCTCGCGCGAGCCGCTCGGCGCTTATCCGACGCGCATCACCGACTGCCTCGTGCGCGGCGCGCAAGCGCACCCCGATCGCGTGCTGGCCGCGCGGCGCGGTGCAGACGGGCGCTGGATCGAGATCACCTACGCGCGGATGCTCGAACGCGCGCGCGCGCTCGGCCAGGGGCTCGTCGATCTCGGGCTGTCGGCCGACCGTCCGCTCGCGGTGCTGTCCGGCAACGATCTCGAACATCTGCAGCTGATGTTCGCGGCGATGCTGGCCGGCGTGCCGTACTCGCCGATCTCGCCCGCGTATTCGCTGGTGTCGACCGACTACGGCAAGCTGCGTCACACGCTCGGCGTGCTGCGGCCGGGTGCGGTGTTCGTCGCGGAGCGCGCACCGTTCGCGCGCGCGCTCGACGCGACGCTGCCGGCCGATGCGGCGCTGATCGTCGCGCGCGATGCCGACGTCGATGCCGACGGCCGCGCGGTGCCGCTGTCGCGCCTCGTCGCCACCGTCCCGCGCACGATCGACGCGATCCACGATGCGGTCGGCCCCGACCATCTCGCGAAGATCCTGTTCACGTCCGGTTCGACGAAGCTGCCGAAGGCCGTGCCGACCACGCACCGGATGCTGTGCAGCAACCAGCAGATGCTGCGCCAGACCATGCCCGAACTCACGCGCGAGCCGCCGGTGCTGGTGGACTGGCTGCCGTGGAATCACACGTTCGGCGGCAGTCACAACCTCGGCATCGCGCTGTACAACGGCGGCACGCTGTATATCGACGACGGCCGCCCGATGCCCGGCCGTTTCGACGAAACCGTGCGCAACCTGCGCGAGATCGCGCCGACGATCTACTTCAACGTGCCGAAGGGCTGGGAGGAGCTGACCGCCGCGCTCGAACGCGATGCCGAGCTGCGCGACACGTTCTTCTCGCGCGTGAAGCTGTATTTCTTCGGCGGCGCGGGGCTGTCGCAAGCCGCGTGGGACCGGCTCGACCGCGTGACCGAAGCGCATTGCGGCGAGCGCATCCGGATCATGGCCGGCCTCGGGATGACGGAGGCGTCGCCGTCGTGCCTGTTCACCACGGGGCCGCTGATGCGCGCCGGCTATATCGGGCTGCCCGCGCCCGGCTGCGACGCGAAGCTCGTGCCGTGCGGCGGCAAGCACGAACTGCGCTTCAAGGGGCCGAACGTGATGCGCGGCTACTGGCATGCCGACGTCGATCCGCGCGACGTGTTCGACGAAGAAGGCTATTACCGCAGCGGCGACGCGGGCGTGTTTGCCGATCCGGCGCGGCCGGAACTCGGGCTGCTGTTCGACGGGCGGCTCACCGAGGACTTCAAGCTGAGCAGCGGCACGTTCGTCAGCGTCGGGCCGTTGCGCGCGAATGCCGTGTCGACGGGTGCCCCGTACGTGCAGGACGTGGTCGTGACCGGGATCGATCGCGACGACATCGGCTTGCTGGTGTTCCCGCGCGTCGATGCATGCCGTGCGCTCGCGGGGCTTGCCGCCGATGCGTCCGTGGCCGACGTGCTGCGCGCGCCGGCCGTGCGGGCGGCGTTCGCGGCGTGGCTCGCCGAGCTGAACCGGAACGCGAGCGGCGGCTCGACGTTCGTCGCGCGGATCCGGCTGATCGACACGCCGCCGTCGCTCGATCTCGGCGAAGTGACCGACAAGGGTTCGCTGAACCAGGCGGCCGTGCAGAAGCATCGCGCGGCGACGATCGACGCGCTGTACGACCCGGCGCGGCGCGATCCCGACGTGATTTACGCGTAAGCAGTACGCAGAAGCAGTCAGCAGCAACGAGCACACACAACGACCGGCCGGCCACGACACCGGCGGGCATGCTTGCGGCCAGTGAATCAGGTTGCCTGATAAAGGCGGCCGTTCATGCGGCACCTCGCGCGCCGAACCGCCACTGGCCGGCGGCGGCGCGCGGCGGTCGTTGCACGGCCGACCGACTACAAGACATGGGACTGGAGACACAATGAATACCTACGTTGCCGAAAAACCCACGGTCGCGACCACGCTCGCGCTGTGTTTCGCGATCGCACTCCTCGAAGGGCTCGACCTGCAGTCGGTCGGCGTCGCCGCGCCGCGCATGGCGCGCGAATTCGGGCTGTCCGTGTCGCAGATGGGCATCGCGTTCAGCGCGGGCACCTTCGGGCTGCTGCCGGGCGCGATGCTCGGCGGGCGGCTCGCCGACCGGATCGGCCGCAAGCGCGTGCTGATCGCGTCGACCGTGCTGTTCGGGCTGCTGTCGATCGCGACCGCGCAGGTCTCGAGCTTCGCGATGCTCGTCGTCGTGCGCGTGCTGACCGGCATCGGCCTCGGCGGCGCGATGCCGAACCTGATCGCGCTGTCGTCCGAAGCGGTCGAGCCGCGTTCGCGCAGTAGCGCGGTCGCGACGATGTACTGCGGGATCCCGTTCGGCGGCGTGATCGCGTCGCTGATCGGCGTGCTGCTCGCCGGCGACACCGAATGGCGGCACATCTTCTACGTCGGCGGCGTGGGGCCGCTGCTGCTCGTGCCGCTGCTCGTGTGGTTCCTGCCGGAATCGCGCGCGTATCTCGACGTCGCGGGCACGCCGGCCGCGCGCGCCAGCGTCGCACGCACGCTGTTCGGCGACGGCCGCACGACGTCGACGGTCGCGCTGTGGGTCAGCTACTTCTGCACGCTGATCGTCCTCTACTTCCTGCTGAACTGGCTGCCGTCGCTGATGGCCGCGCGCGGGCTCGATCGCGCGCACGTCGGCCTCGTGCAGATCGCATTCAACGTCGGCGCGGGACTCGGCGCGCTCGGCATCGGTGCGGCGCTCGACCGGATGCGCGCGTCGCGCGTGGTCGGCGGCATGTATGTCGGGATCGTGCTGTCGCTCGCCGCGCTCGCGGCCGCGCCCGGTTTCGCGTCGCTCGCGGCGGCCGCGTTCGCGGCGGGGATGTTCGTGGTCGGCGGGCAGTCGGTGCTGTATGCGCTCGCGGCAATCTACTACCCGACCGCGATGCGCGGTACCGGCGTCGGCGCGGCGGTGGCGGTCGGCCGGCTCGGCTCCGTCGTCGGGCCGCTCGCGGCCGCGACGCTGCTGGCCGCCGGCCGCAGCGCGCCCGTCGTGATCGGCGCGAGCATCCCCGTCACGCTCGTCGCGGCCTTCGCCGCATTCGTGCTGATTCGCCGCCCGCAAGCCGGCGACTGACGGTTCGCTTTTTTCGATGCGCGCCGTCAGAGCGCGCGATTCAACACGGTCTGGAGACGCAACGAAATGAAAACGAAGACAAGGAACGGCCTGCTGGCCGCGGGCGCGTGCTGCGCGCTCGCCGCGCCGGGCGCACACGCACAGTCGAGCGTGACGCTGTACGGGATCATCGATACGGGCGTCGAATTCGTGTCGCACGCGAACGCGGCCGGCGACCATGTGGTGCGGATGCCGGCCGTGACGGGCGAGTTGCCGTCGCGCTGGGGGCTGCGCGGCACCGAGGATCTCGGCGGCGGCTACCAGGCGGTGTTCACGCTCGAAAGCGGCTTCAACGTGCGCGGCGGCGATCTCGGGCAAGGCGGACGGCTGTTCGGGCGGCAGGCGTTCGTCGGTCTGAAGAGCGGCTTCGGCACGCTCGCGTTCGGCCGTCAGTACACGATGACCTATCTCGCGCTGCAGGGCGCGGACATCATCGGCCCCGACATCTACGGGCTCGGCTCGTTCGACGCGTACGTGCCGAACGGCCGCGCCGACAACGCGGTGACTTACCTCGGCACGTACCGCGGCGTGACGCTCGGCGCCGCGTATTCGTTCGGCCGCGACGGCGCGGGCACCGGCAACTCGCCGGGGCAAGGCACGTGCGCGGGGCAGGTGCCGGGCGACGCGGTGCAGTGCCGCAACTGGTCGGTGATGCTCAAGTACGACAGCGCGTATTTCGGCGCGGCGGCGTCGTACGAGGAGCAGCGCGGCGGCACCGGCGCGGCCGCGAATTTCTTCGACGGCGTCGCGCCCGTCCCCTTCACGAGCAGCGGCGGCAAGGACACGCGCACGCACGTGAGCGCGTATGTGCAGGCGGGCGGCGCGAAGATCGGCGCGGGCTGGATCGGCCGGCGCGTGTCGACCGGTTCGCCGGCCGCGGCCGGCGCGCATTCGGACCTGTTCTTCGTCGGTGCGTCGTATGCGGTGAAGCCCGCTTTCATCGTCGACGGCGAAGGCTACCGGATCGTCAACAGCGCACACGACACGCGCGCGACGATGGCGACGCTGCGTGCGACCTATCTGCTGAGCAAGCGCACGGCCGTCTACGCACAGTCGTCGTATCTGTGGAACAGCGCGCATGCCCGCTACTCGGTCAGCGGCGGTGGGCCGGGCACGACGCCCGGCGCCGGGATGGGGCAGCTCGGCGCGATGGTCGGCGTGCGGCACATGTTCTGATTCACCGGCGTGACGAACCGAACGGGAGTTATCTTGAACAGAAAATCTGCAATCCTCTGTATTGCGCCGCTGTCCGCCGCCGCCATGCTCGCCGGTTGCGGCGGCGACGATTCGATCGGTGCCGCGCCCACGCACCTGAGCGCCGCGACGCCGGCCGCGATGGCGCAGACCTGCGACGCGCTCGCCGCGAAGCTCGCGTATGCGAACACGTCGTTCACGTCGGTGACGACCGCGGCGGCCGGCGCGCTGACGGTGGCCGGCAAGCCGGTCGCCGAGCACTGCGTGATCGCAGGGAAGATGAACGAGCGCGTGAGCGCGGTGGACGGCAAGACCTATGCGATCGGCTTCGAGATGCGCTTGCCGAAAGCGTGGAACGGCCGCTTCTTCTACCAGGCGAACGGCGGGCTCGACGGTAACGTCGTGACCGCGACCGGCGAGATCGGCGGCGGCGGGCCGCTGACCAACGCGCTGAACCAGGGTTTCGCGGTGATCAGCTCGGATTCCGGGCACAGCGCCGCGCAGAATCCGCTGTTCGGCCTCGATCCGCAGGCGCGGATCGACTACGGCTACGGCGCCGTCGATGCGCTGACGCCGATGGCGAAGCAGGTGATCCGGCTCGCGTACGGCAAGGCGCCCGATCGCAGCTATTTCGGCGGCTGCTCGAACGGCGGCCGTCACGCGATGGTCACGGCGGTGCGCAACCCGGCCGACTACGACGGCATCATCGCGGGCGATCCGGGCTTCCATCTGCCGAAGGCGGCGATCGGCGAGATGTACGGCGCGCAGCAGTTCGCGAGGATCGCGTCGGCCACCGGATCGAACGGGTTGCCGGATATCCGCAGCGGTTTCAACGATGCGGAACGCCAGTTCGTCGGCGCGAGGATCCTCGACAAATGCGATGCGCTCGACGGCGCGGCCGACGGGATGGTGCAGGACGTCGCCGCGTGCCAGGCGCACTTCAGCATCGATACCGATATCCCGACCTGCGCGAACGGCACGCGCACCGGCGCCTGCCTGACGCCTGCGCAGAAAACCGCGCTGGAGAACGTGTTCGCCGGTGCGCGCAACGGCGCGGGCACGGCGCTGTACGCGAGCTTTCCGTACGATCCGGGCGTGGCTGCCGGCGGCTGGGCGTCGTGGAAGCAATCGGCGTCGATCACGCTCGATCCGGCCGCGATGGCGTTCACGTTCATGACGCCGCCGAAAACCGCCGCGGCGCTCGCGAACCTGCCCGGTTTCGCGCTCGGCTTCGACATGGACAACGACGCGCCGGCGATCTTCGCGACGAGCGGCGTGTACACGCAATCGGCGTGGTCGTTCATGACGCCGCCCGACGAGACGAACCTGTCCGCGCTGAAGACACGCGGCGCGAAGCTGCTCGTCTATCACGGCACGGGCGACCCGGTGTTTTCGTTCAACGACACGCGCGACTGGTACGCGCAGGTCGCGCAGGCGAACGGCGGCGACGCGTCGAGCTTTGCACGCTTCTATCCGGTGCCGGGGATGAACCACTGCTCGGGCGGGCCGGCCGCCGACCAGTTCGACATGCTGACGCCGCTCGTCGAGTGGGTCGAACAGGGGCAGGCGCCGACGGCGATCGTTGCTGCCGCGCGCGACACGACGAACGCGGTGCCGAACGCGGACGTGCCCGCATCGTGGGGCGCGGGGCGCACGCGGCCGCTGTGCCCGTATCCGCAGATCGCGCGCTACAACGGCTCGGGCGACCTGAATTCGGCGGCGAGCTTCAGTTGTCGCTGACGTAGCCGTCGATGGGAAGCGGCCGGCGCAGGCAGTCGTGCGCCGGCCGTTTCACCGCAGCGTTCACTCGCCGGCATCGACCGGCACGTCGAGGCCGACCTTCACGCGGCTCATGCTCACCAGCGTCTTGAACCGCTTCACGTTGTTGTTCGCGAAGAACAGCTCGCGCGTGAGCGCGTTGTACTGATCCATGTTGCGCACCGCGAGGATCAGCACGAAATCCCATTCCCCCGTCACGTAATAGCACTGCTGAATCTGCGGGCAGCGCTCGAACGCGCGCTTCATCGCGTCGAGCTGGTCGATCTGCTCGCTTTCGACCTCGACGTTCACGACGATCGTCAGCGGATGATCGACCTTGTCCGGCGCGACGACGGCCGTATAGCGCTCGATTACGCCGTCTTCCGCGAGGCGGCGCAGCCGCCGGTTCACGGCGGCGGTCGACAGATTGACGCGCGCGCCGAGCTCGGCCTGCGGCGTCTGCGCGTCGCGCTGGACTTCCATCAACAGCTTGCGATCGAACGCATCGAGAGGGGGCGTCATGATGGTGTGTCGAGCCTCGAAAGAATGAGAAATTTTTGCGTGTGAGACGTCGATTTGGCGATTTCATTCGCCAGTGTACGCAATATTATTTTTCCAACCGATGGCGAGCGCAGCCTGCGTCTGCCTGATCCGACTCACCCGACGGACCGTCAGCGGTCCCGCTCCGGAGCCCTTTGCCATGCTGATCGCCAACCCGCGCGCATCGCGCACACCCTATCCCAACGCGCTGCGCCGCGTGATGAACATCGCGTCGGCCGACGAAAGCGGCGCGTGGCTGTCGCACTGGCCGCTCGTCGGCCACACGCGCACGCCGCTGCGCGCGCTGCCCGATCTCGCCGCGCGGCTCGGCGTCGCGAGCGTCAGCGTGAAGGACGAGTCGTGCCGCTCGTCGCTCGGCAGCTTCAAGGCGCTTGGCGCGCCGATCGCGCTGGTGCGGCTCGTGAAGCGGCTGCGGCGCACGCAAGAATTCGATCCGCGGGGGCTCGTCACCGGCCGCTATGCGTCGACTCTGGCCGATCTGACGGTGATCAGCGCGACCGACGGCAATCACGGCCGTGCGCTGGCCGCCGCCGCGCGCGCGATCGGCTGCGGGTGCGTGATCGTGCTGCACGCGAACGTCGACGCCGAGCGCGAACGCGCGATCGCGGCGTACGGCGCGCGGATCGTGCGCATCGCGGGGAACTACGACGAATCGGTCGTCTGCGCGGCGCAGCTCGCGCAGGCGAACGGCTGGTACGTCGTGTCGGATACGTCGTACGACGGCTACGAAGCGATTCCGCGCGACGTGATGCAGGGCTACGGCGTGATCGCCGCCGAAGCGGCCGCGCAGGCGGCCGCGGACGACGGGCGACCGTTCACGCACGTGTTCCTGCAGGGCGGCGTGGGCGGCCTCGCCGCGGGCGTCGCGAGCTACCTGTGGGAGCGCGACGGCGTGCAGCGGCCGCGCTTCGTCGTCGTCGAGCCGCGCCAGGCCGATTGTCTGTACCAGAGCGCGCTGGCCGGGCGCGCGACGAAGGCCACCGGCAGCGTCGATTCGGTGATGGCGGGGCTTGCGTGCGGCGAGGCGTCGCCGCTCGCGTGGGATTTCCTCGAGATGTGCATCGATCATTTCATGCTGATCGACGACGAAGACGCGGTGCAGGCGATGCGCAGCCTCGCGGCCGGCAGCGAACGCGACGTGCCGCTCGTCGCCGGCGAATCGGGCGCGGCCGGCGTGGCCGGGCTGGACGTGCTGATGCGCGACCCGGCGCTCGCGCGGCAGGTCGGGCTCGATGCGCATGCGCGGGTGCTGGCGATCAACACGGAAGGGGCGACCGCGCCGTCCGTGTACCGGAAGTGCGTCGGCGAGACGGCCGACGCGGTGCTCGCGCGTCAGCGCGAGTGGCTCGGCCGCGTGGCGGTGGCAGCCTGAACGACATGACGACCGACGAGGCGAACGCGATGGACGAAACCGACGCAATCGAAGCAAGCACGCTGCAAGCGCAACTGAAGACCTGGCGCCGCCATCTGCACCGGTATCCGGAGACGGGTTTCGAAGAGGTGAACACATCGGACTACGTCGCGCGCATCCTGACCACGCTCGGGCTCGACGTGCATCGCGGCATCGGCGGCACCGGGCTCGTCGCGAACCTGACGGCCGGCACGGGCACGCGCGCGATCGGCATTCGCGCGGACATGGATGCGCTGAACATCGCCGAGCACGCGCCGGGCCGCGAACACGTGTCGCGCACGCCGGGCAAGATGCATGCGTGCGGGCACGACGGCCACATGTCGATGGTGCTCGGCGCCGCGCAGCTGCTGGCCGAACGCAAGGATTTCGACGGCACGGTGCGCTTCATTTTCCAGCCGGCGGAAGAGCACGGCCGCGGCGCGAAGGCGATGATGGCCGACGGGCTGTTCGAGCGCTTTCCGGTCGACGCGATCTTCGGCGCGCACAACATGCCGGGCATGCGCGCGGGCACGTTCTCGACGCGTGCGGGCGGCATCATGGCGAGCGAAGACAATTTCGTGATCCGGATCGACGGGCGCGGTACGCACGCGGCGCGGCCGCACATGGGCATCGATCCGATCGTGATCGGCGCGCAGATCGTGCTCGCGCTGCAGACGATCGTGTCGCGCAATCTCGACCCGGGCCGGCAGGCGGTGGTTTCGTGCACGGAATTCATCACCGACGGGCTGCGCAACGTGTTGCCGTCGACCGTGACGATCAAGGGCGACACGCGCAGCTATTCGCGCGACGTGCAGACGTTGCTGGCCACGCGGATGCGCGAGATCAGCGAAGGGATCTGCCGCACGCACGGCGCGACCTGCACGTTCGAGTACACGCACGAGTTCGCGCCGACGGTGAATTCACCGGAATGGGTCGAGACGGCCGTGCAGGCCGCCGCGCAGGTCGCGGGCGCCGACGCGGTGAACGCCGACGTGCAGCCGATGATGATCTCGGAGGATTTCGGCGCGTTCCTGCAGGCGGTGCCGGGCAATTTCATGTTCATCGGCAACGGCGAAGCGGCCGGGCTGGGCGGCGTGCCGCTGCACAACGCGACGTACGATTTCAACGACGAGATTCTGCCGGTCGGCGCGCGGTATTTCGCGGAAGTGGCGCGGCGCGCGTTGCGGGCCGCGTAGCGGGCGGGAGGGCCCGGTACGCGCTCGCGCGAGTACCGGGCCTTGCGTCAGCGCGTTACACCAGTTCGCCCAGACACGCATCGAACTGCGCGACGAGCCGGTCGACATCGTCGGCGGTCGTTTGCGGGCACACGAGCATCATGTTGTGGAACGGCGTGATCAGCACGCCGCGATTCAGCAGGTACAGGTGCACGATGTGCTCGAGTTCGCTGTCGAGCTGCGCGCCGGCCAGCGTGCCGTTGCGCGGCGGTACGGGCGCGAACTGAAACTCGGTGCGCGCGCCGATGCGCGTCACGCACCACGGCAGCCCGTGTTTCGCGATCGCATGTTCGAGGCCCGTCGCGAGCCGCGCGGCGAGCGCGAACATGTGCGCATAGGCGGCGTCGGTTGCGACTTCGGCGAGCGTCGCGCGCATCGCATGCATCGCGAGCATGTTCGCGGTGAGCGTCGTGCCGATTCCCGAATGGCCGGGCGGCGCGTTCAGCTTCGCCTGCTTCGCGCGTTCCGCGAATTCGGCGCTGAACCCGTACACCGCGCACGGCACGCCGCCCGCGATCGGCTTGCCGACCACCAGCATGTCCGGTTCGAGACCGTGCGCGACCGCGTAGCCGCCGGGGCCGCTGCTGATCGTGTGCGTCTCGTCGATCACCAGCAGCGTGCCGTGGCGGCGCGTCAGTGCGCGTGCGGCCTCCCAGAAGCCCGGGTCGGGCAGCACCATGCCGATGTTCGTCATCGCGGGCTCGGCGAGCACGCATGCGACATCGCCGTCCTGCAGCGCCGCTTCGAGCGCGTCGAGATCGTTGAATTCGACGACACGCGTGTTCGCGAGCAGGTCGTACGACTGTCCGAGCAGGCTGTCGCGCTGTACCGGGCGGCCGTCGACGAGATCGACGAACACGTCGTCGACCGTGCCGTGATAGCAGCCGTTGAACACGACGATCGTGTTGCGGCCGGTGGCCGCGCGCGCCCAGCGCAGCACGAAGCGGTTCGCGTCGCTCGCGCTCAAAGCGAATTGCCAGACCGGCAGATGGAAGCGGCGCGCGAGTTCGCGCGACACCCAGGCGGCGTCCTCGCTCGGCAGCATCGTCGTGTAGCCGCGCGTGGCCTGCTCGGCGAGCGCGCGGGCGACGGGTTCGGGCGCATGGCCGAACATCGCGCCCGTATCGCCGAGGCAGAAATCGACGTAGCGATGACCGTCGACGTCGGTGAAGGTCGCGCCGCGGGCCTCCTTCACGTAGAGCGAGAACGGGGTCGACCAGTCCTGCATCCAGTGCAACGGCACGCCGAACAGCAAGTGCTCGGACGCTTCCGCGGACAGCGCGCGGGAAACCGGCATGGCTTCGGCGAACGCGTGGCGCTCGCGATCGAACAGCGCGCGGGCGCGGATGAGGTCGACTCCGTGGCGGGTAGGCAAAGGCGGCTCCTCGACTGTGGGAATGGACAAACGATAGCGCGGGTGGCGCGGGGCTGACCAGAGGCGGAATTACCGAGGCGGGGTGGCGGCGGGCGGGCAGGAACCGTACCGTTGGAGAGTGGTGGCCGGAGAGGATTGAGTGGAAGTTTTTGCGCATAAACATACGACAACATATCTCTGGAGCCTCATCTGTCGATGTGAGTGTGCGCACACATTCGATATATAACCCCATAAATAACAGGGTAAACGACAAATACATACGTCGTCCCAATCGCGTCTAGACTCCATCACGTAGTACGACGACGTATAAATCGCGATCCGCCGACCGGCGCATCGATGCTCTCTACCCCGAAGGAGTGCCCATGGCCGCCCATCGCCGCCGTCCGTCTTCGTCCGCCCGATCGCCCGCATCGAAACGGGTATCGCGCCGCGCTTTCATCGGCTGGACCGGCGCGCTCGCCGGCGGCGCGATGCTCGGCGGTCCGTTCGCGGCCGGCCGGGTGCTGGCGAAGGGCGCGACGCCCGATGCGTCGGCGGTCGATCTCGTGTGGGGCGAGCACGGCGCGGCGGAGCGCATCGCCGCATCGCTCGCGCACGTGTCGCGGCTCGCGCGGCGCGGGCGCGACTTCGACGTGACGCAGTACGGCGCGCGACGGTGCGCGACGGTCGCGCAGACGTCGCCGTACCCGGCAGCGAAATCGCCGGTCAGCCCCGGCTCCGAGCTGACGGTCGCGCCCGGCGCATTCGATGCGCGCCCGGCGTTTCTCGCGGCGATCGACGCATGCCGGCGGGAAGGTGGCGGCCGGGTCGTCGTGCCGTCCGGCACCTGGTACTGCGCGGGGCCGATCGTGCTGCAGAGCAACGTCACGTTCCATCTGAGCGCGAACTGCACGATCTACTTCAGCCCGAACCCGGCCGATTACGCGAAGGACGGCCCGGTCGATTGCGGCGCGAACGGCCGGCTGTACTACAGCCGCTGGCAGGCGAACGATTGCCTGAACTTCGGTGCGCCCGTCTACGCGCGCCACGCGACGAACATCGCGCTGACCGGCGAAGGCCCGACGTCGGTGCTCAACGGGCAGGCGATGACGCCGTTCTCCGGCAGCGGCGCGAACAGCGTGTGCTGGTGGACCTACAAGGGCTCGTCGGGCGCGTACGGCGCAGGCGCGACGGTGCCGGCCCAGAACTACGCGAACCCGAACAACGTCGACCTGCGGATCGTCGCGCCCGCGATTCCCGACGCGCTCTATGCGCTGCTGACGTCGCCCGTCACGCCGTGGCAGCAGGACCAGAACTACCTGCCCGCGCTGTCCGAGGCCGGCGTGCCGGTGGAGAAACGCATCTTCGGCCTCGGTCATTACCTGCGGCCATGCATGGTCGAATTCATCGGCTGCACGAACGTGCTGATGGCGAACTACCAGACCCAGAACACGCCGTTCTGGCAGCACCATCCGACCGCGAGCCGCAACGTCGTGATTCGCGGCGTGACGACCAACAGCATCGGCCCGAACAACGACGGCTTCGATCCGGACGCGTGCACCGACGTGCTGTGCGAGGACTGCACGTTCAACACCGGCGACGACTGCATCGCGATCAAGTCGGGCAAGGACCGCGACACCGAATACGGGCCCGCGAAGCGGCACCTGATCCGCAACTGCACGATGAACAGCGGGCACGGCGGGATCACGCTCGGCAGCGAGATGGGCGGCGGCGTCGAGCAGATCTATGCGACGAACCTGTCGATGCTGAACGCGAACTGGCAGACCAACCCGCTGAACATCGCGATTCGCGTGAAGACCAACATGAATCGCGGCGGTTACGTGAAGGATTTCCACGTGAAGGGCGTCACGCTGCCGAACGGCGTGACGCTGAAGGGCGGCGGCTACGGCAGTGCGCTGCTCGCGGGCAGCCCGGTCAACGCGAGCGTCCCGCTCGGCGTCGTCACGCCGTCGGCCGGCAATCCGTCCGCGGCGCAGGGCGGCATCGTCACGTTCGACTGCGACTATCAGCCGGCGAACGACGCGGTGCGCACGCGCGCGCCGGTCGTGCAGAACGTGACGATCGCCGACGTGAAGGCGAACAACGTGACGCTGAACGGCGTGAGCGCGTCGTGCTTCCAGGCGATCGTCGCGCAGGGGCCGGTCGCGTTCGACTACAACGGCACGCCGCCCACGCCTGCGGTGCAGCCGATCTCCGGCGTGACGATCGCCAATTGCGACTTCGGCACGCCGGTGGCGTCGGGCACGCCGACGGTCACGTCGCCGGGGCCGATCTATGCGTTCAACGTGAGCGCGATGACGCTGACGAACGTGACGATCGCCGGGCAGATCGTCAACGCGACGATCACCGACACGCGGTGAGATGACGTCACGTCGCCGCGTTCGCGTGCAACCGGTCGGCGCCTGCACGCGAACGCCGATGTGTCATGCCAGCGTCTTGATCATGTAGTGCTCGTCGTAGAAGCGGCCGTCGACGCACATCGAGCGCGGCTCCGTGCCGAACCGCACGAACCCCTGCGATGCATACAGCCGCTCCGCGGTGTGGTTGACCTCGTTTACGCACAGCATCAGTTGGCTGCAACCCCACGCGTTCGCCGCATGCGCGGTCGCGCTGTCGAGCAGCGCCTGCGCGATGCGTTGCCCGCGATATGCGGCGTCGACGTAGACACCCCAGATCGTCGCCTTGTGCGCGATCTTCGTGCGCGCATCGCGGCGCACGCCGGTGATGCCGACGAGCGTCTCGCCGTCGAACGCACCGAACACGGCCTGTACCTGCGTCGGCGTGAGGCGCTTCGCGAATTCGTCGACCGGCACCTGCGATTCTTCGTCGAGCGTCGGCAGGAAGGATGTGGGCGCGGTGTCGACCGCACGCAGGCGGACGGCACGGAAACAGGCGGCGTCGGCCGCGTCGAGCAGGCGGATCGTGATCGTCATCGGGGGCGTTCCGGTTGAGGGGCGTGCTTGCCCGCGCGCCGCTGCGGCGGTCGCGGGATGCATCGTCCTTATCCTAACGGGAATCCGGATGTCGCGACGCGATGCCCGCTGCGGGCACGAACGTGAACCGGGAAGACGGTGATGACGGCGGGTCGTGCCGCCGTCGACGAGGGACGCCGGGCGCGTGTGCCGTTGCGCCGAACCTGCACCCGACGTCGAATGCTCGGCATGCGCGAGATCGGCTCACGCGCACGCCGCTGGCATCAATAGCGCGACAGCTGATTGCCGTTGATCTGCACGCGGTCGCCCGGACGCAGGTTGCCCGGCGACTGCACGTCGAACGAGCGCATCGAGCCGTCGCTGACCTGCACGTCGATCCGGTAGCTGCTCGGGCCTTGCGCGGCGCCCATCTGCTGGCCGATCTGGTTGCCCGCCACCGCACCGCCGAGCGCGCCGATCACCGTTGCCGCATCGCGGCCATGACCGCGGCCGAACTGGTTGCCCACCAGGCCGCCGACCAGCGCACCGACGACGGTGCTGGCGACACCCGACGGGCCGACCGAGCCGTTGACCGGCTGGATGTTCGCGACGGTGCCGTATTGCGTGCCGTACGGGTTCGCGTATTGCTGTTGCCGATTGCCATACGAGTCATACGGCTGCGAGCCGTACTGCGACGGGTTGCCGTATTGATCGTACGGTTGCGGCGCCTGGTTCGGATACGCCGGCTGCTGCTGCACGTAGCCCGGTTGCGAATACGCGGGCTGCGCATAGCCGGGCGTCGCGTATTGCTGCTGCGGATAGCCCGGCTGCGCGCCGTAGTAGCCCGGCGCTACGCACGCGGTGAGCGGAAGCGCCGCCACGGCGACGAGCGAGGCGAACAGAACGGTCTTCGTGGAAGGCATGCGCATCATGTGTTTCCTGCATCGGCAACGTGTCCGCCGATGGATTCCCGACACGGGTGGCGAACTCGGCGTGAGTATAAGGAATGGGCGAATGCGCGTCCGGTGCGGCCGGGTAACAACGTGTAAAGTCTGTTGCCGCGTAAATCGCCGATCGGGCGGGGCGTCGAAGCCCCGCCCGGCAACGCGGCGACGCGGCTTCCTCCCGGCGCTCGCGTGCGGATGATTCGGGTGATTCGGGCGATGCGGGCGATGCGGGCGATGCGCGGCCGCCGACCGGGTCGGCCCTTTCCACGTCGATCGTGCCCGCCGTCGCGTCCGGTCCGGCGCGCCTGTGCGCCGCACATCGCGAAATCGAATGCGCGGCATCGCGACATTTAATTGGCCTTGGGCAGCGGCGTCCGATATCGTGGCCGGATTCCTGCCAAAGGTCGCGCCGCGCCCCCCATATTCCAGGCCATGACCGAACGATTCTTCATCAACGCCGTCGACGCCGGCGGCCAACCCGTCAACCTCGTCGTCCGCGACGGCCGCTTCGCCGCGATCGGCGCCGATTGCGCAGCCGCGCCCGGCGCGCAGACGATCGACCTCGACGGCCGCGTCGTGCTGCCCGGTTTCGTCGACGGCCATATCCATCTCGACAAGAGCTTCGTCGGCGATCGCTGGGTGCCGCACGAACCGGCCGGCTCGCTGCGCGAGCGGCTTGCGGCCGAGAAGCGCCAGCTCGCGGCCGCGCCGCCGATCGTCGAGCGTGCGAACGCGCTGATTGCGCAGGCCGCCGCGTTCGGCACGATCGCGATGCGCAGCCACGTCGACGTCGATGCGACGACGGGCCTGTCGAACCTGCACGCGGTGATGGCCGCGCGCGAACGATGGCGCGGGATCGTCGACATCGAACTGGTCGCGTTTCCGCAGGCCGGCGTGATCGCGTGCCCGGGCACCGCCGAGCTACTCGATGCCGCCGTGCGCGACGGCGCGGACGTGGTCGGCGGGATCGACCCGACGACGCTCGACGGCGATGCGGATGGCCAGCTCGACATCGTGTTCGGCATCGCCGAGAAGCGCGGCGCGAAAATCGACATCCACCTGCACGAGCCGGGGGAAACCGGGATTGCGCAACTGCTGCGGATCGCGGCGCGCACGCGCGCGGCCGGGCTCGGCGGGCGCGTGAACGTGAGCCATGCGTATGCGCTCGGCCAGGTGAGCGATGACGACGTGCGGCGTACGGCTGCGGTGTTGGCCGAAGCCGGCGTATCGATCCTGACGAATGCGCCGGGCGACTGCGCGTTCCCGCCGGTGCAACGGCTGCGCGACGCGGGCGTGCACGTGTTCGCGGGCAACGACAACATCCGCGACGCGTGGTGGCCGTACGGCAACGGCGACATGTTGCAGCGCGCGATGATGGTCGGCTACCGGTCGGGCTTCTACACCGACGAAGCGCTCGGCATCGCACTCGACATGGCGACGCACGCCGGCGCGCGCGCCATCGGCAAGGAGAACTACGGAATCGCGGTCGGCTGCGACGCGAGCTTCGTCGCGGTGCGCGCGCCGAATGCGGCGGCGGCCGTCGCGGGCGTGCCGGCCGAACGCTGGGTATTCCGCCGCGGCGAAAGCGATACGGGCGCCCCGTTCGCCCCGTCGTTGCGCTTTACGCGCTGACCCACCCGAGCGGCGGCACGGCGCGCGCCGTGCCCGGCTTGCACCGATCGACCCGACCGGACCCGACATGACGAACCTGCTGATCCGCAATGTCCGCACGAACGCCGACGCCGCGCTCGATATCCTGATCGAAGGCGATCGCATCGCGCGCGTCGGCCCGTCGCTCGATGCGTCCGCCGGCTGCGCGATCGAGGACGGCGCGGGCGCGTTGGCGCTGCCCGGCCTCGTCGAAGGCCATACGCACCTCGACAAGACCCACTGGGGGATGCCGTGGTATCGCAACCAGGTCGGGCCGCGCCTCGTCGACCGCATCGAGAACGAGCGCCACTATCGCGCGACGAGCGGCCATGACGCGGGCGCCGCATCGCTCGCGCTGGCGCGCGCATTCCTCGCGGCCGGCACGACGCGCATCCGTACCCACGTCGACGTCGATACCCAGGCCGGGCTGCGCCACCTGAACGGCGTGCTGGCCACGCGCGAGACGCTGCGCGGGCAGGTCGAGATCCAGATCGTCGCGTTTCCGCAATCGGGTGTCCTCAAGCGGCCGGGCACCGATGCGCTGTTGTCCGACGCGCTCGACGCCGGCGCCGACCTGCTCGGCGGGCTCGATCCGTGTGCGATCGAAGGCGATCCGGTCGAGGCGGTGGACATGCTGTTCGCGATCGCCGCGCGCCACGGCCGCGGGCTCGACATCCATCTGCACGAGCGCGGGTCGATGGGCGCGTACTCGCTCGACCTGATCCTGCAGCGCACGGCGGCTCACGGCATGCAGGGAAAGGTCACGATCAGCCATGGTTTCTGCCTGGGCGATATCGCCGAACGCGAGCGCGATGCGCTGCTCGCGCGGATGGCCGAGCTCGGCGTCGCGATCGTCACGACCGCGCCGGCCTCGGTGCCGGTGCCGCCGGTGGCCGCGTGCCGTGCGGCGGGCGTGACCGTGATCGGCGGCAACGACGGCGTGCGCGATACGTGGACGCCGTACGGCTCGCCCGACATGCTCGAGCGCGCGATGCTGATCGGCATGCGCAACGATTTCCGCCGCGACGATGCGCTCGAAGTCGCGCTCGACTGCGTGACGCACGGCGCGGCGCGCGGCTGCGGCTTCGCGGATTACGGGCTGCAGCCGGGCTGCCGCGCGGACGTCGTGCTCGTCGATGCGCTGACCTTCGCCGAGGCCGTCGTCGCGCGGCCGGTGCGGCGTCTCGTCGTGTCGTCCGGGAAGATCGTCGCGCGCAACGGCGCGCTGGTCTGAGAGCAGGTGGCGCGCTCGGGTGCGTCAACGCGTCCGGGCGTGCGTGGTCGGTGTCCTCGGTATGATCGGGCCTTCAACGATTCGACCGGGAGATCGAGATGCGACGCATGGCAGCAGTACGGGAGACACGATGGATCGCGGCGGCGATGTTCGCGGTGACGGCCGCGCATGCCGTGGCAGCCGGCGCGAGCGACGCGCAGCAGGAGGCCAATCGCCGCACGGTGCTGGCGTTCTACGAGAAAGGCTTGAACGAGAAGGATGCGGACGCCGCGCTCGCGTATGTCGGCGATCGCTACGTGCAGCACAACCCGAACGCGGCCGACGGGCGCGACGGTTTTCGCCAGTTCGTCGCGTTTCTGCGCGACAAATATCCGCAGTCGCACAGCGAGATCAAACGCGCGTTCGTCGACGGCGACTACGTGATCCTGCACGTGCACGCGGTGCGCGAACCCGGCACGCGCGGCAGCGCGATCATGGACATCTTCCGGCTCGAGCACGGCAAGATCGTCGAACACTGGGACGTCAACCAGCCGGTGCCCGAGCAGGCGGCGAACGGCAACACGATGTTCTGACGCGGGGCCGTGCGCCCGGATCGGGCGCATTTCGCTTACCGCCCTTCGAGTTCCAGCATCGCCGCGAGCGTCTTCGTCAGCGCGCCGACCATCGGGTCGGCCGTCGGCCGGTGCAGGATCGCGATGTCCATGTGCTCGATCGGCGCGAAGCCCTGCTTCGCGGTCAGCACCACATGCTCGTCCGTCACCACGCGCGCGGGCAGCACGCTGATGCCGAGGCCGTCCGCGACGGCCGCCTGGATCCCGCTCAGGCTCGACGTCGTGAAGCTGATCCGCCAGCGGCGGCCGCGCTCCTCGATCGCCTTGATCATGTCGTCGCGGTACAGCCCGCGCGGCGGGAACACGACGATCGGCACCGGGTCGAGATCGATCGACGGATGCTTCGCGCTGTCGATCCAGCGCAACTTCTCGGGCCAGCGCACGACCGCCTCGCGGCTGTCGCGCCGCTGCTTGATCAATACGAGATCGAGTTCGCCGCGATCGTACGCGGCGCTGATGTCGCGGCTCAGCCCGCACGTCACTTCGAGCTTCACCTGCGGATGCTCGCGCTTGAACGCCGCGAGCGCATGGGTCGTGCGGCCCGCCGCGAAATCGTCGGGTACGCCGAGCCGGATCGTCAGCGCGACCGTCGCGCCCGACAGCGCCTCCAGCATCTCGTCGTTCAGCGCGAGCATGCGCCGCGCATAGCTGAGCACCGTCACGCCCGCGTCGGTCGGCCGCACGTCGCGCGTGCCGCGGTCGAGCAGGCGGTGGCCGGCGATTTCCTCGAGCCGGCGCACCTTCTGGCTGACCGTCGACTGCGTCGAATGCAGGCGCGCGGAAGCCGTCGTGAAACTGCCGCAGTCGGCGACCATCACCAGCGCGCGCAGCAGGTCGATGTCGAACAGGGGTCTATTCATTTTTGTACTTCTGTGGATTCGAGCATTTCGTTTTCAAATGCGTGCGACGACTTTTAACATGGCCGCACATCGCAGGCAATCGCGGTTTCGCCGGACCCGGCGCGGGATTTCGCGACGCCACGGGCGGCGCAGATCGGGTGGGGGCGGGAGGGGCGAGTTGGTTACGACTGCCTCTGAGGTCGTTTTCGATGCGGTATAGGCTGCCTCGTCGATTCCGCTGAGGTCTCCTCGTTGAGGCTCCGCTCTGATCGCATGTCCAGACATCGGGTGCGCGGTGGATATTCGGACAAGCGCCCGCTATGGGGGACGTGCGACACACAGGGTAAACACCCGCCAATCCCGTAAATCAGCCATAAATAAAGCGTCGCCCGGTCTTTCCGCGTCCGCTTGACCTCGGTCCATCCCGTCTCCGCTTCCTTCCGCTTGCGCTCGAAAATCTAGCGGTCTAGACTGCATCGCAGTTTCATCGAAGTCCCCATCTTTCGCGCCTCGTACCGGCATGCCGTCGCGGCGCCTTCACCGGACGCCGGCTCCGCCCGCCGCGTCGAGACTTTCAAGGACACGCCATGAACCGTACCGCCAAGTTCCTCGTTACCGCGCTGGCGTTCGCGCCGCTCGCATCGTTCGCGCAGGACACGTCGACGATCCGCTGGGGTATCGATCCCACGTATCCGCCGTTCGAGGCGAAGCAGCCCGACGGCTCGCTCGCCGGCTTCGACATCGACTTGCGCAATGCGATCTGCGAGCAACTGCATGCGAAGTGCGTGTGGGTCGAGCAGGGCTTCGACGGGATGATCCCGGCGCTGCGCGCGCGCAAGTTCGACGTGATCATGTCCGCGATGACGGCCACCGACGAGCGGCTCAAGCAGATCGACTTCTCGAACAAGCTGTATGCGTCGCCGGGCGCGCTCGTCGCGCCGGCCGGCTCGAAGCTGCTGCCGACCGCCGCGTCGCTCGCCGGCAAGCGCGTCGGGATCGACCAGGGCACGACGCAGGAGGCGTACGCGAAGGCCGAATGGGCGACCAAGGGCGTGACGATCGTCTCGTACCAGAATCAGGACCAGGTGTATCAGGATCTCGTCAACGGCCGCCTCGACGCGACCTTCCAGGACAAGACACAGGCCGGCTATTCGTTCCTGAAGACGCCGCGCGGCAAGGGCTACGCGTTCGCGGGCCCGGACGTGACCGACGTGCGGATCACCGGCTACGGCGTCGCGATGGGCATACGCAAGGGCGACGCCGACATGAAGAAGCGGCTGAACGACGCGATCGCCGCGATTCGTGCGAACGGCACGTACCAGAAGATCGCCGCGAAATACTTCGACTTCGACATCTACGGCGCGAAGCAGCAACTGACTTCGGCGCCGTGACCCCCGTGACCCATTCGATCGACAGGTACACCATGACGAATATCCAGGAGCGCGTCGCGCAAGCCGTGACGCCCGAACTGATCGCCGCGTTCCGCGACGAAGGCGCGGTTTGCATCAAGGGCATCTTTTCGCCCGACGAAGTGGCCGCGTTGCGGGCCGGCATCGACGCGAACCTCGCGCAGCCGAGCGAACGCGCGAAAGTCGCGAGCCGGCCCGACGATCCGGGCTGGTTCTTCGAGGATTTCTGCAACTGGCAGCACAACGACGCGTATCGCGACTTCATCGTGCGCTCGCCGGCGCCGTCGGTCGCCGCCGCGCTGATGGGCACGGACAACGTGCGGCTGCATCACGACCATCTGCTCGTGAAGGAGCCCGGCACGCGGCAGCGCACGCCGTGGCACCAGGACCAGCCGTACTACAACATCGAAGGCGACGACAACGTCAGCATGTGGATTCCGGTCGACCCGGTGCCGCTCGAATCGACGCTGGAATTCGTCGCCGGCTCGCATCGCGGGCCGTGGCTGATGCCGCGCACGTTCATGGACAAGGAGGCGAAGTGGTTCCCGGAAGGCAGCCTCGCCGATCTGCCCGACATCGAAGCCGACCGTGCGGCCTTCCCGATCCGCCGCTGGGCGCTCGAACCCGGCGACATGGTGTGCTTCCGGATGCTGACGCTGCATGCGTCGGGCGGCACGCGGAACCGCCGGCGCGCGTTCTCGATCCGCTTCGTCGGCGACGATGTCCGTCACGCGCCGCGCCGCTGGAAAACGTCGCCCGATTTTCCCGGGCTCGCGGAACAGCTGGCCGACGGCGCGCCGCTCGATCACCCGCTGTTTCCGGTCGTGTGGTCGCGCGCGGCGGGGCAGGTTGGCGCGATCTGACCCGACGTCACGAATGAACACGGCGGCCGTTTCATCATGAAACGGCCGCCGTGCGTGTCGGGGGCGTGCGACGAAGGATCAGGTCGGGTGGCGCCCCGCGCCCGGCTTGAAGCGCGAGCCGAGCCGGTAGCGGTTGCCCGGATGCAGGAAGTGCACGAACGTGACGGGCAGCCCGTCCGTCCACGTGCGGCGCGTGAGCGTGAGGCACGGCTCGTCGGCGCGCATGTCGAGCAGCCGCGCCTGTTCGCCGGTGGGCAGCGACGCGTCGACGACGTGCTCGATTTCCAGTTCGTAGTGCGACACGTTGTTGTACAGGTACTCGGATGGCGGCTCGATCCGGAAATCCTGATCGATGAAGCCGGGCGCGGCAGCCGGGTTGACGTAGCGATCCTCGAGCTGGATCGGGCGGCCGTTTTCCTCGTGCACGCACACCACGTGAAAGACCGGCGTATTGACCGGCAGGCCGAACGCGGTCGCGACGTCGAACGACGCGGGCTCGCGCGCCTGGCTGAGCACGCGGCAACGGTATTCGTGCCCGCGCGCACGGATCTCGTCGCGGATATGCGCGATCATCAGCAGGTTCGACTGCGGCTTCGCCTCGGCGACGAACGTGCCGACCCCTGCGATGCGCTTCAGCACGCCTTCCTCGGTCAGCTCGCGTAGTGCGCGGTTGACCGTCATGCGCGCGACGCCGAACTGCGCGGCGAGATCGAGTTCGGACGGAATGCGGTCGCCGGGGCGCCAGTCGCCGGACTCGACGTTCTGGCGAACGAGCGTCTTGATCTGCTGGAACGGTGCGGTGGTCCTGGTGACCATCGGAAGATCCTTGCGCGAAGAAGTGACGAGGCTAGTCGTCGTGGCTGACGATGACCAGAATCTCCGCCTGCGCGGTGCCGAGGCTGCGCGTGCGGTGGGGAATGAGTGCGTTGAAATAGACTGAATCGCCGGTCCTGAGTTGCACCGTCTCGTTCGGGAATTCGATTTCGACCCGGCCCTTGTGCACGAACAGGAATTCCTCGCCTTCGTGCTCGCGGAACGTCGACGCGACGAATTCGTGCGGCGGATGCACGACGAACGGCAGCATCTTCTTCGGCGCGACGCCGGCCGCGATGCTCTCGAAACGGTGCGCGTGGCTGTCGGTCGCCCCGCCCATCGCGGTGCGCTCGCCGGCGCGCGTGACCGTGATCAGCTCGCGGTTGCCGCTTTCCGAGAACAGTTGCTCGACGTCGACGTTCAGCGCCTTCGACAGCTTCAGCGCGACCGCGATCGACGGCACGCTCAGGCCGCGCTCGACCTTCGACAGGTAGCTCTTGGTGAGGCCAGTCTCGTCGGCCAGCACGTCGAGCGTCCAGCCTTTCTGTTTTCTGAGCAGCTTCAGGCGAATCGTCATGGGGCGGCAGGTGTCCTTCGAAAAACCGATTGTAACGCATGACACAAAGTGTCATTCGGTGTATTGTGTGTCATATGCTCGGGAAAACGGCCGCGAACGGCGCGGCAGACCCGGTGCATTCAGGAGGCGAATATGGCGGAAACGCTGAATTTGACGAAGGAAGCGCTGGTCGCGCTGGCGGAGCGGCGCCTTGAAAACGAAGCGGGCGACAGCGGCTGGTCCGCGCGGCAAAAGCTCGCGCTGACGTGCCGGATCCTGTTCGACGCCGGCCACGACTCGGGCTTGGCCGGGCAGATCACCTGCCGCGCGGATGCGGCCGGCACCTACTACACGCAGCGGCTCGGGCTCGGCTTCGACGAGATCTCGGCCGCGAACCTGTTGCGCGTCAACGAGGATCTCGACGTCGTCGATGGCGAAGGCATTCCGAACCCGGCCAACCGGTTCCATACGTGGATCTATCGCGAGCGCCCGGACGTGAACTGCATCATCCACACGCATCCGGCGCATGTCGCGGCGCTGTCGATGCTCGAGCAGCCGCTCGTGGTGTCGCACATGGACACCTGCCCGCTGTACGACGATTGCGCGTTCCTGAAGGACTGGCCGGGCGTGCCGGTCGGCAACGAGGAAGGCGAGATCATTTCGAAGGCGCTCGGCAGCAAGCGCGCGATCCTGCTGTCGCATCACGGCCAGCTCGTGGTCGGCAAGACGATCGAAGAGGCGTGCATTCTCGCGCTGCTGATCGAGCGCGCCGCGAAGCTGCAACTGCTCGCGATGTCGGCCGGCGAGATCAAGCCGGTGCCGCCGGCGCTCGCGCGCGAAGCGCACGACTGGATCTCGAAGCCGAAACGCGATGCGGTGACGTTCGACTACTACGCGCGCCGCGCGTTGCGTACGCATCGGGACTGCGTCGCGTAAGCGGGCGTACCGTTCCGGTCCTGTCAGACAATCATTGAGGAATACGAATCGTGTCAATTCTGATGAAGGGCATCATTGCCTACCCGGTTACGCCGTTCTCCGCCGATGGCGGCGTCGACCTGAGCGCGCTCGATGCATTGATCGAGCGCCTGATCGCCGACGGTGTTCACGCGATCGCCCCGCTGGGTAGTACCGGCGAAAGCGCCTACCTGTCCGACGCCGAATGGGAGGCCGTCGCCGCCGCGTCGATCCGCGCGGTGCGCCGGCGCGTGCCGACTGTCGTCGGAATTTCCGATCTCACCACGGCTGGCGCGGTGCGCCGCGCCCGCTTCGCCGAGCAGGCCGGCGCCGATGCGGTGATGGTGCTGCCGGTGTCGTACTGGAAGCTCGGCAACGACGAGATCGTCGCGCACTACCGCGCGATCGGCGAAGCGATCGGCATCCCGATCATGCTGTACAACAACCCGGCGACGAGTGGCGTCGACATGTCGCCGGACCTGATCACGACGATCTGCCGCACCGTCGACAACGTGACGATGGTCAAGGAGAGCACCGGCGACATCGGCCGGATGCACCGGCTCGCGCAATTGAGCGACGGGACGATCCCGTTCTACAACGGCAGCAATCCGATGGCGCTCGCCGCGCTGGCCGCGGGCGCGGCCGGATGGTGCACGGCCGCGCCGAACCTGAATGCCGCGTTGCCGCTCGCGTTGTTCGACGCGATGCGCGCCGGCGATCTCGAGCGCGCCCGATCGGTTTTTCACGCGCAGTTGCCGTTGCTGCAGTTCATCGTCAACGGCGGATTGCCGGTGACCGTGAAGGCCGGGTTGAGGCTGCGCGGCTTCGACGCCGGCGAACCGAGACGGCCGCTGCTGCCGCTCGGCGAAGCACGCACGCGCGAACTCGAACGACTGCTCGCGGCGCTGCCGGACGGTGTGGCCGCATGAGCGACGACGCCCGGCCGGCGATCGCGGCCGCCATCGGCGCGGTGCGGATCGGCGCGAGCCGTCCGCTCGCCGGCACGCCGCACGCAAGCGCGATCGACAAGCAGCCGGTGGATGCGCGCCTGTGGCTGGGCGCGCTCGGCTTCGCCGGCGACGCGCAGGCCGATGCGCGGCATCACGGCGGCCCCGACAAGGCCGTTCATCACTATGCGCACGATCACTACGCGTGGTGGGCCGGGCAGATCGGCGCGCGCGACGTGCTCGCCCGTCCGGGCGCGTTCGGCGAGAACCTGTCGACGCGCGGCATCACCGAGCACGACGTGTGTCTCGGCGACGTGTTCACGCTCGGCGGCGCGGTACTCCAGGTCTCGCAGTCGCGGCAGCCGTGCTGGAAGCTCAACGTGCGTTTCGACCATCCGCGGATGGCGGCGCTCGTGCAGCAAAGCGGCCGGACGGGCTGGTACTACCGCGTGTTGCAGGAGGGCTGGGTGGCGGCGGGCGATGTGCTCGCGCTGCACGAGCGCCGCTACCCGCAATGGCCGCTGTCGACGGTGCTCGACGTGCTGTATCGACGCACGCTCGACATGGCCGCGCTCGATGCGCTGTGCGACGTGCCGTTGCTGCCGCCCGGCTGGCGCAGCATGCTGGAAAAGCGCCGGACGGCGCGGCAGGTCGAAGACTGGACGAAGCGGCTCGAAGGATGACGCGCCGCGTCCGATGCTACTTCGTCGGCAGGTTGCGCACGTCGGCCGTCGGCTCGTTGCCGAATGCGTCGCTCAGCGTATAGCCGATCAGTTGTCGGGCGGTTGCCTCGGGCGTGGCGAGCGCGCCGCTCGACTTCAGCTCGTCGAATTTGTCGCGCATCGGGAAATTGTCTTTGCCGGTCGCGCGGATCGTGGCCTGCATGCCCGTGTCGACGACGCCCGGCGCGACGCTGCAGATGCGCAGCGCGCCGTTCGCGTCGAGCGCGACGGCGCGCGCATGGTGATCGAGCGCGGCCTTGGTCGCGCAGTAGACGCTCCAGCCCGCATACGCGTTGCGGGCAGCACCGCTCGACAGGTGCACGATCCGGCATTCGGTCGCGGCAGACGCGGCCTGTGCGAGCGCGGCCGACAGCATCAGCGGCGCGGCGACGTTCAGGCCGACCGCGCGGGCGACGATCGCCGGGTCCTGCGCGGCGAGCGGGCCGATCGGATCGACGATGCCGGCGTTGTTGAACAGCAGCACGAGCGACGCGCCGTCGACGAAGCGGCGCAGGGTGTCGCCGGCCAGCCAGGTCGCGATGGTCTTCGAGTCCGACAGGTCGAGTTCGACCTCGGCGAAGCGCTCGCCGGCCTGCGACGCGAGCGACGGATGACGGCTGCGCGACACGCCGAGCACGGCGATGCCTTCCTGCAGCAGTTGTTCGGCGAGCGCCGCGCCGACGCCGCGCGTATGTCCGGTGACGATGGCGCGCACGGGTGCGGAAGAAGATGCAGTCATGGTGGTGAACCGGTGAGGGAGTGAACGGGTTTGGCGAGCGGCGCGCGGCACGGCGGCAGCGCATTCAACGCGGGTAATGCGTGGTATCGACGCGTGAAGGCGATCGCGCGCGGCGCCGCTGATATCGGGATGAACATCTATCGTAGCGCCGGCATGCGCGTCGCGCAAACGCCCGGGCGTGCGCGAAGGATGAATCTGCGGTGCCGTGCACATGCATCGCCGCGTTGCGTCGCCCGCTATCGGGCGCGCCGCTACGTCCGACGAAAGCCCGCTGCGGCACGTGCGCGCGCCGGTGCGGCGAGTGGCGCCGGGCCGTGCGTCGCGAGCTATCATATGGCTCGCCCGTGCGCGATGCCGGACGGGCAGCGACTGTTTCCCTTCACCTGCTGCACGCTGCGACGCCACTCATGAACACCACGCCGGATATGCCCACGCCCCGCGCTCTTCGCGAACTCACGCCTCTCGAGGCCCGCATTCTCGGCGTGCTCGTCGAGAAACAGCACACCGTGCCGGATACCTACCCGCTGTCGCTGAACGCGCTGACCGCGGGCTGCAACCAGAAAACCGCACGCTCGCCGGTGATGAACGTCAGCGAGGACGAAGTCACGACCGCGCTCGACGGGCTGAAGCACTTGAGCCTCGTGATGGAGGGCAGCAGCAGCCGCGTGCCGCGTTTCGAGCACAACATGAACCGCGTGCTCGGCATCCCGAGCCAGGCGATCGCGCTGTTGACGATCCTGTTGCTGCGCGGCCCGCAGACGGCCGCCGAGTTGCGCCTGAACAGCGCGCGCCTGCACGGCTTCGCGGATATCTCGTCGGTCGAGGCGTTCCTCGACGAGCTCGCGGCGCGCGCGCAACCCCTCGTCGTCCGGCTGCCGCGTGCACCGGGCGCACGCGAGAACCGCTGGATGCATCTGATGTGCGGCGCGGTGAACGTGGCCGATTTCGCGAGCGCGGATGCCGGCGGCGCGGATGCGGTGCCGCCTTCCGAATTCGAAGCGCTGAAGGCCGAGCAGAAACGCCTCGCGGACGAAGTGGCGCGGCTGAATGCGCTGGTGCAGCGGATGGCTGGCGAACTGGGCATCGACGTCGGCGCGCAGGGCGACGCGGGCTGATCGCGTTCCGATGCAGTGATGGCGGGGCTCGCGCACCGCCGCGTTACTTCAGCTTGATGCCGTCGGCGGCCATCTCGGGCGCGGAGCCGAGGTCCGCGTTGACGCGCCGCCCCTGTTCCGTGCGAACTGCTCCGACAGGTCGTGGACGATGCCATGCGGCCCGTCTTCGGCCGGCGTGTCGGCTGCCGCCTCTCCCGGGTGCCATAATCGAGCCTGCCCATCATTCCAGATAGACGTCCCCGGAGAATCGCCATGCAGAACCTCGACAATCCTTCCCACGATCGCGAGGTAGGCAGCGCCGACGCGACGCAGGACACCACGCGCATCGACGACGTCCGCATCGGTGCCGTGCGTCCGCTGATTTCCCCGGCGCTGTTGCTCGACGAACTGCCGGTGCCGGCCGCCACGCAGACGCTCGTCGAGGATACGCGCTGCGCGATCGGCGATATCCTGCACGGTCGCGACGACCGGCTGCTGCTCGTCGTCGGCCCGTGCTCGATCCACGATCACGACCAGGCGCTCGATTACGCGCGCCGCCTGAAGGCCGCCGCCGACGCGCTGAAGGACGACCTGCTGATCACGATGCGCGTCTACTTCGAGAAGCCGCGCACGACGGTCGGCTGGAAGGGATACATCAACGATCCGCGTCTCGACGGCAGCTTCCGCATCAACGAAGGGCTGCGCGCCGCGCGGCAACTGCTGCTCGACATCAACGCGCTCGGCCTGCCGGCGTCGACCGAATTTCTCGATCTGCTGAGCCCGCAGTACATCGCCGACCTGATCGCGTGGGGCGCTATCGGCGCGCGCACGACCGAGAGCCAGAGCCATCGTCAGCTCGCGTCGGGGCTGAGCTGCCCGATCGGCTTCAAGAACGGCACCGACGGCGGCGTGCAGGTCGCGTCGGACGCGATCGTCGCCGCAGCAGCGAGCCATGCGTTCATGGGGATGACGAAGATGGGGATGGCCGCGATCTTCGAGACGCGCGGCAACGACGATGCGCACGTGATCCTGCGCGGCGGCAAGAACGGGCCGAACTACGATGCGGCGCACGTCGAAGCGAGCTGCGCGGTGCTGCGCAAGGCCGGCTTGCGCGAACAGGTGATGGTCGACTGCTCGCATGCGAACTCGAACAAGTCGCACGAGCGGCAGATCGAGGTGGCGCAGGATCTCGCGCGGCAACTGTCGCAGGGCGAGCACCGGATCGTCGGCGTGATGGTGGAGAGCCATCTCGAGGCCGGCCGCCAGGATCTGAAGCCGGGCGTGCCGTTTCAGTACGGCGTGTCGATCACCGATGCGTGCCTGAGCTGGACGCAGACGGAACCGGTGCTCGACGTGCTGGCGGAGGCGGTGCGGCATCGCAGGGTGTATTCGCGCAATGCGTGACGCAGCGGGGCGGCGCGGCGGCGTGCCGGCCAACGCGTCGTTCGGCGCGCCGCGAAGATCGGGTGGCCATCTGCGAGGTTGTCCTGATCGACGGGCCGCGGCGTCATTTTTTCGCGCTGCGCGCCCGGCTGTTCTGCGTGGTCATTGATCCCGATCCGGTTCGCCCCACCCGCCGCATCGCACCCCGAACGCACGATCCGTCGATTGCCGCTACCATGAACGACGTGTTGCACGCTGCGGCCCGGCCATGCCGGTCCGCCACGCACACACGCCGTGGCGGCGAGGCCGGCCGCCACGCGACCGACGAAGCGCGGGGCGGCCATCCGCGGGGTGCTCACCGGTCAGCCGTTGCACCCGTGTCGCTTCGTTCCCGGAATCCACAACAACCGAACCGGAGTGCAACGCATATGAAGTTCTACAAGACCCTCCTCGCAGCAACCGTCCTCGCCTCGAGCGTCGGCGCGCACGCGCAGATCGCGGGTGCGCAGCCGATCAGCGTGACCGTCGAGCAATCGCAGGCGCTGCTCGAAGGCTGGAGCGTGAAAAAGAGCGTGCTCGGCAAGACCGTGTACAACGACGAGAACCAGAAAGTCGGCAAGGTCCGCGACCTGATCGTCGCGCCGGACGGCTCGGTGTCGGCCGCGATCGTGTCGGCCGGCGGCTTCCTCGGCGTGGCCGCGCACGACGTCGCGGTGCCGATCGCGTCGCTCGACGTGCGCAACGGCAACATCTATCTGCCCGGTGCGACCAAGGATGCGCTGAAGGCCACGCCGGCGTTCCAGTACGCGAAGGTGCCGTCGCCGCCGAAGCCGAAGAAGCTCGACGAAAAGCACTGATTGGCCATCTCGCGCGGCACGCGTCGTACGTCGCGTGCCGCGCGTCCTCGCGACGGTCAGGTTGCGTCGAGTCCGCCGTCGACCGTGATCACCTGCCCCGTCATCCATGCCGCCTGTGGCGACGCGAGCGACACGATCCAGTTTGCGACGTCCGCGGGCTCGCCGCGCCGGCCAAGCGGAATGCGCGTGCGCTCCTGCGCCTTGATCGCTTCGATCTCGGGTGCCGACAGCTTCATCCGTTCCGACAGGAAGTCCGTTTCCGTCGGGCCTGCCGCGACGGCGTTCACGCGTACGCCCGCCGATGCGAGCTCGAGCGCCCAGCAGCGCGTCAGATGCTCGAGCGCGGCCTTGCTCGCTGCATAGTGCGACAACAGCGCCGCGGCCTTGTGTCCGAACGTGCTCGACACGTTGACGATGCTGCCGCGGGCTGCTTTCAGGTGCGGCAACGCGGCGGTCGCGAGCATCGACGGTCCGAGCGTATTGACCGAAAAAATCGCGCTGATCGTTTCGAAGGTAGCCTGCTTGAGCGGCAGGATTGCACCCGCGCCCGCATTGTTGACCAGCACATCGAGCCGCCCCGCCAGTGCGACCGCTTCGTCGATCGTGCGCGCGGCATCGGCCGGATCGCCGGCATCCGCGACCACGTAGTCGATACCTGGCGCGCTGCGCGCGGCTGCGGACAGCGCATCTTCGCGGCGGCCCGTGATGACGACGCGCGCGCCTTCGCGTGCGAACGCGACGGCCGCTGCCAGCCCGATGCCGGCACCGCCGCCGGTAATGAGGACCACCTTGTTGTCGAATGACTGCATGACTTTCCCGTGAGGACGATGGGTTGAATGTGCGTGCCGTTTAGCGTTCGGACGCATCGTCCGCCGGCGCGAGCGCCACGACGTGGCTGATTCCCTCGTGCGCCATCTTCGTGTACGGACAGAAACGCTCCGTATTGCGGACGAGTTCTTCCGCCACCGCGCGTTCGACGCCCGGCAACTGCACGCGAATGGTCGCGTTCAGCATGAACAGCCCGTCCATCGGATCGCGACAGAAGTCGATCGATGCTGATACCGATGCGCCGGCGATCGACACGCCCGCCCGTGCAGCCAGCAGGCTCAGCGCGCCGTGAAAGCACGCCGCATAGCTGGCGGCGAACAACTGCTCCGGGTTCGGGCCGTCGCCGGGCCCGCCCAGCGCGGACGGCAGGCGCAGCTCGATGTCCAGGCGTCCGTCGTCGGAACGGGCGACGCCCGATGCGCGGCCGTGCTCGGCTGCCCCGCCCGTGACGGTCACCGTCGTCGAGTACAGCGTCTGCGGTTCCCGTCCGCGATACCGGTCGAGCAGCGACAGCGGCGGCGGGCGCAGCGGCGTCATGGCGTGCGTGATCCGGCTGCGGCGTTCAGCGCACGAGCTCGTTCTGCCGGAACCACGCGTCGAAGGTCGTCGCGCCGAGGCGTGCACCGGGCGCCGGCACGAGGGTGTCGTCCTGCAGCAGCGCGCCGAAGTAGTCGGCCTCCGCATCGCGCGTCACCGTCCGCGCGTCGTGCGTGGCCGCCAGGAAACGCTCGACCAGATCCGCGATCCGCACGCGCTCGGGGCCGCCGATCTCGGCGATGCCGTTGCGCGGCGCGTCGAGCGCGAAGTCGGTCACGGCGGCCGCGACGTCGTCCGATGCGATCGGCTGGAAGTGCGCGGTGGTCAACCGGACCGTGTCGCCTTGCGTGCCAGCCTGCGCGATCGCCCCGACGAATTCGAAGAACTGCGTCGAGCGCACGATCGTGTACGGCACGCCTGCGTCGCGGATCAGGTTTTCCTGAATGATCTTGCCGCGGAAATACGCGCTCTGCTGCAGCCGGTCGGTGCCGACCACCGACAGCGCGACGTGATGGCGTACGCCGGCCGCGCGCTCCGCGGCGAACAGGTTGCGCCCCGACGCCTCGAAGAAGGCCTTCACGGCCGCTTCCTCGAACGACGGCGAATTCGCGAGATCGACGACGACTTCCGCGCCGGCGAGCGCGTCGTCCAGCCCCGTACCCGTGATCGTATCGACGCCGGTCGACGGCGCGGCCGCCACCGCGTCGTGGCCGCGTGCGATGAGGTTCCTGACGACCTTGCTGCCGATGAGGCCGGTACCGCCAATCACGACGATTTTCACGATTGCTCTCCTTGAACGGGCGCGCGACATGCGCGCCGCTTGAACCTGCCGAAACCGGCGTCCGTCGCGCTCGCGCGATCGGGCCGGTGTCTTGCCGAACGGCGCAGCGCCGTACTCGCGTGCGTGTCGAACAGCCCGCATCGTAGGCATGCGCCGCGTGATCCGGTAGAGGCCTGCAAGCCCTCACCGTGTTGCTGCGAATGCATCAATCGACCGTCTCCAGCGGCGCCATCGTCGTCATCGTGGCCGGGCACTGCAGGTCGCGCGCACGCGTCTGTTCGATCATGTAGTCGATGAACACGCGGATACGCGTGGGCAGGTGCTTGCGGCTCAGGTAGCAGAGGTAGTGGCCGCCGTCGTCCGGCGCATGCTGGCCGAGACAGCTCACCAGCCGGCCGTCGGCGAGCAGGTCGCACACCTGGTACGCCGGCAGTTGCGCGATGCCGAGCCCGTCGAGCGCCGCGCGCACGACGAGATCGATGTCGTTGAACGTGTGATGCGCGGCGAGCTGGCGCTGTTGCGTCAGTCCGTCGATCCTGAATTCCCATTCCGTCACGCGGCCCGACGCAGTGCACAGGTTGATGCAGCGATGCCGAGCGAGGTCGTCGACGTGGCGCGGCAAGCCGTACCGGTGCGCATACGACGGCGACGCACAGACGATCATCTGCATCGGAATCAGCCGGCGCGCGACGATCGCGCTGTCCTCCATGCGGCCGTCGCGAAACGCGACGTCGATGCGGTCGGCCGAGAAATCGGCCGGCCGGTCGTTCAACAGCAGGTCGAGCGTGATGTCCGGATACCGCGCATGGAAATCGCGCAGCAGCGGCGCGACGACCTTGCGGCCGAAACCCGGCGTCGAGCCGATGCGCAGGTGCCCGCTCGGCGGCCCGCTGCGCAGCTCGCGCATGTCCTCGAGCGCCTGCGCCAGATGCTCGATGCCGGGCCGGCAGTTTTCGTAGAAGAGCTCGCCTTCGCGCGTCAGCGACACGCTGCGGGTCGTGCGCTGGAACAGGCGTGCGTCGAGCCGGTCCTCGAGCCGTTGCACGTGGCGGCTGACGGACGAGCGGCCGACGCCGAGGCGATCGGCGGCGCGCGCGAAGCTGCCTTCGGTGACGACGGCCAGAAAGGTGACCACGCCGGCATAGCAGGTCGAGAAACTGCGCGCGAACGGATCGTCGGCATCGGGGCGGCGAATGGAGGTGTCGGGCATGGAGGCGCTGGAATCGTGGTGTCCGTATGCGACTAGACGTTTCAGCGTTGCCGCCTGTGACACCGCCCGCCGCATTTTTTCGAAAAAGGTGCGGGCGACGTGCGAGCCGGCTATTTTTCCGGCACGAGCACGGGTGCGCCCTTGTCCTTCAACAGCAGCACGATGAACTTCGCGGGCCGGGTCCGGCTCGCGTTGCGTCCGACCGTGTGCAAGTCGTTCCGGCCCTCGTAGAAGGTCTCGCCCGGCTTCAGCGTGACGGGCTCGCCGCCCTTCACCTGCATCACGATCGAACCTTCGACCACATAGACGAACGCGTCGGCGTGGTGGCGGTGGACGGGATCGACCGCGCCGGGCGGATACTCGACCGAAATCATCAGCGCTTCCTTGCCCGGGTACGCGTCGAGCGGCTTCGTCATCAGCGGCGTGACGATGGCCGAGGGCGCCGCGCGAACGGCGCCGGTCGCGGCGCCCGCGACGACGAGCGCGGACGCGATCACGTGTTTCATGCGAATCATGGTGGTGGCTTCCGGTGGGCCGCCGGCCGACGGCCGGCAGCGAAGGAGGGCGGCGGGAGGCCGTTAAGCGAGATTCGCCTTGTCGAGGCCGAACGCCTTGTCGGACGACCCCGGCACGGTCCGGAACGCGACGTTCGCGCGGTTCCAGCCGTTGATCGCCATCACTTCGAACGTCAGGTCCGACAATTCCTTTTCGGAGAGCTGGCCGCGCACACGATCGTAGAGATCGTCCGGCACGCCGTGCTCGGGCAGTTTCGTCAGGACTTCGGTCCATGCGAGCGCGGCCCGCTCGCGCGGCGAGAAGAGCGTCGATTCGCGCCACGTCGCCAGATGGTGCAGGCGCAGCTCGCGCTCGCCGTGGATGCGCGCTTCCTTCACGTGCATGTCGACGCAGAACGCGCAGCCGTTGATCTGGGATGCGCGGAGCGACACGAGATCCCGGATCGATTCCTCGATCGCGCTGTTGCGCAGCTGGTTGCTGAGTTCGAGGAATGTCCTGAACAGCTCGGGCGACTGTTGAATGTAGTTGATACGCTGCGTCATGATTTCTCCTGGCGACGAAGAGGCTGGCCCGCGGTGCGCGGGTGTCGTGGGCGGCAGGGCGCCGCGCGAAATCATCTTAGGAGTGTGCGCCGGTGCGCGGTAGCCACGCACGGGGACGCATCGTGTTGCGCGCGCTGCACCAATCCGCGCTCGACCGTGGCCGCGGCCGGCGCGCGATGCACGCGTCAGCCGGCGGCGGAGGCAGCGGCGATGCGGGCGAGCTTGTCGGGGTTGCGTTGCACGAGAATCCGGCCGATGCGCGTACCGTCGGTCTCGAACGACATCGCCGCTTCGAGTCGTCCGTCGATGAAGCGCAGCAGCGCCCACTGGCCGTTGAGCACGACCGGCCGCATCTCGACACCGCTGCCGCAGCGCAACCACGTCGCATAGAACAGTTGAGCGATTCGCCGGCCGCCGACCATCGGTTTCGGGAAGCTCTGGACGTGACCGCCGCCGTCGCCGATCAGCATCGCATCTTCGGCGAGCAGCGCCTGGATCGACGGGAAGTCGCCTTGCGCGAGCGCCTGCGTGAACGTCTGCAGCAGCCGGCGATGCGTTTCGTGCGGCACCGCATGCCGCGGCAGGGTATCGTCGCGCAGCCGCGCCCGGGCCCGGCTGACGAGCTGCCGGCACGCGGCTTCGGTCTTGCCGATCGCCTCGGCGATCCGGTCGTAGTCGAACTCGAAGATTTCATGCAGCAGGAACGCCGCGCGCGCTTCCGGCGTCAGCCGTTCGAGCAACAGCAGGTACGCCACCGACACGTCGTTCGCGCGCTCCGCCATTTCCTCGGGCGTCGCGGGCGATTCGCCGAGTTCCGGTTCGGGCAGCCAGATACCCGTGTAGTGCTCGCGCCGGAGCTTCGCCGCGCGCAGGCGATCGATCGACGTCCGCGTCGTGACCGCGACGAGCCATGCCTCGGTGTTCTCGATGCTGTCGCGCGCCGCGTCGTGCCAGCGCAGCCACACGTCCTGCACGATGTCCTCGGCATCCGCGACGGAACCGAGCATCCGGTACGCGATCTTCTGCAGGCGCGGGCGCAGCGCGTGGAAAGTTCGTGCGTCGTCGGGCGTCACAGCCACACTCCGTCGAACCCGAACGTCACGGGCCCGCTCAGGAACGCGCTGCCCGCGCCGCCCCATCGAACCGTGACGTCGCCGCCGTCGCACGTCACCCGCACGGTGTCGTCGAGCAGCCCGCGCCGGATCCCGTTGACCACCGCGCCGCACGAACACGAGCCGGAGCCGAGCGGCACGCCGCCGCCGCGTTCCCAGATGCGTAGACGGATATGCGTGCGGCTGACGATCTGCACGAAATGGACGTTGGTCTTCAGCGGAAACAGCGGATGGGCTTCGATCGGCGGGCCGAGCGCTTCGATGTCGAGCGCGGCGACGTCGTCGACGAAGAACGTGCAGTGCGGATTGCCCATGCTGCATGTGGCCGGCGCACCGGGCAGCGGCAGCGCGAGCGTGTCGACGGCTTCCGAGAGCGGCACGTCCTGCCAGCCGAGCCGGGGCGCGCCCATTTCGACCGCGATCGGCCCGTCCGCCTCCTGCGCACAGTGCAGGCGCCCGCGATTCGTGCGCAGCACGACCGAGGCCGCGCCGGTTTCCCGCATCAGCTTCCATGCGACGCCGCGCGTCGCGCTGCCGCAGGTATCGAGCGCCGAGCCGTCGGGATTCCAGAACGCGACGCGCGCGGCTGCGTCGTCGCCGTCCGAGATTACCGCGAGCTGGTTGAAACCGATGCCGCGACGCCGATCGCCCATGCGCCGCACGAGGTCGCGATCGATGCGCTGCGCGGGATCGTGTTCCCGGCCGCGCAGGTCGACGATGACGAAGTCATCGCCATTCGCGTTCATCTTCTGAAATCCGATCGGCATGGCGGTTCCGGAATGGAGGCAGGCAAATACTGTACGTGGCTCGCCGGTCGCGGGCAATCGCGGCCCGATGGCATGCAGGCGCCACGCATCTACGTAATTCTACGTAGATTCTCATACGTAGTTATCCGCTTGTAAGGGGCCCCCGTCGCGCGGAATACTACGGCCCATCGCCGCGGTCTCTGCGAGGCCGCGGCACGACGCATCGACGTCACGCGGGTTCGGCCCCTCGCCGTATCCACTCAAAAACACATTGGAGACCAGGAGACGCCATGAATCGGGCTTCCAGTACCCTGCTCTGGATCGCGGTCGCGCTGCTCGGCGCGTTCGCATTCGGCACGATCGCGCTTGCACACGGCGAGCGCGTCAGTGCCCTCTGGATCGTGATCGCCGCAGTCTGCGTGTATCTGATCGCGTATCGCTTCTACAGCCGTTTCATCGCCAGCAAGGTCATGCAGCTCGACGGGCTGCGGATGACGCCGGCGGTCAAGTACAACGACGGCCTCGACTACGTGCCGACCAACAAGTACGTGCTGTTCGGCCATCACTTCGCCGCGATCGCCGGCGCCGGGCCGCTGGTCGGCCCCGTGCTCGCCGCGCAGATGGGCTACACGCCCGGCATGCTGTGGATCCTGGCCGGCGTCGTGTTCGCCGGCGCGGTGCAGGACTTCATCGTGCTGTTCATCTCGACGCGCCGCGACGGCCGTTCGCTCGGCGACCTCGTCAAGATGGAGCTCGGCACGGTGCCCGGCGTGATCGCGCTGTTCGGCGCGTTCCTGATCATGGTGATTATCCTCGCGGTGCTCGCGCTGATCGTCGTGAAGGCGCTGACCAATTCGCCGTGGGGCACGTTCACCGTCGCCGCGACGATTCCGATCGCGCTGTTCATGGGCGTCTATACGCGCTACATCCGCCCGGGCCGCATCGGCGAAGTATCGATCATCGGCTTCGTGCTGCTGATGGCGTCGATCGCGTTCGGCCAGACCGTGCACGACTCGCCGGCGCTCGCCGCGTGGTTCACGTTCAGCGGCACGCAGCTCACGTGGATCCTGATCGGCTACGGCTTCGTCGCGTCGGTGCTGCCGGTGTGGCTGCTGCTCGCGCCGCGCGACTATCTGTCGACGTTCCTGAAGATCGGCACGATCCTCGGCCTCGCGATCGGCATCCTCGTCGTCGCACCGGAACTGAAGATGCCCGCGCTGACGAAGTTCGTCGACGGCACGGGCCCGGTGTGGTCGGGCAATCTGTTCCCGTTCCTGTTCATCACGATCGCGTGCGGCGCGGTATCGGGCTTCCACGCGCTGATCTCGTCGGGCACGACGCCGAAGCTGATCGATAACGAAACCAACGCGCGCTTCATCGGCTACGGCGCGATGCTGACGGAATCGTTCGTCGCGATCATGGCGCTGGTGGCCGCGTGCGTGATCGAGCCGGGCATCTACTTCGCGATGAACGCACCGGCCGCCGTGCTCGGCTCGACGCCGGAAGCCGTCGCGAACACCGTCACGCAATGGGGCTTCGTGCTGACGCCCGACATGCTCACGCAGACCGCGAAGGCCGTCGGCGAAACTACGATCATCGCGCGCGCGGGCGGCGCGCCGACGCTGGCCGTCGGCATGGCGCACATCCTGCACCAGGTGATCGGCGGCGAGGCGATGATGGCGTTCTGGTATCACTTCGCGATCCTGTTCGAGGCGCTGTTCATCCTGACGGCCGTCGATGCGGGCACGCGCGCGGGCCGCTTCATGCTGCAGGATCTGCTCGGCACGTTCCACCCGGCGCTCAAGCGCACCGAGTCGTTGCCCGCGAACCTCGTCGCCACCGCGCTGTGCGTGGCCGCGTGGGGCTACTTCCTGTACCAGGGCGTGGTCGATCCGCTCGGCGGCATCAACACGCTGTGGCCGCTGTTCGGCATCTCGAACCAGATGCTCGCCGCGATCGCGCTGGTGCTCGGCACCGTCGTGCTGTTCAAGATGAAGCGCGAGCGCTATGCGTGGGTGACGATCGTGCCGACCGTGTGGCTGCTGATCTGCACGCTGACGGCCGGCTGGCAGAAGATTTTCGACGCGAACCCGAAGGTCAGCTTCCTCGCGCACGCCGCGAAGCTGCAGGCCGCGGTGGACGAAGGCAAGGTGCTCGCGCCGGCGAAGTCGATCGCGCAGATGAAGCGCATCATCTTCAACGACTACATCGATGCGGCGCTGGCCGGGCTGTTCATCTTCGTCGTGCTCAGCATCGCGGTGTACGGGCTGATCGCCGTGCTGCGCGCGCGCCGCGAGTCGAAGCCGACCGTGCGCGAGACGCCGTACGAAGCGATGCCGGCCGCGCAGGCGCTCGGCAGCGGACGTTGACGGGAGGCCGCGATGTTCACCGATCTCGGCAGCGACCTGCGCAGTGCGGGGCGTTACCTCGGGCAGGCGTTGCGGCTGATGGTCGGCCTGCCCGACTACGATACCTACGTCGCGCACATGCGCGACACCCACCCGGACCGCGAGCCGATGACGTACGAGGAATTCTTCCGCGAGCGTCAGAATGCGCGGTACGGGTCGGGAGCAGGGAAGTGTTGCTGAACCGGGCCGTTGCAATGCACTGACGAATCGGTTCGGTATCGAAACGGAAAGCGCCGCGATGGCTATCGCGGCGCTTTTTCTTTGGCGAGCCGGCGGCGCGCATCGCACGGCGCCCGCGCGCCGTTTGCCCGGCCGCAGCGCGGCGGCATCCAGCCGCCAGTATCATGAGGGCTCTTTCTTTTCCCGATGGACCGCAGGAGAACACGTCGTGCATGTCGGTGAGCGTTTCAACAGCATTTCCCATCTCGTCGGCGCGGTGCTGTCGGTGGCAGGTCTCGTCGCGCTCGTGACGATGGGCGCGCTCGAAGGCGATCCGTACAAGGTGGTGAGCTTCAGCGTGTACGGCGCGATGCTGATCCTGCTCTACGCGATCTCGACGGCGTATCACAGCGTGCGCAACCCGCGCCTGAAGGCGATCCTGCAGAAATGCGATCATTCGGCGATCTACCTGCTGATCGCCGGCAGCTACACGCCGTTTACGCTGGTCACGCTGCGCGGCCCGTGGGGCTGGTCGCTGTTCGGCGTGAGCTGGGGGCTCGCCGTGTTCGGCATCGTGCAGGAACTCACGCTCGGGCGCCGCACGCGCCTGCTGTCGATGATCCTGTACGTGCTGATGGGCTGGCTCGCGCTCGTCGCCGTGCGGCCGCTGATCCATGCGCTGCCCCCGATCGGCACCGCATGGCTCGTGGCTGGCGGCGTGATCTACAGCGCGGGGATCTACTTCTTCATCAACGACGAACGCATTCGCCACGGGCACGGCATCTGGCATCTGTTCGTGCTGGCCGGCAGCCTGTGCCAGTTCGTCAGTGTCGCAATGTATGTCGCGTGAACGGCGCG
The DNA here is from genome assembly GCF_001523445.1 of Burkholderia sp. ABCPW 11. NCBI lineage: Bacteria > Pseudomonadati > Pseudomonadota > Betaproteobacteria > Burkholderiales > Burkholderiaceae > Burkholderia > Burkholderia sp. ABCPW 11. The sequence goes on along the minus strand of NZ_LOVM01000008.1, from coordinate 235,281 downwards.
CCGTGCCGCATGGACGAGCGCTTCGGCGCGATGGCGGTCATGCGCGCTCGGCCGTCGATGCTGCGCCGCGCAGCACGTTGAACCCGACCCATCCCCAGTAGACGCGATGATGAGCGATCAGCCCGTCGCGCAGATCCATCACCTCGACGAGATCGACCTGATCGCCTTCCGGCGTTTCGCGCGGATATTCCCACGTCAGTTGCCGTCCGTTCGAAAAGAACACGCCGGTGCGGTACCAGCGTCCGAGCCGGTTTCCCGGATTACGCAGGCCGGCCGCGAAGAATTGGCCGATCGCCGGCTTGCCGCGCAGCATGCCGGAGCCGTGGCCGGGCAGCGCGACGACGATCAGCGGTGTTTCGAGTATCGCATCGTCCGCGTAGAGCGACATCAGCGCGTCGAGATCGCGTGCGACGACGGCGGCGTGCCAGTTCTGATGAATGCGGTGCGCATCGGTATGGTCTGCGAGGGTCATGGCGATGGCGGCAAGCGTGGATAACGGAACCACTGTATCGACGCCCTGCCGCCGGACGTTTCAGCGTGGGCCGAAACGTGGATGCTGCATGTGCCGGACACGATCGTGCGGCCTGCGAGCCCCTCCCTCCGCGGACCTCTCGGTCCGGAGGCCCTCAGCCGCCCAGCGCGCCGAGGTTCAGCTCATGCGACTTGCCGATCCACACCGCGCAATCGCGATGGTCGCGCAGGTCATCGCCGGTATTCGGATGCAGGAAGATGTCGAGCGCGCCGTGATTCAGCACGAGCCACGGCACGATGTCGTCGAATCGCGCGGCGCCGAACGCGATCTGGTACGACCAGGCCGGATGCGGGCCGACGAGGCGTTCGTGAAAGCGCCCGAGTTCGATGGCCGCGCCGAACCGCGCGTCGACGACCTGGCGAAACGCCCAGGCCGCGTCGCGGCTCGCCGCATCGAAATAGACGTGCGCGTGCCAGCTGTCGATGGCGGTAGTGTCGAAGTCGGCCATGGAGAGACTCGATTAAAAAAGGGGAATGCCAGAGATGCCGTGCGAAACGGCCGATGCGTGATTATCGCGCGTCCTCGCCGATTGCGTCGTGTCTCAATCCGGCAAGCCGATGCAGATGATTTGTCCTATATCGAAGAATCGGCTGATCCGATGAGGCCGTCTCGGCAGTATCCGCATGCGCGATATCACGCCGACGCCTTGTGGGCGGGCACAGCGACCGGAATCGCACAGGCAACACGTCATTTCCGAAATCGAAGGAGCGGAATGAGCACCCGTCGAATCGCCGATAAAAATCCGATCAGATCGTTGAATGAAATAAAGAAATTCCATTTCGACGGGATTCGCGAGCGGCGCCGTCCGCACGTCGAATGCGCGGCTGAAAATAACAATTGCGGATTCGGCTATTCAAGCGACATGCGCCCCGACATACGATGATTTCAACGCATCGATGATGGATCGATGCGGGGACAACCATCTGGAGGCCACTATGCGATCCCTCGTTCCCGTTGCCGTTCTTTCCTGCGCACTCGCTGCGCTGCCGGCCGTCGGCTTCGCGCAGTCGATCGGTGCCGGCGACACGCCGCATGCCGCGCCGTTGACCTGGTCGGCGGCGCGTGCCGAAACCGATGTGCAACTGATGCAGATGACGCGTGCCGGCTATCGCGCGACGGCGGCCGGCAACCAGAACTACCCGCTCGCGATGCAGCGGGCGCTCGAGCGCGTGAACAACCCGATGCCCGACCGGTGGCGCGACGAAAAGGCCGCGATGGAAGCGCGGGCGGCCCGCGACGCGCAGAGCGGCCATCCGGTGAAGGCGTTCTTCGTGAAAACCGCGTACTACCTGAAGGGCGAGAACACGTTTTGACGCAGGAAACGAACATGGCATGCCCCGACCGATGGTGCGGCGTGTTGCGTGTGTCGGCGATACGCAGGCTGCCGCAAGCGTGCGCGACGCGACGGCGCGCCGATGTGCACGGCATGCGACATCGGGCGAACACCCTGCGCGACGCGGGCCGCAGCGCTGTCGTGTGCCGCAGTGTGTGGCCCGGGTCGGCGGAGGACGGCGCGTCCGCGAGCGAGGGCGAATCATGAAGGTTGCCCGGAAAGGCCGCCGCCATCCGCCGTTGACGCGCGAATGGCTGCTGCCGCTGCCGCCCGCGCATGCACGCGACATCTCGCTGAAATGCCATATGGCGCTGGTCGCGCTGCGCGGCGAGCACGGTAGCGAAGCGTTGCTGATGCGGTTGCGCACGAGCGTGTATCTGGTGTTCCTCGCGCTCGACGATGCGGTCTCGCCCGACGCGACCATCGACCTGTGCGTCGACGCGGAGCGCGTGCTGGACGCGAGCGTGGCGCGCGCTGCGCAAAGCGGTGCCTGGACGTTGCACGACGACGAATGCGCGGTGCTCGAACGTGTGCTCGCGGCGAACGACGCATGCGTCGCGACGCTCACGCGCCATCGGCTGGCGGAGCTGTGGCGTCATGTCTGCACTTTCGCTTCAGCCGAACAGCCGGGGCTGGTCGCGCAGGCCGCGGCGAAGATGCGGGCGCCGGCCGTTCTGCATTGAGTGGCGGCCCGCGGGCCGTGTTTCATACGCGTCTCATTTCATCGCGCGGCCGCGTGCCGTCTAATGACATGACTGGAACCCCGGCGAGCCGGGCGACGACGATTCATCCTCGCGTTGACGACGAACGTGCGTGTCGACGCGAACGTATTCGTTTCAGTCAGGGAGGAGCGATGGCGCTATACAGGAGCGGCGGCTACTTCACGTGCGGAAGTGGCCGCGCATTCAGCGAGAACCTGCCGCCGGGCAGCAAGGTGACGGTGGCGGGCATCTATCGATGCACCGTGTGCGGCGACGAAATCGGTATTGCGAAAGCGCAGACGTTGCCGTCCGAGGAAGCGCATCCGCACGATCTCGATCCGCCGTCCGACCCGCTGCTCGATCCGGGGCCGACCGCGTGGCAACTGATCGCCGCGGCGGAGTCGCGAAGCTAGGCAATCGACGGCGCGCCTCTGCGCGCAGGCGCGCAAGCGCAATGCGTGACTCGGCGTCCGCCAAAACAAAAAGCGCCACGGAGCGAACTCCGTGGCGCTTTTCGATGCGTGACCGCTGCGAAGGCGCGAACCTTCGCACGGCGCAACTTGCTTAAGCGGCCGTCGCCGACTTCGCCGGCTTCTGCAGCTTGCCCTTGCCGGCGCGCTGGATTTCCTCGAGCTTGATCTCGACGTGGCGCGAGAACACGTACTCGGCCGGACGCTGCTTCGCGATCGAGATGTCCGGTGCGAACGGGCCGTCGGTCTTGATGCCCTTGCGGCTCACGCGCAGCGCCTTCAGCGGGTTGGAGATCGTGTCCATCACGGCCGTGGCCTCGAAGCCGCAGTGGACCATGCAGTCCGCGCACTTCTCGTAGTTGCCGACGCCGTAGTTGTCCCACTCGGTCGTTTCCATCAGTTCCTTGAAGGTCTTCACGTAACCTTCGCCGACCAGATAGCACGGCTTCTGCCAGCCGAACACCGTACGCGCCGGGTTGCCCCACGGCGTGCACTTGTACGTCTGGTTGCCGGCCAGGAAGTCGAGGAACAGCGACGACTGGCTGAACGACCAGCGCTTGCCGCCTTCGCCGCGCTTCAGGATTTCGCGGAACAGGTTCTTCGTCTTGTCGCGGTTCAGGAAGTGCTGCTGATCCGGCGCGCGCTCGTATGCATAGCCCGGCGACACGGTGATGCCGTCGACGCCGATCGGGCCCAGCGTGTCGAAGAACTTCGCGACGCGCTCGGGGATCGCATCGTTGAACAGCGTGCAGTTGATGTTCACGCGGAAGCCGCGGCGCTTCGCTTCCTTGATCGCCGCGACCGCCTTGTCGTACACGCCTTCCTGCGACACGGAATGGTCGTGCATGTCCTTGTCGCCGTCGAGGTGGACCGACCAGACGAAATACGGGCTCGGCTGGTAGTCGTCCATCTTCTTTTCCATCAGGAGCGCGTTCGTGCACAGGTACACGAACTTCTTGCGCTTCATGATGCCCTTGACGATTTCCGGCATCTCCTTGTGGAGCAGCGGCTCGCCGCCGGCGATCGACACGACGGGCGCGCCGCACTCGTCGACGGCCTGCAGGCATTCCTCGACCGAAAGACGCTGGTTCAGGATCGGATCCGGATAGTCGATCTTGCCGCAACCGTTGCACGCGAGGTTGCAGCGGAACAGCGGCTCGAGCATCAGCGCGAGCGGATAGCGTTTGTTGCCGGACAGGTGCTGGCGCACGATGTAGGCGCCGACACGGACTTGCTGGAGCAGCGGAATAGACAAGGGATGTCCTCCTTAAACTTCGCGGGCGACAGCTTGCGTGAGCTTCGCCGGCAACTTGAATTCGACTTTTTCTTCACGGCCCGCCATCGTCGCGACATCGACGGGCCCCAGCGCGCGCAGCGCGCCGATTACATCCTCGACCATTTCCTCGGGCGCCGACGCCCCGGCGGTCAGGCCGACCGTCTGCACGCCCGCGAACCATTCGGGTTTCACTTCCGAGCCGTCGGCGACGAGATAGCTCGGCACGCCGCTTTCGGTGCCGATCTCGCGCAGGCGGTTCGAGTTCGAGCTGTTCGTCGCACCGACGACGAGCAGCACGTCGACCTGTTCGCTCAGCTCGCGCACGGCGGCCTGGCGATTCTGCGTGGCATAGCAGATGTCGCGCGTGTCCGGGCCGACGAGGTCGGTGAACCGGCGCTGCAGCGCTTCGATGATGCCGCGCGTGTCGTCGACCGAGAGCGTGGTCTGCGTGATGTACGCGACCGGCGTATCGACGGGCAGCGTCAGCGTATCGACTTCGGCTTCGCTCTGCACGAGGATCACCTCGGCCGGAATCTGGCCGATCGTACCCTCGACTTCCGGGTGGCCCGCGTGGCCGATCAGGATCAGCCGGCGGCCCGCCGCGACGTACTGGCGGCCCTGCACGTGCACTTTCGTGACGAGCGGGCAGGTTGCGTCGAGCACGTCGAGCCCGCGCGCTTGCGCGTCGTGCTCGACCGTCTGGGCGACACCGTGCGCGCTGAAGATCGCGACGGCGCCGTGTGGCACCTCGTCGAGTTCCTCAACGAATCGTGCCCCTTTATTACGCAGATTTTCGACGACATGCCGGTTATGCACGATCTCGTGACGCACATAGACCGGCGCACCGTGCTGTTGCAGCGCGCGATCGACGATCTCGATCGCACGGACAACCCCCGCACAGAAGCCGCGGGGCTGGGCAAGGATGACTCGCATAAGTGAGCGAACTCCGACGACAGACACCGGGGTTCGAGGCGCTGGCACACGCTTGCTCGCCCCGGCTTGATGTTATGAAGGCAGGAACGAACCGGCCGGCCAGGCCCCGGAACCCCGAATTAATCGCGCATTTTAACCCTATCGCGCCGTCCTTGCTTCGGTGCCGTGTCGAACCGTTGCAATTGCGGGAGAGCTGCGTCGGCGCTGGCGCGCGCGGAACCCGGTAAACTGCGCGGTTTCGCGGTCGGCCGCTCCGGCTGCCCGCCATCGCGCTCATTTCAAGGCCATTCGATGACCGTCGATTCTTACGCGTATTGCCCGCTCGCCCGTGCGGGTTTGGGTGTTTCGTTTCCGACCCTTATTCGTGCCGTCGAAGCCGGCGCCCGGCGGGAGGCAGGCCGATGATGCTGGCGATCGCTTTCCTGGTGTCCGGCCTGTCGCTGGTGATCTGGATCGTGCTGCTCGTCGCGCGCGGCGGCTTCTGGCGCGCGCAGCCCGCGCGGCCGCTGCCGCCCGACGCCCGCGGCGCCGCGGCCGAAGCCGGCTGGCCGGCCGTCGTGGCGGTCGTGCCGGCGCGCAACGAAGCCGACGTGATCGCCCGTGCGGCGACTTCGCTGCTCGAGCAGGATTATCCGGGCGAGTTCCATCTGATCATCGTCGACGACCACAGCGACGACGGCACCGCCGATGCGGCCCGCGCGGCCGCGCTCGCGATCAACCGCGCCGACCGGCTGACGGCGCTGAGCGCGAAGCCGCTGCCGGCCGGCTGGTCGGGCAAGGTGTGGGCGCAGTCGCAGGGGATCGCGGCGGTGCAGACGCTCGGCCTGCCGGCCGACTACCTGCTGCTGACGGATGCCGACATCGGCCATCCGCCCGACGCCGTCGCGCAGCTCGTCACGCGCGCACAGGCCGAGAATCGCGATCTCGTGTCGCTGATGGTGCGGCTGCGCTGCGACTCGTTCTGGGAAAAGGCGCTGATCCCGGCGTTCGTGTTCTTCTTCGCGAAGCTGTACCCGTTCTCGTGGATCAACGACCCGCGCAACCGGACGGCCGGCGCGGCCGGCGGCTGCATGCTCGTGAAGCGCACGGCGCTCGAGGAAGCGGGCGGCATCGAATCGATTCGCGGCGCGCTGATCGACGACTGCAGCCTCGCCGCGCAGATCAAGCATCGCGGCAGCGGCCGCCATCCGATCCGGCTCGATCTCGCCGATCGCAGCGTGTCGCTGCGCCCGTACGACAGCTGGCGCGACATCTGGAACATGATCGCGCGCACCGCGTTCACGCAACTTCACTATTCGCCGCTGCTGCTGGCAGGCACGCTGCTCGGGATGACGATCATCTACCTGGTGCCGCCCGTCGCCGCGCTCGCCTACGGCGCGCGCGCGTGGCCGGCGTGGCTCGCGTGGGCGTCGATGTGCGCCGCGTATGCGCCGATGCTGCGCTACTACCGTCGCTCGCCGCTGTGGGCGCCCGCGCTGCCGCTCGTCGCGCTGTTCTACGTCGGCGCGACGTTCGCGTCCGCGTGGCGTTACTGGCGCGGCAAGGGCGGCCAGTGGAAGGCGCGCGTGCAGGCGCCGGTGGAGCGCTGACCATCAACGGCGGATACCGGCCGTCCCGATAAACCGGAACGCTGAAAACACACAGCCCGGATCGACGCAAGCCGATTCGGGCTGTTTGCTTTCCGGCCGGTTTCAGCCGACGCGCGCGCTTACCGCTGCGTCAGCATCATGTACATCTGGATCACGACGTCCGGCGAGAACGTGAACGGCACCCAGCCGTAGCCCGTATGGCGGGCGACCAGCAGGCGGTCGCCGTTCGACTGCTTCTGCACGGCCATCATCGGGTTCTTCGTCGTCACGAAACGCCAGCCGGCCGGAATGCCGGGCGGCGGCTCCGGCTGCATCGACGCGCGCGCGTGCGCGAGTTCCTCGATCAACTGGCCCAGTTGCTCCGGATGCAGCGTGATCGATTCGCCGTTGATGGTCAGCGTGAGTTCATTCTGGGACGGGCGCGCGACGTGCAGCGTCGCCTTGTCGGCCGGCGCGGCAGCGGTGCCGGCTTCAACCGCGATTTCGGCTTGTGCTGCCGGGACCGGTGCGGTCTCGGTATCGGCCGGGGCGGCGGCTGCTTCGACCGCTTCGACCGTTTCGGCCGCTTCGGTCACCGCTGGCGCGGCCTCGTTTACGGGCGCTTGCGCCGCCGCTGCCGGCTCGACGACGTCGGCTGTCGCGGCCGAGGCGGTAACCGCACTCGTCGCGGCTTCCTTGACGACGGCCTCGACCAGCGCTTCGGCGTCGGCGACAGCCTTCGCGTGGTGCTGCGCGGCCGCTTCGGCCTGGGCGATCGCTTCGGTATGACGCCGCGTAATGGCTTCGGCTTCGGCGGTGGCTTCGGCGTGGCGTTGCGCGGCGGCTTCGGCCTGGGCGATCGCTTCGGCGTGACGCCGCGTGATGGCTTCGGCCTCGGCGGTGGCTTCGGCGTGACGCTGGGCGGCCGCCTGCGTGTCGGCGAGCGCCTGCGTGTGACGCTGAGCGAGCGCCTCGGCCTCGGCGATCGCGGCCGCGTGGCGTTGTGCGGCGGCTTCGGCTTCGGCGGTCGCTTCCGCATGGCGCTTCGCGGCGGCTTCGGCTTCGGCGGTCGCCGCGGCATGGCGTTGCGCGGCCGCTTCGGCTTCGGTCGCGGCGGCGTGATGACGCTGCGCGGCGGCCTCGGCTTCGGCGATCGCCGCCGCGTGGCGCTGCGACGCGGCTTCGGCATCCGCGTGACGTTGCGCGAGCGCCTCGGTCAGCGCGGTGGCTTCCGCATGGCGCTGGGAAGCGGCTTCGGCTTGCGCGGCTGCATCCGTATGACGTTGGGCGGCCGCTTCGGCGGCGGCGGTGGCGTCGGCGTGGCGCCGCTGCGCGGCTTCGGCATCGGCGGCAGCGGCCGTGTGGCGCTGCGCGGCGGCCTGCGCTTCGGCTTCCGCCGCCGCGTGACGCTCGGCCGCGGCCCGGGCTTCCGCCGCCGCGGCGCGCGCGAAGGCTTCCGCGCTGCGGGCCGCCTGCTGGGCGGCGTGGTGATCGTGGAGGAGCTGATCGACGCCCGTGGCGAGCGAAGCGATCTGATCGTTCAGGTTCATGCGTGTCTTCTCTGCGTAAGACCCGCGATTTTAACCGCTGCGCCGATACCGGTCCGCGCGCGACGTGTAACAAAGTGCGCGAAGCGGCGCGAGATGCGCCGCTTTGTGTTACTTCAGGTAGCCCGCCGAGCCGAACCAGTCCAGCGCATCGCGCAGCCCCTCGCGGTACGGGCGCGCACGGTAGCCGAGCTCGCGCTCGGCCTTCGCGGACGTGAAATACATCTTGTTCTTCGACATCCGCAGCCCGTCCACGGTGACGAACGGCTCCTTCTTCGTGAACTTCGCGACCGCTTCGGCGCCGACCGCGAGCGGGTACAGCGGCCAGCGCGGCAGCGCGATCGTCGGCGCCTTGCGGCCCGTCATCTGCGCGATGTCCGCGAGCATCTGCTGCAGCGGCAGGTTCTCGCCGCCGAGGATGTAGCGCTCGCCGATCCGGCCGCGCTCGAGCGCGAGGAAATGGCCGTGCGCGACGTCGTCGACGTGCACGAGGTTCAGCCCCGTGTCGACGAACGCGGGAATCTTGCCGAGCGCGGCCTCGACGATGATGCGGCCGGTCGGCGTCGGCTTGACGTCGCGCGGGCCGATCGGCGTCGACGGATTGACGATCACGGCGGGCAGCCCTTCGTCGGCGATCATCCGCTCGACCGCGCGCTCCGCGAGCACCTTGCTGCGCTTGTAGACGCCGATCGCTTGCTCGGCCGTGAGCGGCCGGTTCTCGTCGGACGGGTCGCCGGCGCTCGTCACCTTCAGCGTCGCGACGCTGCTCGTGTAGACGATCCGCTCGACGCCTTCCGCGCGGGCGGCGCGCATCGTCGCGACCGCGCCTTCGAGGTTCGCGCGCTCGATCTCGTCGGGGTCGGGCGCCCACAGCCGGTAGTCGGCCGCCACGTGCAGCAGGTAGCGCACGCCGCGCAGCGCGGCGCGCATCGACGCCTCGTCGCGCATGTCGCCGGTGACGATCTCGGCATCGAGATCCGCGACGTTCGTGCGCGGGCTGGTCGGGCGCACGAGCACGCGCACCGCATAGCCTTTCTGCTGCGCGATGCGCGCGACGGCCGAGCCGACGAAACCGGACGCGCCGGTGACGAGAACGAGATCGCGGGAAGTATCAGTCATGCGTTTCCTTCAGGGCCGCGCGCGCGGCGCGGCGGTTGGGCATCGGCGAGATTGTACGTGGTCGGCGTGCGCGGCGACGCCCGGCCGGCGCGTGTGCGAAGCGGCCGACGCGACTACAATGCCGGGCTTGAATGCAACGGGAGGGCGACGCGATGAGCCGCAATGAACTGGACGAACGGATCGAGACCTACTACGTGCGGGTGCGCGGCGTCGTGCAGGGCGTCGGCTTTCGTCATGCGACGGTGCGCGAGGCGCATGCGCTGAAGCTGCGCGGCTGGGTCGCGAATCTCGAGGACGGCACCGTCGAGGCGATGATCCAGGGGCCCGGCGCGCAGATCGACCGGATGCTCGCATGGCTGCGTCACGGGCCGCCCGCCGCGCGCGTGACCGAGGTGACGTTCGAGGAACGCCCGACCGAGCGGCGCTTCGAGCGCTTTCAGCAGCAGTAAGCGGCACGGCACGATCGTGACGGGGTATCCGGAAGTCGGGCGCGGCCTCACGCTGTCGGTGATGGCGTCGACGCTGTTCGCGTTGATGTCGGTTTACGCGAAACTGCTCGCGCCGCTCACGGGGCTCGACATCTTCGCGTGGCGCGTGGTGTGGACCGCACCGGGCGCGCTCGCGCTGATCGCGCTGCGCGGCCGCTGGCCGGCGCTCGTCGAGCTTGCGCGGCGCGGTGCGCGCGACTGGCGCTTGCTGATCGCGCTGCCGGCGAGCGCGGCGCTGCTCGGCGTGCAGCTGTGGCTGTTCCTGTGGGCGCCGCTGCACGGCCGCATGCTCGAAGTGTCGCTCGGCTATTTCCTGCTGCCGCTGACGATGGTGCTCGTCGGCCGCTTCTACTATCACGAACGGCTCGACCCGCTGCAATGGGCGGCGGTCGCGTGCGCGGCGCTCGGCGTCGCGCACGAGGTGTGGACGACGCGCGCGTTCGCGTGGCCGACGCTGGTCGTCGCGCTCGGCTATCCGCCGTATTTCGTGCTGCGCCGGCGCATCAACGCCGATTCGCTGGCCGCCTTCGCGATCGAGATCGTGCTGCTGTGCCCGATCGCGCTGGCGATGGTCGCGACGAGCGCGACGCGCGTCGACGGCCATCCGCTGCTGTGGGCCGCGTTGCTGCCGGGGCTCGGCATCCTCAGCACGCTCGCGCTCGCGAGCTATCTGAAGGCGAGCCGGATGCTGCCGATGGCGCTGTTCGGCATTCTCGGCTACGTCGAGCCCGTGCTGCTCGTCGTGGTGTCGCTGCTGCTGCTCGGCGAGACGCTCAGCGTCGCGCAGCTCGCGACGTACGGGCCGATCTGGGTCGCCGTCGCGCTGACCGCGTGGCACAGCGCGATGCTGATGCGGCGCCTGCCCGCGCGCGGCTAACCGCATCGTCGCGATGTGCCGGCCGTGCGGAACGTGCCGCGCATCGCGTGCATCGTCGACCATCGAAAAGCGCTCGTTTCCCTGCCGAATCCGTCGATACTGACCGTCAACTGGCGCCGCGCTGACGCGAATCTGGCGACGCTGCCTGCTTCGCCGCGCAACGCGCGCGCTTGTAATCGAAGAGAAGATTCGGTTGCATTTTGTTACTTAGGGTCTCCCCCGATCGGTCATTAAACTGATCTGACCGACTTCCCTTCGTATGCAGCTTTTCAATGAACCACCTCCGTGCCGGGCCGGCCGGGTTGGCGCGATGCGAGCATACGCGTATCGCCGCCGATCGCGCTCGCCTGCTTTTTCCCGATCCCTTCTCCGGTGCGCGGCGCACCGCCGCCGCACAGGTGCGCTCATGTCGTTGAGCCCGCTGCACTCCGCCACGGTGCAGTCGTCGCGCAGCGGCCGCCTGATCGAAGTCGATTTCTTCCGCGGGCTCGTGCTGTTGATGATCGTCGTCGATCACATCGGCGCGAGCGTGCTGTCGCGCGTGACGCTGCATGCGTTCGCACTGTGCGATGCGGCCGAGGTGTTCGTGTTCCTCGGCGGCTTCGCGACCGCGAGCGCGTACGGCGCGATCGCCGAGCGGCACGGCGCGCGCGCCGCGCAACGGCGTTTCGTGCGGCGCGCGATGCAGATCTACCGCGCGTTTCTCGCGACGTCGACGCTGATGCTCGTCGTGTCGGCCGTGCTCGACCACTACGGCATCGATGCGCCGAACCTCGCGCTCGACGACGTCAGCGTGATGCTCGCGTCGCCGCTCACGGGCGCAGCCGAGCTGCTGACGTTCCAGCGCCAGCCGTATCTCGCGTCGGTGCTGCCGATGTACGTGCTGTTCGCGCTCGCGTCGCCGGTGCTGGTGCCGTTCGCGCGACGCCAGCCGTGGCTGCTCGTCGCGATCAGCGCCGCGTCGTGGCTCGCGGCGGGATGGCTCGGCCCGGAGCTGCTCGATACCGACGGCTTCCGCTGGAGCTTCAATCCGTTTGCATGGCAACTGATGTTCGTCGCCGGCGTGCTCGCGCGCTGCCAGCCGTTCTACCGGCACATCGCGCTCGGCCGCTGGGGCGCCGCGGCGACCGGGCTCGCGTGCGCGATCGTGCTCGGCTGCGCGAGCTACAAGCTGTTCTCGGGGCTGCCGGTGCCCGAAGGCGTGCTCAAGCGCGATCTCGCGCTGCCGCGTGTCGTGAGCTTCGCGGCCGTCGCGTGGCTGATGGCCGATTGCGTGCGCTTCGGCTGGATCGCGCGGATCGCGCAGGGCGTGCGGCCCGTCGTCGCGGTCGGCCAGCGCGGGCTGATCTGCTTCGTCGCGGGCGCGGCGATCTCGCTCGTGATCGATTCGTTGCTGCATCCGGTCGTGCGCAGCGCCGATCTGCGGCATGTCGGCGTGGGCCTCGTGGCCGACGCGTGCGCGCTTGGGCTGATGATGGCGGTGGCCGGTTCGGGAACGTGGATCGCGCGATGGCGTGGCGCGGTGGCGTAGGCGCGAGCGAGGGGCATGCGGCGCGGCAGGCGCCGCGCGGCGTCAGTGAGGTGAGCCGATACGGGAGCGGGGCGGGGCGGTTGCGTCGTCGGCTTCGGCGTCGTCGCGTTGGTCCTGCGCCGGGTCGTCGCGCTCCGCGAGGACCGCGTCGGCTTCGGCCGCGGCCCGGGCGGCGCGCATCGCGGTGCAGCGCTGCGCGTGCCGGATGTCCGACAGGATCCGCAAAAGTCGCGTCGTTTTGCTTTTCATCGTGCTCTCCCACCAGTGCGCATCTCGCGAAGCGGATGCATTGCCTGCAACCAGTGTAGGACGCGTTCGCGCACCTGGCGGGAGAATGTGGCGTGCAAGCCGCACGCCGAGGGATAGTACTTACTGCGCGGCCGCGACCTGCGCCTGCAGCGCTTCCTCGCGGCGCTCTTCCGTGCAGCGCTGATGCTGGCGCGACAGGCGGTTCATCAGCGGCAGCAGCAGCAGCGCGAGCAGCATGCCGATCGCGGCGAGCCAGCCGAGCTTCTCGAACAGCGACAGGTAGAGCGGCAGCGATTCGGTGGCCGGCAGTTCGTGCGACGGCATCTGCGCGAAGTTCGCGACGACGCTGCCCAGATACTGCGACACGCCCGTCGCGACGAAATACGCGCCCATCATGAAGCCGCTCATGCGCGCCGGCACGTAGCGGGCGATCATCGCGAGGCCGAGGCCGCTGACCAGCAGCTCGCCGAGCGAGTACAGGCCGTAGCCCCACACCATGAACCACGACGACACGCGGCCGTCGACCGCATAGCGGCCGCTGATCGTGAACACCAGGTAGCCCGCGGCGACCGCGCCGAAACCGAGCGCGTACTTCGCGGCGACCGGCAGGTCGCGGCCGCCCTTCGCGACGGCGTTGTAGACCCACACGAGCACCGGGCTCAGCAGCATGATCCAGATCGGGTTCAGCGCCTGGAACTGCGCGGCGCTCCACGTGAACAGCGTCGTGCCGAACAGCATGAAGCGCGGGTCGACGTTGCGCAGCGCGAACAGCGTCAGCGACGTCGACATCTGCACGTAGAAGATGAAGAACAGGATCACCTGGCCGATCAGCACGAGCGCCGCGATCAGGCCCGCGCGCTCCGAGCGCTCCGACTTCGCGATCATGTACGCGAAGATCGCGAGGATCGCGAACGCGGCCGTCCACACGCTGGCGACCGCGAGCTGCTTGTGCTGCAGCACGTACAGCGTGATCAGCGCGAGCGCGACGCCGCCGGCCGCGACCGCGCCGAGGCGCTTCCAGCGGATCGGTTCGTCGTCCGGCTGCGAGCCGATGTGCGCGAGCGTGCGGTGCATCAGCATGAAGTTGAGGATCGCGAGCAGCATGCCGCCGCAGCAGACCGCGAACGCGGTGTGCCAACCCCAGTGATCCTTGATCCACGGCGTCGCGAGCATCGACACCGTCGAGCCGATGTTGACCGCCATGTAATAGATCGTGAACGCGCTGTCGATGCGCGCGTCGTCGCCTTCGTAAATGCGGCGCACGAGGTTTGCCGCGTTGGCCTTGAACAGGCCGTTGCCGACGACGATCACGCCGAGCGATGCGTACATGTACGCCAGGTGATCGTTCGGCACCGCGAGCATCAGGTAGCCGGCGCACAGCACGGACGCGCCGATGATCATCGTGCGGCGCGCGCCGAGCACCTTGTCGCCGATCCAGCCGCCGATTGACGGCGCGGCGTAGACGAGTGCGGTGAACGCCCCCCAGGTCAGGTTCGCGTGGCTGTCGGTGAAGCCGAGGCGGTCGACCATGAAGAGGACCAGAAGCGCGGCCATGCCGTAGTAGCCGAAGCGCTCCCACATTTCGATGAGGAAGACCGTCGTGAACGATCGGGTCTGTGAAACAGGTGCGTGCATCATCAATCTCGTTTGAAACGGACGGCGCGGATCGCGCGTCGCCATGGGGGTCGAACTGGCGCCGGAGCACTGTGGCCGGGTAGGCTTGCGTCGGCGATGGAGCAGTCGGGCGGTTGGCCCGGGCCGGGGTCGGACTCCGCCCGACAAGGCGGAGCGCGGCCCCGACCGGCGCGCGAATGGTAACGTTTGCCGGTCCGGTGCGTCAGGTCCGCGCCACCTAGGGAAACTCCCGATGTGGCAGCAGCTTTCAGGAACATTTGTCTCATCATCTACTTGTAAGCTTGACGCCCGTTCTCCGCAGATTCCCGGAGAGCCGCTTGCAGCTTGCCTGTGAAGCCGGCGAGTCTGGCAAGATAGCGCGTCGTTTCGCTCGCTTCGGGCCCTGTTTAGTGCACCGGGCTCAACGCCGAAGGCGTGTGCGAACCCGAAGATTAAGCTATCTCGTATTAACTTAGTTACTTTCCATCAAACATTTTTTGACGACCACTTTTCGGCCTGCTATGGTTCCCCCCACTGAAAACTCGCGATCGGCAGACGCTGTCGCACTCGGCAGCAAGATTCGCGCGTTGCGCCAACGTCTGAAGCGCACGCTCGACGACACGGCTACCGCCGCGGGGATTTCGAAGCCGTTTCTGTCTCAAGTCGAGCGCGGGCTCGCGTCGCCGTCGCTGACGTCGCTGGCCGGTATCGCGCACGCGCTCGGTGTGACGGTGCAGTACTTCGTGGATACGCCGAGCGAGGAACGCTCGGTTTGCCGAGGCGATCAGTTGCGCTTCTTCGGGTTTGCCGATTCGGCGAACCTGTTCGCGAGGCTGACCAACGTGTCCGAAGGGCGCCAGCTGGAGGCGATCCTCGTGAGGATGCCGCCGGGGCAGAAACGGTCGGAGGTGACGACACATGCAGGAGAGGAGTTCCTGTACGTGATTGAAGGGGAAGTGTCGCTGACGCTGGAAGGCAAGACGTTCGTCCTGCAGGCCGGCGACAGTTCGCACTATCAGTCGACGGTCCCGCACAGCTGGGTCAACACCGCGAAGATCGAGTCGGTGGTGGTCTGGGTCGGTACGCCGCGACTGTTCTAACGCACGGGTATTCCTTCGTTTCTTCGACGGAATGCCCGTCGAAAGAAATGTAAGGAATACTAACATGCAATACGAGAACCACGGGCCTCCTCGATCGCTGCACCCGTCAGCGTCTCACGCGTAATCCGCGGCATCCGCCGCGCGACGCTCACCGAACAACCTTCTCAAGACTGCCACGATGAAATCCTTGCATGCCATGTCGGCCGTGCTGGCCGCGCTCGCCCTGACGCCCGTCGCCCACGCCGTAACCGTTCCGTCGAACGTCGCGCTCGCCCCCCAACAGGACCTGACGCGCCAGGTGCCGGCCGAAGTCGAGTCGCTCGACCCGGCGCACATCGAATCGTGGACCGGCAACACGATCGGCCTCGACCTGTTCGAAGGGCTCGCGCGCATCGATGCGGCCGGCCAGATCGTGCCGGGCGTCGCGCTGTCGTGGGAACGCAAGACGCCGCAGACGTGGATCTTCAAGCTTCGCCACGACGCGAAGTGGAGCAACGGGCAGCCGGTGACGGCCGCCGATTTCGTCTATTCGTGGCAGCGCCTCGTCGATCCGAAGACGGGCTCGAAATACACGATCCTCGTCGAGTTCATCAAGAATTCGAAGGACATCATCGCCGGCAAGGCCGCGCCGTCGACGCTCGGCGTGCGCGCCGTCGATCCGTACACGCTCGAGGTGACGACCGACGTGCCGGTCGCGTTCTTCCCCGAATTGACCGCGATGGCGCCGCTCGCGCCGGTGAACAAGGACGTGGTCGCGAAATTCGGCGACGCATGGACGCGCCCGGGCAACATCGTCAGCAACGGCGCGTACCAGCTCGTCGACTGGCAGCCGAACAACCGCATCGTGGCGACGAAGGACGCGAAGTACTGGAACGCGTCGAAGGTCGTGATCAACAAGGTCACGTATCTGCCGATCGAAAGCGACGAAACCGCGATGCGCATGTACCAGGCCGGCCAGATCGACTACAGCTACTCGATTCCGTCGGGCATCTTCCAGCAGGTGAGCAAGCAGTTCGGCGGCGAACTGCGCCCGGGCCTGCAGCTCGCGACCTACTACTACTACCTGAACAACAGCGACGCGGCGCTGAAGGACAAGCGCGTGCGCCAGGCGCTGTCGATGGTGATCGATCGCGACGTGCTCACGTCGAAGCTCACGCAGGCCGGCGAGAAGCCGATGTACGGGCTGATGCCGAACGGCACGAAGGGCGTGCAGCCGTTTACGCCGGAATGGGCGTCGTGGCCGATGGCCAAGCGCATCGCGACCGCGAAGGACCTGCTGAAGCAGGCCGGCTATTCGGACGCGAAGCCGCTGTCGTTCACGCTCACGTACAACACCAACGACCTGCACAAGAAGGTCGCGCTGTTCACCGCATCGGAATGGCGCACGAAGCTCGGCATCACCACGAAGCTCGAGAACGTCGAGTTCAAGGTGCTGATGAAGCAGCGGCACGACGGCAAGGTGCAGATCGCGCGCGACGGCTGGTTCGCCGACTACAACGACGCGATGACCTTCTTCGACCTGATCCGCTGCGGCAGCTCGCAGAACACCGTCGGCTATTGCAACAAGCAGATGGACGCGCTCGTCGACGAAGGCAACCAGAAGCTCGACGACAAGGCGCGCGCCGCGCTGCTCACGCAGGCGCACGACATGGCGATGAACGACACGCCGATGGTGCCGCTGTTCCAGTATTCGGCCGACCGTCTCGTGAAGCCCTACGTGGGCGGCTATTCGCTGAAGAACGTGATCGACATGCGTGCTTCGCAGGACATGTACCTGATCAAGCACTGAGCGGAGCGATCATGCTGGCCTACGCATTGAGGCGCACGTTGTGGGCGGTGCCGACGATCCTCGCGGTCATCACCGTCTGCTACCTGCTGCTGCATTTCACGCCCGGCGGCCCGTTCGATACGGAGAAGCAGCTGTCCGCCGCGACGCTCGCGAACCTGAACGCGAAGTATCACCTCGACGAGCCGCTGTGGAAGCAGTACCTGCTGTATCTCGGCTCGCTGCTGCACGGCGATCTCGGCCCGTCGTTCCGCTACGTCGACTGGTCGGTGAACGATCTCGTGAAGAAGGCGCTGCCCGTGAGCCTCGGCGTGGGCGGCGTGTCGATCCCGATCTCGATCGTGGTCGGCGTGCTGCTCGGCACCGTCGCGGCCGTGCGCCGCGACAGCGTGATCGATCGCTTCGTGATGCTGATCGGCAACTTCGGCAACGTCGTGCCGCCGTTCGTGCTCGGCCCGGTGCTGGTGTGGATCTTCGCGATCCTGCTGAAGACGTCGGCCGGCAACGGCTGGCTGCCGGCGGGCGGCTGGGGCGACGGTGGCTGGCAGTACCGGCTGCTGCCGATCGTGCTGCTCACCTTCATCAACGTGTCGCTGCTCGCGCGCGTGATGCGCGGCTCGATGATCGAGACGCTGTCGAGCAACTACATCCGCACCGCGCGCGCGAAGGGCCTGCCGGGCTCGACGATCGTACTGCGCCACGCGCTCAAGCCCGCGCTGATGCCGGTCGTGTCGCTGTTCGGCACGGTCTGCATCACGTCGATCACGGCGGCCGTCGTCACCGAATCGGTGTTCGCACTGCCGGGCCTCGGGCAGCTCGTCGTGAACGGCGCCATCAACCGCGACTACACGCTGGTGCTCGGCCTCGTCGTGCTGACGACCGTTTTCGCGGTGCTGTTCAACCTGCTGGTCGACCTCGCGTACGCGTGGCTCGATCCGCGCATCCGTTATTGAGCGAGGCACAGCGATGACTCCGACCACTCCCGTCGTCGGCCTGCCCGTGCAGACCGATTCGCCGCCGCGTTCGCGCTCGCCGCTCGAGCTCGCGTTCGCGCGCTTCCTTCACAACCGCGCGGCCGTGTTCAGCCTCGTGCTGCTCGCGTTGATCGCGCTCGCCTGTTTCGTCGGCCCGTGGCTGCTCGCAGCCGATCCCGCCGCGAGCGACTGGGCCTCGATCAGCCTGCCGCCGACCTGGGCGAACCAGCACTGGTTCGGCACCGACGAGCTCGGCCGCGACCTGCTGGTGCGCACGCTGATTGGCGGCCGCGTATCGATCGAGGTCGGCCTGCTCGGCACGCTCGTGTCGGGCCTGTTCGGCGTCGCGTGGGGCGCGACCGCGGGCTTCGCGGGCGGCCGCGTCGACTCCGTGATGATGCGCATCGTCGACATGATGTACGCGATCCCATACCTGCTGATCGCGATCCTGATGATGACCCTGTTCGGCCGCTCGTTCATGCTGGTCGTGCTGACCATCAGCGCGTTCTCGTGGATCGACATGGCGCGCGTCGTGCGTGGCCAGACGCTGTCGCTGCGCAACCGCGAGTTCGTCGATGCGGCGCGCGCGATCGGCGTGTCGCCGGCGTCGATCGTGCTGCGTCACGTCGTGCCGAACCTGCTCGGCGTGGTCGTCGTGTACGCGACGGTCTCGGTGCCCAATATCGTGCTGACCGAATCGGTGCTGTCGTTCCTCGGCCTTGGCGTGCAGGAACCGATGACGAGCTGGGGCGTGCTGATCCAGGACGGCGCGCAGAAACTGGAATCGATGCCGTGGCTGCTGCTGGCCCCGGCCGTCATGCTGTGCGTGACGCTCTACTGCGTGAACTTCGTCGGCGACGGCCTGCGTGACGCGCTCGACCCGAAGGATCGCTGAGATGACTGCACTACTCGAAGTCGACAACCTCGGCGTGCGCTTCACGCGCAAGGACGCGCCGCCGATCGACGCCGTGAATGGCGTGTCGTTCTCGCTCGAAGCCGGCAAGACGCTCGGCATCGTCGGCGAATCGGGCTCGGGCAAGAGCCAGACCGTGATGGCGCTGCTCGGCCTCCTGGCCGGCAACGGCACGACGACCGGCACCGCACGCTACCGCGGCGACAACCTGCTCGACATGGATACGCGCGCGCTGAACGCGGTGCGCGGCGACCGGATCGCGATGATCTTCCAGGATCCGATGACGTCGCTCAACCCGTTCCTGACGATCGAGCGGCAGATGACGGAGACGCTGCAGCTGCATCGCAAGCTGTCGCGCAAGGCAGCGATCAAGCGCGCGATCGAGGCGCTCGAATCGGTGCGCATTCCCGATGCGGCGCGCCGCATCCGCATGTATCCGCACGAGTTCTCGGGCGGCATGCGGCAGCGCGTGATGATCGCGATGGCGCTCTTGTCCGAACCGGAAATCCTGATCGCGGACGAGCCGACCACCGCGCTCGACGTGACCGTGCAGGCGCAGATCATCGACCTGCTGCGCGAGCTGAACCGCGAGCGCGGCACCGCGATCGTGCTGATCACGCACGACATGGGCGTGGTCGCCGGCCTCGCCGACGACGTGATGGTCATGTACGCGGGCCGCACCGTCGAATACGCGCCGGCCGAATCGATCTTCGCGGCGCCGTCGCATCCGTACACGATCGGGCTGCTCAACGCGCTGCCGCGCCTGACCGACGCGGACGATGCACCGCTCGTCGCGATTCCCGGCAACCCGCCGATGCCCGGCGCCGCGCCGGCCGGCTGTGCGTTCGCGAAGCGCTGCACGTATGCGGAAGAACGCTGCGCCGCCGCGCGCCCGGCGCTCGAAACCTATGGCGCCATGGGCGCGGTGCGCGCGTGCCACCGCCCGGTGGCCGATCTGACGGGAGGTCTGCGATGAGCGTCGATGAACGCCGCCCAGCCGGCGCGACGGACGACACGCTGCTGTCCGTCGAGAATCTGAAGGTGCATTTTCGCGTGCCGCTCGGCGGCTATCCGTGGTCGCCGAAGGGCACGCTGCGCGCGGTCGACGGCGTGTCGTTCGACGTCAGGCGCGGCGAGACGGTCGGGCTCGTCGGCGAATCGGGCTGCGGGAAATCGACGCTCGCGCGCGCGTTAATCGGCCTCGTGCCGATGACGGCCGGCACCGTGAAATGGCGCGGCCAGACCATGGCGCCCGATCACCTGCGCGGCACCGCGATGCGGCGCGAAGTGCAGATGATCTTCCAGGATCCGCTCGCGTCGCTCGACCCGCGCATGACGATCGAGCAGGTCGTCGCGGAGCCGCTCGTCACGCACCAGCCTGGCCTCGGCCGCACCGAAGTGCGCCGCCGCGTGATCGCGATGCTCGAACGCGTCGGCCTGAACGCGCATCACCTGCTGCGTTATCCGCATGAATTTTCCGGCGGGCAGTGCCAGCGCGTCGGCATTGCGCGCGCGCTGATCGGCGAGCCGCAGCTCGTGATCTGCGACGAACCCGTCTCGGCGCTCGACGTGTCGATCCAGGCGCAGATCGTGAACCTGCTGCGCGATCTGCAGCGCGAACTGTCGTTGTCCTATCTGTTCGTCGCGCACGACCTGGCGGTGGTGAAGGCCATCAGCCAGCGCGTGCTCGTGATGTATCTCGGCCGCGTGATGGAGTTCGGCACGCGGCATGACGTGTACGGCGTGCCGCAACACCCGTACACGAAGGCGCTGCTCGATGCGGCGCCGACGCCGGAGCCGGCGCGCGAGCGTGCTCGCCGTCCGATGCTGCTGGCGGGCGAGATGCCCTCGCCGCTCAACCCGCCGTCCGGCTGCGCGTTTCGCACGCGCTGCCCGGTCGCGATCGACGCGTGCGCGCAGGACGTGCCGCTGCCGGAAGTGCGGCAGGGATCGGCGGCGCGCGTCGCGTGCATCCGCGCGGGCGCGGTGTGATGTGAAGTGACGCAGCAAACATAACCAAGGCAGGTCAACAGGGGTAGGTGCGGCGCGAACGATCTTCGCGCCGCGGGTACAGGCGCGCCCTTAGCCGGGCTCGCCGGGGGGCCGGGAGCGGATCGCAACCGGTGTGGACGATATCAACACAAGACGAGAATTATTACGATGAAAAAGCAGAAGACGATCGGGACGGCATCGAAGATGTTGCTCGCATGGGGACTGCCGGCGCTCGCAGGCGTTTCGCTGACGGGCGTCGCGCACGCCGACGACGCGGCGAGCGCGCCGCTGACGGTCGCGCAGGCCGCGCCCGCTGCCGGTACCGGCGCGACCGTTGCGCAGGCAACGACTCCGAACGCCGTTGTCAACGCCGAGGCGACCCAGGCCGTCACGCCGCCCGACGAGCCGTCGGCGCAGTCGAAATCGAACGGCTTCATTGCCGACAGCCATCTCGACTTCCTGTTCCGCAACTATGCGGACGTGCTCGACGCCAAGGGCGGGCCGCATCGCCATGCGTGGATCCAGGGCGCGATGGCGAACTTCGAGTCGGGCTATACGACCGGCCTGATCGGGATCGGCTTCGATGCGTCGTTGTATGCAGCGCTGAAGCTCGACGGCGGTCAGGGCGCCGGCAGCATGGTGCACATCGCGAAGGGCGGCGGCGGCGGCAACCAGCTCGCGTGGGCCTACCCGGGCATCTACGACGTCAAGGCGCGCATTTCGAACACGGTGGTCAAGTACGGTCTGCAGGCCGTCGACAATCCGTTCATGGAGCAGCACGACAACCGTGCGCTGCCGCCGACGTTCCTCGGCGCGACGCTCGTCAGCAACGAATTCAAGAACGTGATGCTCGAGGCCGGCAGCTTCACGAAGACCGACGCGCGCGGCCATACGACGCTCACCAACCTGACGACGCAATACGGCGGCACGCGCATCAATCGCCTGACCTATGTCGGCGGCACGTGGGACTACTCGCCGAACGGCGAAGTCGCGCTGTACGCGAACCAGGCCGACGACGTGTGGCACCAGTACTACGCGTCGGTGAAGCACAGCATCGGCAGCCCGCAGACGATCAAGTGGACCGGCTTCGGCAACGTCTATTCGACGCACGACACGGGCGATGCGCTGCAGGGCAAGATCAACAACAACGCGTACAGCCTGTCGCTGGCCGCGCAGCATGGCCCGCACGAGCTGCTGCTGGGCTTCCAGCAAGTGCTCGGCGACCAGTTCTTCGACTACCTGAACGAAACGAACGGCATCTTCCTGACCAACTCGATGGACGTCGACTACAACGCCCCGCACGAGAAATCGCTGCAGTTGCGTTACACGTTCTACGGCAAGGAAGCGGGCCTGCCGGGCTTCAAGGCGATGGTGTGGGGCGTGACGGGCTGGGGTGCGGACGGCAGCGCGGGCGCGGCGAACGACCCGAGCAAGTCGAGCATCTACTGGAGCAACGGTGCGCCGGTGCAGGGCCGTCACCACGAGTTCGGCTTCATCCCGTCGTACACGTTCCAGAGCGGCAAGCTGAAGAACACGAAGGTCACGTTCATCGCGATGTGGCACAACGGCTCGGCACACTACTCGGACGCGTCGAACACCGAGTACCGTCTGGTCGTGAACCTGCCGCTGCACGCGTTTTGACGGAAGGGGGCGCAAGGCCCCCACTCTCGCACGGCCGGCCTGCGATCGGTGCGATCAGGCCGGCTTGTGCCATCCCGCGACAGGATCGCTCCCGGCGGGCGTTTCTTCCACGAGCGACGTGAGCTGGCGGCCCGTATCGCGCCATGCGTCGAGACCGCCGCGCAGCGCGAGCGCATCGGTGAAGCCTGCATCGAGCAGACGCTTCGCCATCAGCGCGGCCGTCACCTCGTTCGGGCACGAGCAATACACGACGAACTTCTGCGTGAGCGGATAGCGCGCGACGATGTCGGCGATCTGGCGCTCGTCGGCGAACTGCGCACCGGGAATCGCGAACGGGTCGAGCTTGCGGTGCTCGGGCGAGCGGACGTCGAGCACCACCGGGGCGGCGGTGTCGCGCAGCAGCACGTCGAGCTCGTCGACGCCGATCCGCGCGTTTGCGAGCTGGCGGATCAGCGCGCGGCGGCGCATCCACCGCACGGCCGCATAGATGGCGAGCAGTGCGACGATGACGAGCAGCACCGCACGGCCGAGACGGCTCGCGCCGGCGAACAGCCAGTCGATCTGCCGGTAGAACACGAGGCCGGCTACCAGCCCGACGATCGTCCACAGTGCGGCGCCGAGCGCGTCGTAGCCGGCGAACGTGCGATAGCGCGTGCCGAGCGCACCGGCCATCGGCACCGACACCAGCGACAATCCGGGAATGAAGCGCGCGACCGCGAGCACGCGCACGCCGTAGCGGCCGAAGAAGCGTTCGGTCTTTTTCACGCAGGTATCGCGCGACAGCGACAGCCGACAGATCGTCTTCAGCGTCGTGCCGCCGTACCGCCGCCCGGCGACGTACCAGACCGTGTCGCCGATCAGCGCGCCGAGCACCGACAGCACCACGACCGTCACGAGCTGCGAGCCGATCATCGCCGGATGCATCGCCGACATCGCGCCGAACAGCACGAGCGTCGGCATCGCGGGCACCGGCAGGCCGATGGCCGCCGCGAGCACGTTGGCGAACACGAGAAGCGGCCCGTACTGGGCGACGAGGTCACGTAGGAGCATGACGGCTGGCCGAAAAGGAAACGCGTGGCGGGAAATGCAGATGGGCCGATTATCGGCCTTTTTCAACGCAGCGGCGGGAATGATGCAAAGCGCCTGACGGCGGCAGGGGGATGTGGGTGAGCCGACGCATTGCGCGCGGCTCACCGTTCGGAATCACGAGGGCGTGCGGGCGAGCGATGCGGCGCCGTGGTTTTCGCCGGGCAGCTCGGCGCCGTGCGAGCGGATCGCCGCGATCAGTTCGGCCGGGGTGATCTCGTAGCGGACTTCGCGGTGGATGCCGGGCTTGCGTTCGTCGATCTCGATCAGCAGCACGCTCTTGCCGTCGCCGGTCGCTTCGAGCCGGAGCGAGCGCAGTTCGCGGCCATCGGCCGCGTCGTGTTCGGTGAGCAGGGTCATTGCCCCGGATGAGCCGGTAGTGCGCATCGAACCTATCCTCGTGTCGTGGATGCCTTGGCGGCAAAGATGTCTTTGTTGAATACGGCTTGACGCAGTTTAACGCGAACGGGCCGCAACACGGAGCATTTTCGTGGCGGTGAAATGAGGGCTGAACCACCGATCCTTCTGATGTTTGAGCCGCGCCGGGCGGGCGTCTGCACCGGATCGGGCGCCGGCCGAAACCGGTGCCCGAGCGGCGTTCTCGGCCGTGCCGACACGGGCGGCGACGCGCGCTGCGCCGCGCGTCGCCGCGGCGGCGTCAGAAGCGGTCGGCGAGCCCCATCGCCGGGTCGCTGACCGAGTGCCGGCCGGTTTCCACGCGGCCGGCCAGGCGGCGCGAGAAGCTCGCGTCGCTGTCGGCGGTGACGATGAAGTCGTACCAGTAGCCGGTCGAGTCGAGCTTCCAGTGCAGTTCGGACTGGTCGCCGGCGTGCACCGTGACGGTCCACGTGGTGCCGGCGCCATGGCCGTTGCCCCGACCCTGGTCGTTACCGTTTTCGTCGTCGCGGCCATGACCGTGGTCGTCGTTTCCGCCGTGTCCCGACAGCGGCCCGTAGACCTGGTTCGACTTCACCGTGAAGCGCACCGTGCCGCCGCCGTCGTTGCGCAGCCGCAGGTGCAGGTTGCCGCTCGCGCCCGCATAGCCGACGCGTACTTCCGGATGCGGTGCGCGCGCGCCGGCCAGGCGGCTCAGGTCGCCGGTGAAGCGGCGGTGATAGCCGTTCGGGCCGAGCACCCACAGATCATATTTACCGCCATCGTCGGCGCGTGCGGCCCAGTCGCCGTGCAGCGTCTTGCCGGGCTCGACGACGTAGCGCCGCGGCAGCCGGTCGAGGTGCAGCTTGTCATAGACGTGAAACACGGCGGCGGCGCGGCCGGTGTTCGCGAACTTCAGCGTGACCGTGCCGGCGCCGGCATCGGTGCGTGCGCTCCCGTGCAGTTCGTACGGCAACGCGCGCGACGGGCGCACGCCGGTCGCCTGCGCGGGCAGCGCGGGCGTCGCGGGCGGCACGATTTTCGGCGCGGTTTGCTGCGCGGCGCTCAGCGCGTCGACCTGGCTTTTCGTCGTACGGCCCGCGAGCGTCGGCAGCGGCTCGTTGTTCGGCGTGCGGAAATTGAACGCGCTCGTCAGGTCGCCGCACACCGCGCGGCGGTACGCGCCGATCTGCGGCTCCGCGACGCCGAAGCGCGTCTCGAGGAAGCGCAGCGTCGACGTGTGGTCGAACACCTGCGAGTTGACCCAGCCGCCGCGGCTCCACGGCGACACGATCCACATCGGCACGCGCGGGCCCGGGCCGTACGGACGGCCGTCGGTTGCCGGCTGGCTCGACGTGGCCGGCGTGAAGTCGTGATACTCGACCGCGACGTCGGCGGCCGACAGCGTATGGCCGCCCGCGAGCGTGCCGTCGGCGTTGCGCGACGGCACGGCCGGCGACGGCATGTGGTCGAAGAAGCCGTCGTTCTCGTCGTAGTTGACCAGCAGCACGGTCTTGCTCCAGACCTCCGGGTTCGCCGTCAGCGCGTCGAGCACGGCCTGCACGTACCAGCCACCCTGCGCGGGGCTCGACGGCCCCGGGTGCTCGCTGTACGCGGACGGCGGGATGATCCACGACACTTCCGGCAGCTTGCCGTTGCGGATGTCGTCGCGGAACGTTTCGAGAAAGCCGTACGGCATCGTGTTGCCGAAGCCCTTCGCGAGCGGGCTCAGCGGATCGTCGATCGCGGGGTCGTAGAACGCGCCGGCCGCCGTCACCGGCTGCGTGATATCGGTCGACGCGACGTACGCGGGCCGGCGCGCGGCCGGCATCTGCTCGATCGCCGCGCGCCAGTGGCGGAAGCTCATCATCTCGTTGCAGCCGAAGTTGTCGATCAGGCTCTGGTAGACCTTCCAGCTCACGCCCGCCCCTTGCAGCCGGTCGGCATAGGTCGTCCAGGTCCAGCCCTGGCTCGACGGGCCGATGTCGTTGCCGCCGTTGAACTGGTTGTTCAGCGCGGCGATCTTCACGCGGCTGCCGTCGGCCGGGCTGATGCCGTTCGGGCCGTTGGTGCCGCTCCAGTAGAACAGGCGGTTCGCGATCGTGCCCGTGTGCATCCCGCAGTGGTAGTGGTCGCACAGCGTGAACGCATCGGCGAGCGCGCGCTGGAACGGCACTTCGGCCGCGTCGTAATAGCCCATCGACAGCGGCGTCTTCGCGTCCGGCCAGCGGTTCATCCGGCCGTGATCCCACGCGGCCTGCGCGTCGGCCCACGTGTGCGGCGTGCCGCCCGCGCGCTGCGCGTTGCCCTGGCGCGCGTCGAGGTGATACGGCGTCACGGTCGCGGCGGGCGCCGCCTTCGTGTACGTCTGATAGAACACGTCGCGGCCGTTCGGCGACGGCACCGCGAAGCGGTCGCCATAGCCGCGCACGCCCTTGAACGTGCCGAAGTAGCTGTCGAACGCGCGGTTCTCCATCATCAGCAGCACGACGTGCTTGACGTCCTGGATGGTCCCCGTTTCATGGAAGGCGGGAATGGCGAGCGCGCGGCGAATGCTCGGCGGAAACGCGGACAGCGCGGCGGCGGCGAGGCTGGAGCCGGCGGTCTGCTGAAGGAATTTGCGGCGTGACGTCATGGCGTTCGGATCCTGTGAAGGTGGGAGCGTTCGTGAGTTCGTCCGGCGGTGCCCGCGCGTGGTCCCGCCCCGGGACGATCCGCGATGCGTGCGTGTTCGGGGCATCGGCCGTGCGTCGCGGCGGTGCACGTATCGCGCCCGACGCGCGACGTTGCGCGAATACTGCGGCCTTGCCGTCGCGATCCTGTGCGCCGCACGCATCGTGATGCGCGGGGCAGGTGCCGGCACACACCGTCCCGGCGCATGGCCGGGCTGAGGCGGCGCCCAGTCTAGGGACACGACATGACGTCGACGTGATGAAGAAATGACATCGCGTGTCGCGTGCGTGACGTTGTGTGTGCAACGATTCGTTCAAGCGCGAATGCGAGGTCGAGTATGGTAAGAAATTACCGATCGTCGCAGGGGCGACCGGTCGGAGTTTTCCGAATGTTGCGAGGACGGCACACGCGCGTTTCGTTGCGGATGCAACCTGACGTGCGCCGGTGTGACGCCCATGTTTCAAATGCGTGAAATCGGCTAAGCTCGATGCGTTGCTGTGCACGTGCGCAGTCTCCGCGCGTTCGGCGCGACTTTTCGGAACCGGCCCACCCATGACCGATATCAGGATCCGGCACAGCGAGACGCACGACGTCGACGCGATCCGGCAGATCGCCGCGCATCGCGCGGTGTACACGAATACGTTGCAGCAGCCATTTCCGTCGCTCGAGAAATGGCGGAAGCGGCTCGACGACGTGCGCGAGCACAGCGTGAGCCTCGTTGCCGAAATCGACGGTACGGTGGTCGGCCATCTCGGCCTGCATCCCGAGCCGAATCCCCGCCGGCGCCACGCGGCGGCGCTCGGCATGATGGTCGACGCGGCCCATCACGGGCGCGGCATCGGCGGCCGGCTGCTCGCGGCCGCGATCGATCTCGCGGAGAACTGGCTGAACATCACGCGTCTCGAGCTGACCGTGTTTACCGACAACCGAGCGGCGATCGCACTCTACGAGCAACACGGTTTCCGCATCGAAGGCGAATCGCCGGATTACGCGTTGCGCGACGGCGTGCATGCGTCCGTGTATCACATGGCCCGCATCAGGACGCGGCAATGAAGGGCCGGCCGTCGCGGACGTGACGGCACGCGGCCGCGGCGCCGCGCGTCATATTCAATCGAGAATTCGTTCGTTTTCCTTCGGCTATACCTGTCGTATCTTCAAACGATTTGCCGGTCGCTGCGGCCGGCTTCGTGTTTCCGTATCGATGCATGCGCGGCGCTGCATGGCGTTCGGCCTCATCGCCATCGCATCGCGGCCCTCGTTGCGCGCGCGGCATCCCCCTGAAACCGTCCTTTTCAACGGAACCCGCTTCGATGAAAACCGTTCTCCGCAATCTCACCGCCGCCTGCCTGTTCGCTGCCGCCGCTGCGGCGCTTGCCGCTGCCGCGCCCGCGGGCGTCCCGGCGGCGAACGCAGCGCCCGACGGCGCGCATCTGCCGCCCGGCATCGCGTGGCAACACGGCGACGTCGATGCCGCGTTCGCGCTCGCGAAGCGCGAGGGCAAGCCGCTGCTGCTGTACTGGGGCGCGGCATGGTGTCCGTCGTGCAACCAGGTGAAGTCGACGATCTTCAGCCAGCAGGCATTCAAGGCACGTTCGTCGTTCTTCGTGCCCGTGTATCTCGACGGCGATACCGAAAGCGCGCAGAAGCTCGGCGAGCGTTTCAAGGTGCACGGCTATCCGACGATGATCCTGTTCCGCCCCGACGGCACCGAAGTGACGCGGCTGCCGGGCGAAGCCGATCTCGACCGCTACATGCAGGCGCTGTCGCTCGGGATGACGGCCGCGCATCCGGTGCGGCAGACGCTCGCGACGGCGCTGAAGAACGGCGCGTCGCTGACGCCGGACGAATGGCGCCTGCTGGCCGACTATTCGTGGGATACCGACGGCGCGTTGCCGGTGCCGGCCGATCGCGTCGCCGAGACGCTGCAGTCGCTTGCGCAACGCGCCCGGGCGGCGGGTGCGAAAGCCGAATCGGCGCGCTTCGCGCTGAAGTCGGCGGTGGTCGCCGCGTCGGACGACCCGGCGCAGGCCGGTGCGCTCGACAAGGCCGCGCTTGCCGATTCGCTGCGCACGGTGCTGCACGATCCCGCGCTGTCGCGGGCCGATTCGGACGTGCTGGTCGCGGCGCCTGCGCGCGTGGTCGCGTATCTCGGCGGCGACGACGCGCAGCGCACGAAGTTGCGCGGCGCGTACGACACGGCGCTGGCGCGCCTGTCGACCGACGGCACGCTGTCGTCGATCGATCGGCTGATGGCGTTGCACGGCCGCGTGCTGCTCGCGCGCGGCGACGCGCGCAAGGGCGCACCGCCCGCCGCACCGGCGCTCGCCGACACCGCGCGCAAACAGATCGCCGCGTCGGTGCAGCGCGCGGCGAACGCGTACGAGCGGCAGGCGCTCGTCAGCGAAGGCGCGGACACGCTGACCGACGCAGGGCTGTACGACGAATCGGATGCGTTACTGAAGGCCGAGCTGCCGCGTTCGTCCACGCCGTACTACTTCATGTCGGGGCTGGCCGCGAACGCGAAGGCGCGCGGCGACAAGGCGGCCGCGCTCGACTGGTATCGCAAGGCGTACGACGCGGCGAGCGGGCCGGCGACGAAGCTGCGCTGGGGCGCGACTTATTTTGCGAATGCGGTCGAACTGGCGCCGGACGATTCGGCGCGCATCGAAGGGATTGCGGCCAGTGTGCTCGCGCAGGCCGACAAGACCCGGGACGCGTTCTACGGCGCGAACCTGCGCGCGCTGACCAAGGTCGTCACGCAACTGAACCGCTGGCGCGGCAGCGGCGCGCACGATGCGTCGGTCAGGTCGGTCGTGAAGCAGTTCGACGGCGTGTGCGGGAAGCTGCCGGCGGGTGATCCGCAGGCGGCGGCGTGCGCAAAGCTGATCCAGCCCGTGAAGGCGTAACGGCGCACGGAGGGATCGCCGGGCGGGCCGACGATTACCGGCCCGACTCCGACGACGCGCCGCGATCGCTGCCGTATCCGGCGTCGTGCTGACGGGCGATCTTCGCTTCGGCGGATACGATGCTGGCCGGATAGAACCAGTCGCTCGACTGGAAGCCGGCCTGCTTGAGCGCCTTGACTTCGGCGTGGACCTGCGCGCGCGTGAGCGGCGGGTTCGACTGGGCCTGCGCGGCGAACGGGGCCGAGACGGTCAGCGCGATGGCAATGGCTTGGATCAGGCGTTTCATGATGGGGACCTCCACGATTTCCGGTGAATCGCGGCGCTTCGTTCGTCGAAGCGCCGCGAGCGTTGAAACCAGTGTAGGCCGAGGCGGGTGCCTGAAAAATGCGATCGCGCCCAACGCAGTGTTTTGCTGCGGGTAACAATGGGTGGGAGCGGGGTCGGGCGATGGCCCGGGCGACGGCCGGCGTGTCGATTTGGCGCAGGGAAATGAAAATCGGACCGGATGCGCTTGCCGGAATCCGTTCCGGTGCGCATGCGGTCCGATCCTGAACGGCGAGACGGCGGCGCACGAAACGCCGCCCCGATGCCAAGGCTTACACGAGCCCCGTCGCGTAGTACACGGCGATCACGAAGAATACCGCGAGCGTCTTGATGACGGTGACCGCGAAGATGTCGCGATACGACTCGCGGTGCGTGAGGCCCGTGACGGCGAGCAGCGTGATGACCGCGCCGTTGTGCGGCAGCGTGTCCATGCCGCCGCTCGCCATCGCGACGACCCGGTGCAGCACGTCCATCGGGATGTTGGCCGCCTGCGCGCCCTTGATGAACAGGTCCGACATCGCGGCGAGCGCGATGCTCATGCCGCCGGACGCGGAGCCAGTGATACCCGCGAGCGAGCTGACCGACACGGCTGCGTTGACGAGCGGGTTCGGGATGCTCTTCAGCGCATCGCTGACGACGAGGAAGCCCGGCAGCGCGGCGATCACGCCGCCGAAGCCGTATTCCGACGCGGTGTTCATCGCGGCGAGCAGCGCGCCGGCGACGGCGGCCTTCGAGCCGGCCGCGAAGCGATCGCTGACGCGCTTGAATGCGGTCAGCACGACCAGCACGATCCCGAGCAGCAGCGCGGCCTCGACCGACCAGATCGCGACGACCGTCTTGATCGACGTCGTGACCGGCGCGTGCACGCCCGGCAGCACTTCCGGCGCGACCGTGTAAGACGCGGCGCCGTACCACTGCGGGATCAGCTTCGTGAATGCAAAGTTCGACACGCCGACGAGGATCAGCGGCAGGATCGCCAGCGCGGGATGCGGCAGCGCCGTTGCCTCGACGCGCTCCGGCTCGTTGACGAGCGACGTGCCGTAGCCTTCGCCCTTCGCCATCGCCGAACGGCGGCGCCATTCGAGATACGCGAGGCCGACGACGATGATGAACAGCGAGCCGATCGTGCCGAGCGCGGGCGCGGCCCAGGCAGTCGTCTTGAAGAACGTGGTCGGGATGATGTTCTGGATCTGCGGCGTGCCGGGCAGCGAATCCATCGTGAACGAGAACGCGCCGAGTGCAATCGCGCCGGGCATCAGCCGTTTCGGGATGTTGCTCTGACGATAGAGTTCGGCCGCGAACGGATAGACCGCGAACACCACGACGAACAGCGATACGCCGCCATAGGTGAGCAGCGCGCACACCGCGACGATCACCGCATTCGCGCGCGAGCGGCCGATGTAGCGGATCGCCGCATGGACGATCGACTCGGAGAACCCGGACAGTTCGATCACCTTGCCGAACACGGCGCCGAGCATGAAGACCGGGAAATACAGTTTGACGAAGCCGACCATCTTCTCCATGAAGATGCCGGAGAAGACCGGTGCGACGGCGGCGGGTTCGGTCAGCAGCACCGCTCCGAGCGCGGCGATCGGCGCGAACAGGATCACGCTGTAGCCGCGATACGCGGCAAACATCAGGAACGCCAGCGCGGCGAGGACGATCACGAAAGACAAGGGAGTCTCCTAATGGCTTTGGTTGTTGTTCGATCGCGCGGTGCGCCGCGGACCGGCTCAGGTTCGTGCAGGTTTCGTGCCATCGGCCGGATTGCGCCGCCGGACATGGGTCCGCTTGCGGCCGGCGGGCTCGCGCCGGTGCAGGTCTGACGATTCTACATAAAACGTCTCCATCCGGAGACGTTTTAGCCATCCGGTCGACCGTCGAAATCGTGCAGGGCTTTCCCGGACAACGCATTGCGGCGTGTCTCCGGAGTGAGATAATCCGTCTCGTTCCGGAGACATCCGGCCGACGATAAACGGAGACGAAGACACGATGATGAACGACTGGGCCCGCCTGCCCGTCAACTACGGCGACGTGCTGCGGCGCGCTGCCGAGTCGCTGTTCCGGACCTTCGAGGATTCGAGTGCGGGCACGGTGGTGGTCGATCGCAACGCGCGCGTGGTGTGGATGAACGAGCGTTACGCCGCGCGCTTCGGGTTCGCCGATCCGCAGCAGGCCGTCGGCCTCGACTGCGAGGCCGTGATTCCGAACAGCCTGATGCGCGAGGTCGTGTCGACCGGGCAGCCGATCCTGCTCGACATCATGGAGACGGGCCGCGAGCCGCTCGTCGTCACGCGC
Source organism: Burkholderia sp. ABCPW 11 (assembly GCF_001523445.1). Classification (NCBI taxonomy): domain Bacteria; kingdom Pseudomonadati; phylum Pseudomonadota; class Betaproteobacteria; order Burkholderiales; family Burkholderiaceae; genus Burkholderia; species Burkholderia sp. ABCPW 11. Next base: position 202,975 of record NZ_LOVM01000008.1, on the reverse strand, counting down.
CTGCCGTTGAAGAACGAGGCCGGCGAGACGGTTGGCGCAATCGGCTTCGCGCTGTTCGACCAGTTGAAGACGCTCACGCCGATTTTTTCCCGCTACGCGCAGCTTCAGCAGCAACTGATTGCGACGCAGCGCTCGCTCGCCCAGGCGCGCCGCGCGAAATACACGTTTGCGAGCTTCGTCGGCACGAGTGCCGCGAGCCTCGAGACCAAGCGCCAGGCGCGTCGCGCCGCGCAGGTCGATTCGCCGGTGCTGCTGCTCGGCGAGACGGGCACCGGCAAGGAGCTGCTCGCCCACGCGATTCACGCGGCGTCGGCGCGTGCACTCCAGCCGCTCGTGACCGTCAACGTCGCCGCGATTCCCGACACGCTGCTCGAAACCGAATTCTTCGGCGCGGCGCCCGGCGCGTACACCGGTGCCGATCGCAAGGGGCGCGTCGGAAAATTCGAGCTGGCCGATCGCGGCACGCTGTTTCTCGACGAGATCGGCGACATGCCGCTGCCGTTGCAGGGCAAGCTGCTGCGCGTGCTGCAGGACAAGGAGTTCGAGCCGGTCGGCTCGAACCGGATCGTGCGCGCGGACGTGCGCATCATTGCCGCCACGTCGGCCGACCTGCCGGCGCTCGTGGCAGCCGGGCGGTTTCGCGCGGATCTCTATTACCGGCTGAACGTGCTGACGATTCATGCGCCGCCGTTGCGCGAGCGCGCATCCGACATCGCGGCGCTCGTCTACGCGACGCTCGAGGAACTGGCGGCTCAGCACGGGCGCGCCGCGCACTGCGAGCTGACCGACGATGCGTTGCGGATGCTGTGCGCGTATCCGTGGCCCGGCAACGTGCGCGAGTTGCGCAATACGCTCGAACGCGCGCTGATGCTGTCGGACCGTTCGGTGATCGACGCGCGTGCGCTCGCGCCGTTTCTGGGGCCGGTGCGCATCTCGCCGGAGGGCGCCGCGCCGGCGCAGCGGGTTGCCGCGGCACCGGCCGAGCAGCGCGCGGGCGATGCGTCGACGGCATCCGGTGCGCCGGCCGCCTCGTATGCCGATGCGCTGGCGGCGTGGGAGCGCCGGTTTCTGACCGATGCGCTGGCGGCCTGTGACGGGAAGGTCGTCGAAGCGGCCGCGCGTATCGGGATCGGCCGCGCGACGCTGTACAAGAAACTGGCGGCGCTCGGTATCGACCGGTAGGCCGATCGGCGACGCCGAAGCGGCTCGACGTAACGCATCGCACGGGAGATCGCGATGAAGCGGATCGGCATTGCAGGATGGCTGACCATGTTGCTCGCGAGCGCCGCACTCGCGCAGGCTGGCGACGCCGATGCGCCCGAGGCGCGGCGCAACTGGTACAACGATCCGTTCGTCGCGCTGTCGCAGGACGTGGCCGAATGCCCGTTGCCGCTCGGCCCGTGGATGACGCGCGCCGAGATGACGGACGATGCGCACTACCGCGCCGAACGCGGCACGACCTGCTGGCTCGCCCATCGCTGCACGAAGCCGAACTCGTATATGTATGACGCGTCGATCGCCGATGCCGCGAAGGCGCACTTCGCCGGCTCCGATCGTCTGCGCGGCACGAGCCTGTGGATCACCGTACAGCGACGTTTCATCTACGTCGAAGGATGCGCGGATACGGCGTTCGATCGTCAGGCGCTGCAACGCGAATTCGAGGCGCTTCCGGACGTCGAGCAGGTTTTCGTTCGCATCACCGAGGATCCGCGCAAGCACTTGCCGTACAAGGCGCGCGGGCAACCCGAGCGCACGCCGGACTGACGGCCGAAGGGCTGCCCATGGCATACTCGCGACATTCAAAAAAAGGTTGACGGGAAGAACGATGAAACACATGCTTGCGTCGGTCTGTCGGTGGCCTCGGGCGGCCGTGATGTTGGCTCTGGTTGCAGGGCTCGGCGGGTGCGGCGGCAGTGCTCCGCTGTTCACTTCGGACGGGCGTCCGACCACTCAGGTGCAATGCACCGGCAGCGACTGGAGTAATTGCACCGACAATGCCCGGGCCATGTGCAACGGAGATTTCGACGTGATCCAGCAATCGACGGATGACGCCGTGCGAAATCTTCTCTTCGCATGCAAGAAGAAGAGCGGTTATTGATCCCGAAATGACCGGCTGAGGAGATCACGATCGGGCGACGCGCTTTTCTGTTTGCTTTGAGTCCCTTGTTTTTCACGAATAACACTCATGGAGTCCCATCCATATGGCGACCTACAGGCAACTGAGCGCGCAGCTCGAACGGCTTCAGCAAAAAATCGACAAGGAACGTGAAAAGGCGGTTGCCGACGCGATTGCGGAAATCCGCGCGAAAATCGACGAATACGACATTACGCCGGAAGAGCTCGGTTTTCTTCCGGCAAAATCGGCTGCCGCCGCTATCGCCGCGAAGCCCAAGCGACCCTTGCCGCCGAAGTACCTGAACCCGAAGACGGGCGAAACCTGGAGCGGCCGCGGGCGGGCGCCCGCATGGCTGGGCAAGAATCGCGGACGTTTCCTGATCAAGGACTGACTCCCGAAAATCCTCACCTTTCGTGCGCCGACCGACGGTGCGAACGGCCATGCGGCCTTCGCACCGTTTTGTTTTGGCGCAATCGTCATGCGATTTTCCCGGGCGAATTGAAGTGCAACGCCGCGCAATCAACGGATCCCGTTTTGCGAATTCCCCGCGATCCGGCCGCATATTGCCGCGAATTCCCGTAAACAGCCGCGTAATGGCGCAATGCATGCGCATTGCCATTCGCGCTTTTCGCGGTGCATGCCTGACGCGGATTTTCATCACCTTTCGCATGCTGGCGCGGTGTGTCGTGCGATTCCCGAAGATACTCACCTTGGCTCCTGTAAATCCTCACCTTTGAGAAGCGGCTGCAGCGTCGTGCCGCGTTACGTGCATCGCGGGAAGAACAGGTGCTGCGACGCCGGCCGCGTGGGTTGCAGTCCATGGTGCGAGCATTGACGTCCGTCGAATAGCCGGCCGTTCGGCATATAGGCAGTCGCGGGCGCTTCGCCTATGCTTGGGATTCGCGTCGATCGGCGCACGGCCTGCGTGGCCGCATGCCGATCGTGTCGTCTTTCGTCACCGCAGGGAGCCGATGTGACCGTTCGCCATCTCGATGCGTTGTTCCAGCCCAAGTCCGTGGCGGTCGTCGGCGCGTCGTCGCGCGCCGGCAGTATCGGCGCGATGGTGTGGTCCCGTGTGCTCGACGGCGCGTTCCGGGGGCCCGTGTGGCCGGTCAATCCTAAATATCGCGAGCTGGACGGGCATGCGGTCGTCTCCGATGTCGACGGGCTGCCCACGCCGCCGTCGGTTGCGGTGATCTGCACGCCGCCCGCGACCTGGGCCGGCATCGTGCGCAAGCTCGGCGAGCTCGGCACGCGCGTCGCGGTGATCGTCGGCGAGGCGCGCACCGAGGCCGATCGCGCCGCGGTCGATCGCACGCTGAAGGCGGCGAAGCCGTTCGTGCTCCGTATCGTCGGGCCCGGCAGTCTCGGCGTGTCGTCGCCCGCGCGGCATGCGCATTTCGGCGCGCCTGCCTATACGGCGCGATCGGGCGGCGTCGCGTGGGTGTCGCAATCGAATGCGCTGACGAACGCGGTGCTTGGCTGGGCCGATGCACGGGGCCTCGGCTTTTCGCATGTCGTCGCGCTCGGCAGCGAATCCGATGTCGATGCGGGCGACGTCCTCGACTATCTGGCGAGCGATCCCGGCACGCGCGCGATCCTGCTCGAGCTCGATACCGTGCGCGCGGCGCGCAAGTTCATGTCGGCGGCGCGCGCGGCCGCACGCAACAAGCCGGTGCTCGCGTTGCGCACCGGCCGTGCCGATCTCGGCGATGCGCTCTATACGGCGGCGTTCCAGCGCGCGGGCATGGTGCGCGTCGATGCGCTCGACGATCTGCTCGACGAAATCGAGACGCTCGGCGTCGGCCGCGTCACCGCGCGGGGCGCGGCGACGCTCGTGACGAGCGATGCGGGCGTGGCGAAACTCGCGGTCGATGCGGTTGCGGAAGTGCGCGACGTGCTGGCCGCCTGGTCGCCCGCGGCAACGTCGGCCGTCGCGGCCGCGCTGCCGCACCTCGCGTCGCCCGGCAATCCGCTCACGCTGGGCGACGACGCGCGCCCCGAGCACTTTGCCGCGGCAATCAAGGCGCTCGCCCCGTTTCCGCAGACGGGCACGCTGTTCGTCGTTCATTCCACTTCGCACAGCGCGCCGGCCGATTCGGTCGCGCGCACGCTGATCGACGCGCGGCAGCATGCGCATCGCGGCATCCTCGCGTGTTTCTTCGGCGCGGTGGACGCGGCGACGCGCGATGCGCTGCACGCGAACGGCATTCCGGTGCACACGACGCCGCAGCGGCTCGCGCGCGCGTATGCGCGTCTGGTCGACTACAACCTCGGGCGCCAATTGCTGATGCAGACGCCGGAGGGTACGCCGCCGCAGCCGGCCGAGTGCGTGGCGTCTGCCCAGGCCGACGCACGTCGCATGGTGGAAGCCGGTCAGCATGAGCTGGCCGGCGAAGCCGCGCTGCACTGGCTGTCCCGTTTCGGTCTGCAGGGCGAGCAGCCCAACGAACCGGCCGGCAAGAACGTCGTCGACATCACGGTCGACATGTACGACGATTCGAACTTCGGTCCGGTGTTTCGCTATGCCGTGCCACCGGCCGACGGCGTATCGGCGCCGCTCGTCGTCTACGGCCTGCCGCCGCTGAACACGGTGCTCGCCCGCGCGGTGATGGAGCGTTCGCCGTATGCGCGCAGCACGCCCGTCGAGCCGACGCTCGACGCGCTGACGGCGCTGTCGCAGGTCGTGTGCGACGTACGCGAAGTCGTTGCGATGTCGATCACGCTGCGCGTGCTGTCCGACCGCACATGGGTGGTCGCGCCACGCATCACGCTGGCTTCGGGGCGTAGCCGGCTCGCGATCATGCCGTATCCGCGGCACCTCGAGCAGACGCTCGAATGGCGTGGCGAGACGGTGACGATCCGTCCGATCCGTCCGGAAGACGAGGCCGCACACAACGAGCTGCTCGGTGCGATGACGCCGGAAGATCTGCGGATGCGTTTCTTCGGCGCGGTGCGCAGTTTCGATCACTCGCAGGTGGCGCGCATGACGCAGATCGACTACGACCGTGAGATGGCTTTCATCGTGTCGTTCACCGATGTGTCGGGGCGCGACCACACGCTCGCGGTCGCGCGTGCCGTCGCCGATCCCGACAACGAGACGGCGGAGTTCGCGATCGCGGTACGGCCCGATCAAAAGGGCAAGGGGCTCGGCCGGCTGATGATGACCCGCATCATCGACTACGCGCGCTCGCGCGGCACCGCATGGATGGTCGGCGAGGCGCTGCGCGAGAATTCGGCGATGATCTCGCTCGCGAAATCGTGCGGGTTTGCGGTGTCGACGACGGAGGAGCCCGGCGTCGTGGGTTTCAGGATGAAGCTGCAGCCGTAGTCGTCGGTTTCAGGTCCGGCGCTTGGGGCAGCGCATGGGTCGACGCACCCGAACATCTCGCCATGTCGCACACTAAATAAGGAATGCAAAGCATTCGGGGCGGCCTTGAAGCAAAGCGTTCGGCAACGTGTCGGACCTGCCGGTCGAAGCGATACCGCAACGCACGCATGGTGTCCGGCGATGCTCGCAGCGTGCTGCGATATTGGCCCGCCGCAGCCGTTTCCACCGATGTGCCTGCAAGCATTCGCTGCCGTGTTCCGGCCTCGCGTTTTCAAAGCCGTCGCCAAGGTGAGACTTTTCGGGAACGGCGAGTGAGCTTTTCCGGGGCAGCATGGTGAGCCGATACGGGAGGGTTCGGTGAGCTCTCCCGGGAACGGCCGGTGAGTACCTGCGGGAGACGCCGGTGAGCCTTTCCGGGAGGCTTCGGTGAGCACCTGCGGGAGCGATTGGTGAGGACGTTCGGGAGCCGTCAGTGAGCGTCTCCGGAGTCTCGGGTGAGGCTTTTCGGGAGACCATGGTGAGCGCTTGCAGGATGCCGAGGTGAGCTTTTTCGGGAGCATGCTGACGCACGGCTCCTGTGGGCGCGACGCCGGCCCGTGCCGGCGTGAAGCGCGAGTGCGGGCACGCAGGAACCGTGCCCGCAATTACATTCACGCAGCGAGTTTCGACGCCGCGTCGTTCACCTGGTCGCGCGAAATCGCGAGTTCCTCGAGGTGCGCATCGGCATAGACTGCACCGGTTTCGCGTTCGAGGCGGGCGATCGTGAGCGCACAGCGCGCGGTGTCTTTCGGCATCGCGATGAAGCGCCTGACCGACTCGCCGGACGTGAACGCGTCGAACAGTGCGCCGCGCACGTCGTCGGGAAGCGTCTTGGTCCACTGGTACGGCTTGCCGTTGAACGTGATCGACGGCGGCAGCGTGCGTTCCTTCTTGGTCGCCGTGATGAGCCCGTAGGTGCGCGCCGCGTCGCCGATCTGCTCGGGCGAGAAGAGTTCATCGGGCGTGATGTCGAACTGCTCGATGTAGTTTTCGATCGCCTGCATTGCGGCGGCACGATCGTCGCGCTTTTTCTGCGCGCGCGCGACGATATCGCGCAACTCGTCCGCTTCCTCGGGCGTGATCGTGAAGCTTGCCTGCTTCTGCTGAAGTTCGGAGAAACGCTGGAATTCTTGATCGTTCAGAAGTTTGGCCATGACATCCATCGAATACGACGGCCGTGACAACCGGCCGCCGTAGTTTTTGAGAGGGCCGCTATTCTAGCGTAGCGCCGCGGGTGCCCGATGCGACGTCGCGCATCGGGCACCGCACGGGCGTCGCGCATATCCGGAGCCGGCGCCGCTGCGCCGTGCCCGTGCATTTTTCCGGGTAACCCGCTCGTCAGCAGGTCTCGGTGCGGCACATCGACAGATGGGCGGCCGTATCGCGCAGTGCGCCGACGACCACGTCGACGGACGGCGCCATGTGCGCATCGATGCGGCGCATGTACGGGCAGGTCAGCACCGCGATCGCGTGGCCGGCCGGCCCGAGGATCGGCACGGTCAGGTCGGTCACGCCATACGCTTGCCGGCTGTCCTGGCGCAGATAGCCGGACTGCCGGATCGACTGACACGCATTCGCGAGCTCCTGCTCGTTCAGCGGCGCCTCGCCCTTGACCTTGCAGTGCTCGGCCAGCATGTGCGCGCGTTGCTCGGCGCTTTGGTACGCCAGCATCATGCAGCCCGACGCCGTATCGGCGAGGCCGACGCGCGAGCCGAGCCGGACCGACACGCCCCACGGGCCGGGCCCGTCCACCTGCGCGATCACGAGCAGGTTGCCGCGATCGTAGACGGACAAGTGGCACGACTGCTCGGCGGCATCGGCGAAGCGCTGCATCGGCGGCAGCGCCTCGGCGATCAGCCGGTTCATCGGCGGATGCCGGTGCGCAAGTGCGAACAGCTTGAGGCTGAGCGTGTAGCGGTCGCCGCCGGTCGAACGCATCACGTAGCGGCGCGCGACGAGGCGTTCGAGCATCCGGTAGATTTCGCTCGCGTTACGGCCGAGCTCCTTCGTGATTTCGGTGCGGGTGAGTCCTTCCTTCTGCTCGGACAGGAGTTCGAGAATGTCGAGGCCCTTGTCGAGCGCGGGTGCGCGATAGCGGTCGATTGCGGCCATCGATTCCCGTGCGTCGCAGCCGGGAAGCGGGTCGTTGGTTGTCTGCATTGTCGGTGTGAGGTTGGGGGATTACCGTCGATCGGTCGGCGACGCACGCTGGCCGGTTCTGCACGCGTACAGGGCGGCCCCGCGGATGGCCATGGAAACCATCCGTGCGAGCTTAGCAATAAACATACAGTGTGCAATGCAGCGTCTTTTTACCGATCGTTACCGAACAAGAACGGATGGGCAAACGTTTTCGATGACAGGGGCACCCCGAATTGCCAGTATTCATGCACCGATGGCAGGCGCCGCCGCGAATGACGGCCGAGCGATCGACGTGGGTGCAGCGGGTGCTGCGCCGCAGCGTCGGCAGGCGCACCAATAGTCGGTATCCGTCGCGCGTCATTTCACGGCGCGCGGCCGATGGTACAAAGGCTTGCGGGCCAGCGACGGCGCGGCCGCGCGTGCAGCCGGCCGGCATGGGCCGGCACGCGTCGCGGATGCCGGGCCGTCGTCGCCGATGCGCAGACCGGCGGCCGCCCGTTCGATGCGCGCCGTACCGTCGTACGGCGCCGCGATCGCTGCGCCCGCGCGACTCTCGCGCGTCGACGGCACGCCGCATACGGCGCCGACGCGTGCACTCGACGATCGACAACCCGTCCGGCGCGCGGCCGCGAAAGGCCGCGTCGGCCGGTATCCTGTCCCATTCGACAACAGAGGTTAAGCACGATGAAACTGCTTCGCTATGGCCCGTCCGGCCAGGAAAAGCCCGGCATCCTCGACGCGGCCGGCCGGATTCGCGACTTGTCCGCGCATGTGCCGGACCTTGCCGGCGATGTGCTGTCCGACGCGGGTCTCGCGCGGCTGCGCGCGATCGATCCCGCCACGCTGCCGCTCGTGTCCGGGGAGCCGCGTATCGGCGCGTGCGTCGGTCGCGTCGGCAAGTTCATCGGCATCGGCCTGAACTATGCCGACCACGCGGCCGAAGCCGGCATGGCGGTGCCGAAGGAGCCGGTCGTGTTCGGCAAGTGGACGAGTTCGATCTGCGGCCCGAACGACGGCATCGACATCCCGAAGGGTTCGGTCAAGACCGACTGGGAAGTGGAGCTGGGTGTCGTGATCGGCGCGACGTGCAAGGACGTCGACGAAGCGCGCGCCCTCGATTACGTCGCGGGCTACTGCGTCGTCAACGACGTGTCCGAGCGCGAATGGCAGATCGAGCGCGGCGGCCAGTGGGACAAGGGCAAGGGCTTCGACACGTTCGGCCCGCTCGGCCCGTGGCTCGTCACGCGCGACGAAGTGCCGGATCCGCAGCGTCTCGACCTGTGGCTCGAAGTCGACGGCCACCGCTATCAGAACGGCAACACGCGCACGATGGTGTTCACGGTCGCGCAACTGATCGCGTATCTGTCGACCTGCATGACGCTGCAGCCGGGCGACGTGATCACGACCGGTACGCCGCCGGGCGTCGGCATGGGCATCAAGCCGTCGCCGGTGTTCCTGAGGGCCGGCCAGACGGTGCGCCTCGGGATCGAAGGGCTCGGCGAGCAGTTGCAGAGCACGCGCAACGCGCAATGAGCGCGTGAGCGGCGCGGGCCGGCGGGAACATGTAGCCGCCCGCGCGCGGGCCATGCTGCCCGATCCGTCGGCATGACCGCCGCCGCGACCGGCGCGCACCGAACGACGAGGTAGTCGAAACCATGGGCCCGGTTCCGCGCGAGGCGGAATCGGGCCTTTGTCGCTCGTCCGGCGTCCGCACGCAGCGGATCAGACGACGTTGTCGAGCTCGCAATGCGCTTCGAGCCGATACCCGTCGGGATCGACGACGAACGCCGCGTAATAGCCGGGGCCGTAGTGCTCGCGCTTGCCGGGCCCGCCGTTGTCCTTGCCGCCGTGCTCGAGCGCGGCGCGGTAGAACGCATCGACCTCGACCGGCGACGCGGCCTTGAACGACAGGTGCAATCCCGAATCGGGATCGGCGACGACGGGGCGAGCCGCGTGCTGCAACCACAGCTCGGGCTCGGTCGTGCCGTACCCGATGGCGCCGTCGTCGCTATACAGACGCTTGTAGCGAAGCGCGCCGAGCGTGATGTCGTCGTACGTGCGGCCGGCGGCGATGTGGATAACGTTGAACGAAAGACGATCGATCATCTGTGTCTCCTTGGATCGAAGGGAAGGGCAGTGCAGCCCCCTGTTTTTAACCACCATGGCGGTTATGTTAGAAATCGCTCGGACGCTTGTCAACTGGCATGGTGGTTAGATACGATCGCACCATGAGAAAAACGCAACCTTCCGTCACGACGAACTGCCTGATCCCGGCGCCGCCCGAAACGCTGAGCCTCGATTTTGCGAACACGCTGTACTGGCGCGGCAGCGACCCGCCGACGGAAACCTTCGGCACGCTGGACGACCTGCTGGCGTGGTGCCGCGAACAGGCGGGCGTACCGGCCGGGCTGGCCGACGCATGTCGCGTGCCTGACGAAGAGAAAAAGGGCGACGAGCCGACGATGCTCGCGCGGGCGCTCGCGTTGCGCGAGGCGCTATACCGGCTGTTTCACGCCCAGGCGGAGCAGCGCGAGCCGCGGGATGCCGATCTCGCGCTGCTCGGCGGCTTTCTGGCGGAAGCGTCGCCGCGCGTTGCGCCGGTGCGCGTCGATGGCCGCTATGCGTGGCGGATCGACGCGCCGGGAGCCCCGCTCGCGAGGCTGCTGAGCCCGGTGCTGTGGTCGGCGATCGACCTGCTCGGCAGCACGCGGCTCGCGAAGGTCAAGCGCTGCGCGAACGATGCATGCCAGTGGCTGTTCATCGACGACAGCAAGAACGGCAGCCGACGCTGGTGCTCGATGTCGTCGTGCGGCAATCGCGCGAAGGCGTATCGCCACTATCACAAGGCCGAATGACCGGGCGGCCCGAACCTATTTCGCCGACAGCTTCCGCCACAGCGTCGTCTTGCTGATGCCGAGCATCGCGCACGCGCGGTCGCGGTCGCCGCCGCACGCGTCGAGCACCGCGCGGATCTCGTCGGCTTCCGCGCGACGGCGGCGCGCATGCAGCGTTTGCGTGTCGTCGGCGTCGGCCGCGTCGGGCGGCGCGGCGAACAGTTCGGGCGCGATCGCCTGCAGCGCGCCGGGGGCGAGCGCCGCGCACGCGGCGCCCGGATCGCTCTCGTCGGCTTCCTCGGCCAGCTCCACCGCGATCCGCTCGACCACGTTCTGCAGTTCGCGGACGTTGCCGGGCCAGCGGTAGCGCGCGAGCGTCGCTTGCGTCGCGTCGAGCACACGCAGCGCGTCGTCGGTGTCGCGCACGCGTTCGGCGAGACGCGGCTCGCGCCGCGCAGCCTGCACGAGCAGCGTCGCCGCGAGCGCGGGAATGTCGGCCGCGCGCTCGCGCAGCGGCGGCAGGCCGACGTTCAGGATGTTGAGCCGGTAATAGAGATCCGCGCGGAACGTGCCGGCCTCGACGGCCGCGAGCAGCGGCCGGTGCGTCGCGGCGATCACGCGCACGTCGATGCGGATCGGCTCGGTCGAGCCGAGGCGGATCACCTCGCGCTCCTGCAGCGCGCGAAGCAGCCGGCTCTGCAGCGACGGCGGCATCTCGCCGATCTCGTCGAGAAACAGCGTGCCGCGGTGCGCGGCCTCGAACAGGCCGGTCTTGCCGCCGCGCCGCGCGCCGGTGAACGCGCCTTCTTCATAGCCGAACAGTTCGCTCTCGAGCAGCGCTTCCGGAAACGCGCCGCAGTTGACCGCGACGAACGGATAGTTGCGCCGCGCGGACAGCGCGTGCAGGCTCTGCGCGATCATTTCCTTGCCGGTGCCGCTTTCGCCGAGCACGAGCACGGTCGCGTCGGATTTCGCGTAGCGGCGCACGAGCTCGCGCACGCGCGTCATCGGCGCCGATGCGCCGACCACGTCGTCGAGCGCGTAGCGTGCGGCGAACTGCTGCGTGGTCGGTTGCGAACGCAACGCGCGATCGAGCCGTTCGACCGCGCGCGATTCCTGGAACGTCAGCACGCTGCCCGACGTGACGCCGCGATCGACCAGCGGCCCGCGATGCACGACGTAGCGCACGCCGCGTATCGTCGCGAGCGCGTCGCCGTCTTCGCCGCGCAGTGTGCGCAGCTCGGGCCGCAGGTCGACGAGCGCACGGCCGACGGCCGCCGCGGGTTCGACCCCGAGCGCCGACGCGAGCCGTTCGTTAATCGCCTCGACGCGGCCGTGCGCGTCGAGCGCGACCACGCCGTCGCGCAGGTGCTGCAGCAGCGTGTCGAGCCGCTGGCGGCGGAATGCCTCCGCGTGCGTCGCATACGCGACTTCGAGCGCCGTCTCGACGGCCTTGCGCACCGACGCGTGCGAATACAGGAACACCGCGCCCATGCCGGCGCTCGCCGCGAGATCGGTAACGAGGCCCGGGCCGACGATCGTTTCGATGCCGCGATCGCGCAGGTCGTGCACGCAGGCTTCCGCTTCCTGCGCGGACTGATATGACGCAAACTGCACGTCGAGGCCGTACGCGGTGACGAAGCGGCGCACCTCGGGCGGCGTTTCGCCGGCGCTGACGAGCGCGATCCGCGCGGCATCGCGCCGCGCGCGCGCGAGCGCCTGCATCACGTCGAAGCCGGTCGGCGACACGACCACCACCGGCACCTGCGCCCGCGTTTTCAGGAAGCCGCCGTTCGAGCCGGCCGCGACGATCACGTCGGGCCGCGCGGCGCCGGCCTCGGCGATCGCGCTCAGCGCGTCCTCGTACGCGCGCGTCACGATGCGCACGTCGGCGCGTTCGTCGAATTCGCCGGCGATCTCGCGAAACAGGTCGCGCAGGCGGCTGATACCCATCGCCCAGATGCGCGGGCGCACCGTGCGGTCGGCAGGGCCGACGGGCTTGGTCGAAGAGAGGTCCATGACGGCCGATTATGTGCGCGCGATTTCATTTTTGAAACATGAAATTGCCGAATTGAAATGAGAGACCGATGCAACGCCCTCGGCGGTTGCTTAAGAATCAGTGGGTTAGCGGCGTTTTGCAAGCTGGCCCGGTCCTTGCTGTTATCGGGCATTCCATCAGGAGGCCGTTCATGAGCAATACGCATCTTCAGAGCGCCGGCGCGAAATTCCGCGCGGCAGTCGCGGCCGAGCAGCCGCTGCAGGTGGTCGGCGCGATCACCGCGTACGCGGCCAAGATGGCGCAGGCCGTCGGCTTCAAGGCCGTGTACCTGTCGGGCGGCGGCGTCGCGGCGAACTCGCTCGGCATCCCCGACCTCGGCATCAGCACGATGGAAGACGTGCTGATCGACGCGACCCGGATTACCAACGCGACCGACCTGCCGCTGCTGGTCGACATCGACACGGGCTGGGGCGGCGCATTCAACATCGCGCGCACGATCCGCTCGTTCATCAACGCCGGCGTCGCGGCCGTGCACCTCGAGGACCAGGTCGGCCAGAAGCGCTGCGGCCACCGCCCGGGCAAGGAAGTCGTGCCGACCGACGAAATGGTCGATCGCGTGAAGGCCGCGGTCGATGCGCGCACCGACGACCAGTTCGTGATCATGGCGCGCACCGATGCGGCCGCCGCCGAAGGGATCGACTCGGCGATCGAGCGCGCGGTCGCGTACGTCGAAGCCGGCGCGGACATGATCTTCCCGGAAGCGATGAAGACGCTCGACGACTATCGTCGCTTCAAGGCGGCCGTGAAGGTGCCGATCCTCGCGAACCTGACCGAATTCGGCTCGACGCCGCTGTTTACGGTCGAAGAGCTGCGCGAGGCGAACGTCGACATCGCGCTGTACTGCTGCGGCGCGTATCGCGCGATGAACAAGGCTGCGCTGAACTTCTACGAAACGCTGCGCCGCGACGGCACGCAGAAGGCAGCCGTGCCGACGATGCAGACGCGCGCCGAGCTGTACGACTTCCTCGGCTATCACGAATACGAGCGCAAGCTCGACGAACTGTTCGCGCAGGGCAAGAAGTAACGCGGCCCGCACCCCCCCGATACCCATTGGAGAAGGAAAACATGAGCGAGACGAAAGACGCAGCAGCACCGGCCGCCGCAGGCGCATTCAAGCCGAAGAAGTCGGTGGCGCTGTCGGGCGTGACGGCCGGCAACACCGCGCTGTGCACGGTTGGCAAGACCGGCAACGACCTGCACTATCGCGGCTACGACATTCTCGACGTCGCCGAATCGTGCGAGTTCGAGGAAATCGCGCACCTGCTCGTGCACGGCACGCTGCCGAACCTGACCGAACTGGCCGCCTACAAGGCCAAGCTGCGCGCGCTGCGCGGCCTGCCGAGCGCGCTGAAGGCCGCACTCGAACAGATTCCGGCATCGGCCCACCCGATGGACGTGATGCGCACGGGCGTGTCGGTGCTCGGCACCGTGCTGCCGGAGAAGGACGACCACAACCTGCCGGGCGCGCGCGACATCGCCGACCGCCTGATGGCGTCGCTCGGCTCGATGCTGCTGTACTGGTATCACTTCTCGCACAACGGCAAGCGCATCGAGACCGAAACCGACGACGACTCGATCGGCGGCCACTTCCTGCACCTGCTGCACGGCAAGACGCCGTCGAAGTCGTGGGTCGAGGCGATGCACACGTCGCTGATCCTGTACGCGGAGCACGAATTCAACGCGTCGACGTTCACCGGCCGCGTGATCGCGGGCACGGGATCGGACATCTACTCGGCGATCACCGGCGCGATCGGCGCGCTGCGCGGGCCGAAGCACGGCGGCGCGAACGAAGTCGCATACGAGATCCAGAGCCGCTACAGCTCGCCGGACGACGCCGAAGCCGACATCCGCCGCCGCGTCGAGAACAAGGAAGTCGTGATCGGCTTCGGCCACCCGGTCTACATGATCTCCGATCCGCGCAACAAGGTGATCAAGGGCGTGGCGCACAAGCTGTCGAAGGAAGCGGGCGACCTGAAGCTGTACGACATCGCCGAGCGCCTGGAATCGGTGATGTGGGACGCGAAGAAGATGTTCCCGAACCTCGACTGGTTCAGCGCGGTGTCGTATCACATGATGGGCGTGCCGACCGCGATGTTCACGCCGCTGTTCGTGATCTCGCGCACGTCGGGCTGGAGCGCGCACATCATCGAGCAGCGCATCGACAACAAGATCATCCGCCCGAGCGCGAACTACACGGGCCCGGAAGACCTGCAGTTCGTGCCGATCGAGAAGCGCTGACACGCCCGCCGCGCGCACCGGCGCCCGCGAGGCGGGCGGCCGGCGCGCGCGGCGCGTCATACCCCGAATTCCCGCCCCACATCATGAATACCGCCAACCGCAAACCCCTGCCCGGCACGTCGCTGGACTATTTCGACGCGCGTGCCGCGGTCGACGCGATCGCGCCCGGCGCCTACGACACGCTGCCGTACACGTCGCGCGTGCTCGCCGAAAACCTCGTGCGCCGCTGCGATCCGGCGATCCTCGCCGAGTCGCTGAAGCAGATCGTCGAGCGCAAGCGCGAACGCGATTTCCCGTGGTTCCCGGCGCGCGTGGTGTGCCACGACATCCTCGGGCAGACGGCGCTCGTCGATCTCGCCGGCCTGCGCGACGCGATCGCGGACGGCGGCGGCGACCCGGCGAAGGTGAACCCGGTCGTGCCGGTGCAACTGATCGTCGACCACTCGCTCGCCGTCGAATGCGGCGGCTTCGATCCGGACGCGTTCGCGAAGAACCGCGCGATCGAGGATCGCCGCAACGAGGATCGCTTCCACTTCATCGAGTGGACGAAGAGGGCGTTCGAGAACGTCGACGTGATCCCGCCGGGCAACGGCATCATGCACCAGATCAATCTCGAGAAGATGTCGCCGGTGATCCAGGCGCAGGATGGCGTCGCGTTCCCGGACACCTGCGTCGGCACCGACAGCCACACGCCGCACGTCGACGCGCTCGGCGTGATCGCGATCGGCGTCGGCGGCCTCGAAGCCGAGAACGTGATGCTCGGCCGCGCGTCGTGGATGCGGCTGCCCGACATCGTCGGCGTCGAGTTGACCGGCAAGCGCCAGCCCGGCATCACCGCGACCGACGTGGTGCTCGCGCTGACCGAGTTCCTGCGCAAGGAAAAGGTGGTCGGCGCGTACCTGGAGTTCCGCGGCGAAGGCGCGGCGAGCCTGACGCTCGGCGATCGCGCGACGATCTCGAACATGGCGCCCGAATACGGCGCGACGGCCGCGATGTTCTTCATCGACGGCCAGACGATCGACTACCTGCGCCTCACCGGCCGTAGCGACGAGCAGGTGAAGCTCGTCGAGACCTACGCGAAGGCGGCCGGCCTGTGGGCCGACACGCTGGCCGACGCGCAATACGAGCGCACGCTGACGTTCGACCTGTCGAGCGTCGTGCGCAACATGGCCGGCCCGTCGAACCCGCACAAGCGGCTGCCGACGTCCGATCTCGCCGCGCGCGGCATCGCCGGCCAGTGGGAAGACAAGCCGGGCCAGATGCCCGACGGCGCGGTGATCATCGCCGCGATCACGAGCTGCACGAACACCAGCAACCCGCGCAACGTGATCGCCGCGGGCCTGCTCGCGCGCAACGCGAATGCGAAGGGCCTCACGCGCAAGCCGTGGGTGAAGAGCTCGCTCGCGCCCGGCTCGAAGGCGGTTCAGCTGTATCTCGAAGAAGCGAACCTGCTGCCGGAACTCGAGAAGCTCGGCTTCGGCATCGTCGCGTTCGCGTGCACGACCTGCAACGGGATGTCGGGCGCGCTCGACCCGAAGATCCAGCAGGAGATCGTCGATCGCGACCTGTACGCGACGGCCGTGCTGTCCGGCAACCGCAATTTCGACGGCCGCATTCACCCGTATGCGAAGCAGGCGTTCCTCGCGTCGCCGCCGCTCGTGGTCGCGTATGCGATCGCCGGCACGATCCGCTTCGACATCGAGCGGGACGTGCTCGGCCACGGCCCCGACGGCCAGCCCGTCACGCTGAAGGACATCTGGCCGACCGACGAGGAGATCGATGCGATCGTCGCGTCGAGCGTGAAGCCCGAGCAGTTCCGCAAGGTCTACGAGCCGATGTTCGCGCGCAGCGCCGACGCCGGCGAGCGCGCGGCGCCGCTGTACGACTGGCGCGCGCAGAGCACCTACATCCGCCGCCCGCCGTACTGGGAAGGGGCGCTGGCCGGCGAGCGCACGTTGAAGGGCATGCGCCCGCTCGCGGTGCTCGGCGACAACATCACGACCGACCACCTGTCGCCGTCGAACGCGATTCTGCCGAACAGCGCGGCCGGCGAATACCTCGCGAAGATGGGCCTGCCGGAAGAGGACTTCAACTCGTACGCGACGCACCGGGGAGACCACTTGACCGCGCAGCGCGCGACCTTCGCGAACCCGACGCTGATCAACGAGATGGCGGTCGTCGACGGCGCGGTGAAGAAGGGCTCGCTCGCGCGCGTCGAGCCGGAAGGCAAGGTCATGCGGATGTGGGAAGCGATCGAGACGTACATGAATCGCAAGCAGCCGCTGATCGTGATCGCCGGCGCCGACTACGGCCAGGGCTCGTCGCGCGACTGGGCCGCGAAGGGCGTGCGGCTCGCGGGCGTCGAGGCGATCGCCGCCGAAGGCTTCGAGCGGATCCACCGCACCAACCTGATCGGGATGGGCGTGCTGCCGCTCGAGTTCAAGCCGGGCACCAACCGGACGACGCTCGGTATCGACGGCACCGAGACCTTCGACGTGATCGGCGAGCGCACGCCGCGCGCCGACCTGACGCTCGTGATTCACCGCAGGAACGGCGAGCGCGTCGAGGTGCCGATGACGTGCCGGCTCGATACGGCCGAGGAAGTGTCGATCTACGAGGCCGGCGGCGTGCTGCAGCGTTTCGCGCAGGACTTCCTCGAATCGTCGCAGGCCGCCTGAACGGCGCACATTGGGAACACAGACATGGCTCATATTCCTCAAATCAGGATTCCCGCCACTTACATGCGCGGCGGCACCAGCAAGGGCGTGTTCTTCCGGCTGCAGGATCTGCCGGATGCCGCGCAGGCGCCCGGCGCCGCGCGCGACGCGCTGCTCTTGCGCGTGATCGGCAGCCCCGATCCGTACGGCAAGCAGATCGACGGGATGGGCGGCGCGACGTCGTCCACCAGCAAGACGGTGATCGTGTCGAAGAGCACGCGGCCGGGCCACGACGTCGACTACCTGTTCGGGCAGGTCGCGATCGATCGCGCGTTCGTCGATTGGACCGGCAACTGCGGCAACCTGTCGGCGGCCGTCGGCCCGTTCGCGATCGCCGGCGGCCTCGTGGATGCGGCGCGCGTGCCGCGCGACGGCGTCGCGACCGTGCGGATCTGGCAGGCGAACATCGGCAAGACGATCGTCGCTCACGTGCCGATCGTGAACGGCGCGGTGCAGGAGACGGGCGACTTCGAGCTGGACGGCGTCACGTTCCCGGCCGCCGAGGTGCAGCTCGAATTCATGGATCCGGCCGCCGAGGAAGAAGGCGCGGGCGGCTCGATGTTCCCGACCGGCAACCTCGTCGACGATCTGGCCGTGCCGGGCGTCGGCACGCTGAAGGCGACGATGATCAACGCGGGCATCCCGACGATCTTCGTCGACGCCGAAGCGATCGGCTATACGGGCACCGAGCTGCAGGACGCGATTAACGGCGACGCGAAGGCGCTCGAGAAGTTCGAGACGATCCGCGCGCACGGCGCGTTGCGGATGGGTTTGATCGACACGCTCGACGAAATCGCGACGCGGCAGCACACGCCGAAGATCGCGTTCGTCGCGAAGCCGGCCGATTACGTCGCATCGAGCGGCAAGCGCGTGAATGCGGGTGACGTCGACCTGCTGGTGCGCGCGATGTCGATGGGCAAGCTGCATCACGCGATGATGGGCACGGCGGCGGTCGCGATCGGTACGGCCGCGGCGATTCCGGGCACGCTCGTCAATCTCGCGGCGGGCGGCGGCGAACGCAACGCGGTGCGCTTCGGGCATCCGTCGGGCACGTTGCGCGTCGGTGCGGAAGCGCGGCGCGAGAACGGCGAGTGGACCGTCACGAAGGCGATCATGAGCCGCAGCGCGCGCGTGCTGATGGAAGGCTGGGTGCGAGTGCCGGGCGACGCGTTCTGATCGACGTCGTCGGTACCGGTGAGGATCCGGGCGGCTTCGGCCGCCCGCGTCGTTTTCGTCAGCCGTGCAGGAAGCGGCGCAGCGCGTCGTGGCTCAGGCGGCGCGCCGTTTCCGAGATGCGCGCGCCGGGCACGATGTCGAACCCGTGTACGCCGCCGGGCAGCACGTGCAGCTCGGTCGGCACGCCCGCGCGGAGCAGGCGCTGCGCATAGTCGAGATTCTCGTCGAGGAACAGGTCCAGCGAGCCGACCGACAGGAACGTGGGCGGCAGGCCGTCGAGCCGCGTGGCGCGCGCGGCCGCCGCGTACGGCGACACGCCGTCGATGCCCGGCGCGTGACCGAGCAGCGCGGTCCAGCCGAACCGGTTGTTGGCCGCATGCCAGATGAATTCTCCGGCATGCGGATGCGGCGTGCGCGTGCAGGTGCGATCGTCGAGCATCGGATAGATCAGGTGCTGGAACGCGAGCGGGAATTCGCCGCGGTCGCGCGCCAGCAGCGCCAGTGCGGCGGCGAGCCCGCCGCCCGCGCTTTCGCCCGCCACGCCGATCCGCGCGGCGTCGACGCCGAGCGTGTCGGCGTGACGGAACACCCAGGCGAGCGCCGCATAGCAGTCCTCGATCGCGCCGGGAAACACGGTTTCTGGCGCGAGGCGGTAGTCGACTGAGATCAGCGCGCAGCCGAGCTGCATCACGAGCGACCGGTGCACCGCTTCGAGATCCTTCGCCGCGCCGCGCACGAAGCCGCCGCCGTGCAGGTGGATGATCGCCGGCAGCGGGCGCGCGTGGCCGTCGGGCAGATAGACGAGGACCGGGACGTCCGGCGCGCCGGCGGGGCCGGGCACCGTGCGGCGTTCGAGCGTGCTGCCGGCCAGGTCGGGCGGCGGCAGCGGCAGCACGCGCTGGCGCGACTGCGCGAGGTTGTCGGCGTCGAGCGTGACGGTCGGCCAGGTCTCGAGCAGCGGGCGGATTTCGGGATCGACGAGATGCAGGGTCTTCAATGCGGGGCTCCATCCTGGGAAGTGGGCGGCGCGCCGCGGTCACAGCACGCTACGTGCGACGACCCAGCGGTGCACCTCGGTCGGGCCTTCGAAGATGCGCATCAGTCGCGCCTCGGTGGCCATCTGCTGCAACGGCATTTCCTTCGTCATGCCCATCGCGCCGAGCGTCTGCATCGCATGATCGATGACGGTCCACGCCATTTCGGTCGCGAACACCTTGACCATCGAGATCTGCGTGCGGGCATCCTGCCCGGCATCCACGCGCGCGGCCGCTTCGTAGGTCATCAGGCGGCATGCGTGGATCTGCGTGAGCGCGTCGGCGACCCACCACTGGACCGCCTGACGCTCCGCGAGCGGCACGCCGAAGGTCGTGCGCTGCTTCGCATGGTCGCACAGCAGTGCCACCGCGCGCTCGGCGCGGCCAATGCACCACGCGGCCATCTCCAGCCGCCGGTTCGCGAGCCGGGCCTGCATCGGCGCGAAGCCGGCGCCTTCCCGGCCCAGCAGTTGCGCCGCGGGAATGCGGCAGTCTTCGAGCACGATTTCGTAGGTCGACAGCCCGCCGATCATCGGAATCCGGCGCTCGATGACGAAGCCCGGCGTGCCGCGATCGACGATGAACGCCGACATGCCGCCGCGCTTGCCCTTGTTGCGATCGGTCAGCGCCATCACGATCGTCCAGTCGGCCTCGGTCGCGTGGCTGATCCAGATCTTCCGGCCGTTCAGCACCCAGCCGTCGCCGTCGCGCACGGCCGTCGTTGACAGCGCGCCCGGATCGGAGCCGGCGCCGGGCTCGGAGATCGCCATCGCCGCACGCGTGGCGCCGCGTGCGTACGGTTCGAGATAGCGCGTGCGTTGCGCATCGTCGGCCGCGTCGCACAGCATCCGCAGGTTGGGCGAGTCGGGCGGCAGGATGTACGGGGTGACGGTCGTGCCGATCGCCTCGTTCACGCCGACCATCGCGACGGCCGGCAGATCCGAGCCGCCCGCGTCGAGCGGTGCGTCGAGTCCCCACAGGCCGAGTTGCCGGGAGCGCGCGTCGAGGTGCGCGCGTTCGTCGGCGAGCAGCCCGAAGCGCTGGCCGTCGGCTTCGCGCGCCATCACCGCCGCTTCGAGCGGAATCAGTTCGTCCTTCACGAAGCGTGCGACGAGCTCGCGGATCATCCGGTGTTCGAGTTCGAGTTCGAGTTCGAAATTCATCAGCGTGGGTCCGTATGGGGAGGAAGAAGTCGCGCCGTCAGCCGGCGGTCGCGTGCGCCGCCGCGCGGGCGCGCAGCGTGCCGAGCATGGCGAGCGCGCCGGCCGCCAGCAGCGCGGCATTGAGATAGAGCCCGCTGCGCATCGACCCGGTGGCCGTGTTGAGCACGCCCATCAGGAACGGGCTCGCGAACGCGCCGATCGCGCCGGTCATCGTGATCGCCGCGATCGCGACGGCCATCGTGCGCTTGGGCAGCGCGAGTCCCGGCAGCACCCAGAACGCGGGCAGCGCCGCGGCGTGCGTGGCGACCGCGACGCACAGCGCGATCATCAGATGCGACGTGCCGGCGCTGGTCGCGAGCGCGGCGAGCGCCGCCGCGCACGCGAGCATCGCGACGGCGCCGTGCTTGCGCCATTCGCGCCGGCGCTCGGTGCGCCAGCCCATCGCGAGCATGCCGACGATGCCGCACAGGTACGGGAGCGCGGACAGCAGCCCGATCTGCATCGCGCCATGCAGGCCGCCGCGATGCAGGATCACGGGCATCCAGAACACGAGCGCGTAGCCGGCGGCCGCGATCGCGAAATTGGTCGCGCACAGCAGCCAGAAATCGCGATGCGCAAGCAACGGCCGCGCCGCGTGCGCGGCCGGCGTACCGGCTTCGGCCTGCGCATGCGCGGCGCGCAGCGCGGCCTTGTCGGCGTCGGACAGCCAGCGTGCGTCGTCCGGCCGATCGTCGAGAAAGCGCAGCGCGACGAGGCCGAGCGCGCTGCTCGGCAGCCCTTCCACGACGAACAGCCATTGCCAGCCGCTCAGGCCGGCCACGCCGTCGAAGTACGACAGGATCGCGCCCGACACGGGGCCGGCGATCAGCCCCGCGAGGTACAGCGCGGTCATGAACAGCGCGAACGCCTTGGCGCGTTGCCGCGGTGGATACCACGCGCCGAGATAGAACAGGATGCCGGGGAAGAAGCCGGCCTCGAACACGCCCAGCAGGAAGCGGCACGCGTAGAACTGCGCGGGCGTCGCGACGAACATCATCGCGGCCGAGCCGAGGCCCCACAGCACCATGATCCGGGCGATCGTCCGGCGCGTGCCGATCCGCGCGAGCCACGCGTTGCTCGGAATCTCGAACGCCATGTAGCCGATGAAGAAGATGCCCGCGCCGAGCCCGTAGACAGTGTCGGAGAAGTGCAGTTCGGCGGCCATCTGCGCGTGCGCGAAGCCGATGTTGATGCGGTCGATGAACGACAGCGTGTAGCAGAGGATCAGGAACGGCAGCAGCCGGCGCGAGATCCGGCGGTAGAGCGCCTGCGGCGCGCCGTCGTCGACGGCGCTCGGGCGGGTCGAAAGGGGCGGGGTCATGGGCACTCCGTCAGAAGCGGTGGGCGAGGCCGAGCGCGAACACCTGCTCGGTGCCGCCCGGATGCGGTTGCAGACCGGCGACGACGGTGTTGCGGGCGTCGCCGCCGTTCTTCATGTAGAGATAGCGTGCGTAGAGCGACGTCCGCTTCGACAGCGGATGGTCGTAGCCGACGCCGAGCGCGGTCGCATCGTTCGCCGAGCCCTTCACGTCGCGGCGCACGAGCGACACCAGCACGCGATCGAGCGCGCCGACGCCGATCGACGCGCCGACGCTCGCGGTCGAGAACGCGGGCAGCCGCGCCGCCGTGCCGACGCCGTACAGGAACGCGGCGTACAGCTTGACCCGCGCGAACGCGTAATTGGCCGCGAACACGTAGTGGCGGGTCGTCGACGGGGCGACGACGGGCGCCAGGCTGCCGGCCGACGTGTCGCCCTGGAAGCCTGCGCCGACGTAGAGCCCGCCGATCCGGTACTGAAGCCCGGCGCCGTAATTGCGTCCGGCCTGCGTCGATAGCGCATTCGGCGTCGGAAAGCCGTACGTGGCCATCACGCGCAGGCCGTTCCAGTCGGGGCTCAGATACGACGCCGCCTGGTTGAAGCGCGGAATCGGCGGGGTCGTGTTGCTCGTGATCGTGTCGGTCGACGTCGCGAGCAGCGCGAGCGGCGACATCCGTTCGTTGAGCCCGAACGGATCGCCGTCGTACACGACGTAGAACGCGGGCGTGTATTGCCGGCCGAGCCGCAGGTCGCCGTAGCGCGTGTTCCGCAGCGACACGTACGCCTGCCGGTAGAACAGCGTGCCGCCCTGGAGCGATCCGTCGGCCGGCGAGAAGCCGCTTTCCAGCACGAATTTCGTCGACGTGCCGCCGCCGAGATCCTCGACGCCCGTCAGTCCGAAGCGGCTCGTCGACGAGCCGCCGCCGCTTTGCCGCACGCTCGACAGGCTGCCGATGCGATCGAATTCGACGTAGCTGTCGACGATCCCGTACAGCGTGACCGACGACGCGTGCGCCGACGTGGCGCACAGCACGCACGCGCCGACCAGGAATGCTTTCCGTTGCATGAAGGTGTCTCCGTCCATGTTTTTGGGGCGCGCCCGCGTTCTGGGAGCGGTGCGCGCCGGGTGCCGCGGTGCCGTGCCGGGCTCAGCGTCCCTTGAACACCGGCTTGCGCTTTTCGAGAAACGCGCGGGCGCCCTCGATCCGGTCCTCGCTCGCGTAGACGTCGGGGCCGACGTCCAGCCGCAGCGCGGCGGCCACCGGCAGCCCCTGGCTGCGCGTCGCGGTTTCCTTGATGCGGCGGATCGTGAGCGGCGCGTTCGCGGCGATCGTCAGCGCCAGTTCGCGCACGGTGTCGTCGAGCGC
Organism: Burkholderia sp. ABCPW 11; assembly: GCF_001523445.1. Lineage (NCBI taxonomy): Bacteria > Pseudomonadati > Pseudomonadota > Betaproteobacteria > Burkholderiales > Burkholderiaceae > Burkholderia > Burkholderia sp. ABCPW 11. The sequence goes on along the minus strand of NZ_LOVM01000008.1, from coordinate 179,405 downwards.
GGCGCCGGGCACGACGCGGTTCAGCAGGCCGGCGCGCCGTGCTTCGTCCGCATCGAAGCGGCGGCCCGTGAACAGCAGCTCCATTGCGATCGCGCGCGGCAACATGCGCGGCAGCAGCACGCTCGCGAAGTTCGCGCCCATGCCGACCCGCGCTTCGGGCAGCGCGAAGGTCGCGTGATCGGCGGCGATTCGCAGATCGCACGCGAGGGCGATTTCGCAGCCACCGCCGATGGCGTAGCCGTTGATGGCCGCGATGGTCGGCTTGCGCAGCTCCAGGATCAGCTCGTGCACGTTGCGCGCGAGCCCGCGCATCGGCTGCATCCCGCGTATCTCGGGATCGCCGAGGTCGACGCCGGCGCTGAACGCGCGTTCGCCCGCGCCGCGGATCACGATGACGCGAATCGATGGGGTGTCGTCGAGTGTGACGAGTTCGTCGCACAGGCGACGGATCGCTTCGGCGGACAGTGCATTGGCGACGTGCGGGCGATGGATCGTCAGCCACGAGATGCCGTCGGCGTCGTCGCGCAGGATCGACGGAGCATCGTCGCCGGTCGGCGAGGAGTACGAGCGCGGGGTGGTCATGACGCGCTCCCTGCGGCGTCCGCCCGCGTGTCGTGCAGCACGCCCGCCCGCCGTAACGCGTCGCGGTGCGCCGCATCGATCCCGAATGCGTCGAGCACGGCGTCGGTGTCGGCGGCGAACGGCCGGGGCGGCCGGCGAATCGCGCCGGGCGTGCGGGACAGCTTGGCGGGGATGCCCGCGCCGGTGTACGTATCGGTATCGACGAACATCGCGTTGCGCGCCGCCTGCGGATGGCCGAATGCGTCGGCCACGGTGTTGACCGGCCCCGTCGCGACGCCGGCGTGCAGCAGTCGCTCGACGACGTCGTCTGCATGCAGTTCGGCGGTCAACCGGCCGAGCAGCGTGTCGAGCGCCTCGCGATGCGCGACGCGCTGTGCATTGGTCGCGAAGCGCGGGTCGCGCGCCAGCTCGGGCACGCCGAGGGCCTCGACGAGCCGCGCGAACGTACGGTTGTTGCCGGCGCCCGTCGCGACCGGCTTGTCCTTGCACGGATAGACGCCGTACGGCGCGATCGCGCCGTACACGTTGCCGGTCGCGACGGGCACGTCGCCGGTCGCCATCCAGCTCGTGCTGACCGGATGCAGCATCGACAGCGCGGTGCTGAACAAGTCGATGTCGACGTGTTGCCCGAGGCCGGAGCGCGTCCGCTCGACGAGCGCGATCAGGATGGTGGAGACGGCGCTCAGGCCGGCCGCGTAATCGACGACCGGAAACGGCACCTTGAGCGGCATGCCGCCCGGCTCGCCGTTGATCGACATGAAGCCGGCGAGGCCCTGCGCGACGGCGTCGTAGCCCGGAAACCGCGCGAGCGGGCCGTCGGTGCCGTAGCCGGAAATCGAGCAGTGGACGAGGCGCGGAAAGCGCGCGCGCAGGCAGTCTTCGTAGCCGATGCCCCAGCGTTCGAGCGTGCCCTGCTTGAAGTTGTCGATCAGCACGTCGGCCGTCTCGAGCATGCGGAACAGCACGTCGCGCCCGTCGGGATGCGACAGGTCGAGCGCGAGATTGCGCTTGTTGCGGTTGAGACCCCAGTAGTAGCTGGAGATGCCGCTCGGCATCGCGGGCCCCCAGTCGCGCGTTTCGTCGCCTTGCGGCGGCTCGATCTTGACGACGTCCGCGCCGTGGTCGGCGAGCGTCTGCGCGCAGAACGGCCCCGCATAGACGCGGCTCAGGTCCACCACGCGCACGCCTGCGAGCGCGCCTTCGTTGTTGCTGGTCATGACGATGTCTCCTTCGTTGTGGATTCGACGGGCCGGCCGGCATGCGCCGGCTGCACGGCCGCGATGCGTCGCGGGTTCAGCCGCGCGCGGCGAACAGCGCGTTCACCGCCGCGCGATGTTCGGGGCTGGCGTGCGCGAACGCCTGGTACGACGCCGACAGGTCGAGCAGCGAGTCGAGGCTCGCGTGGCGGCCTTCGCGCAGCAGCCGCTTGGTCAGGCGCAGCGCGGTGCCGGAATGACGGGCGATGCGGCCGGCCAGTTCGTGCGCATGCGCGAGGAGGTCGCCATCGGGCACGACGCGCGACACGAGCCCGCAGCGCAGTGCGGCCTGCGCGTCCAGCGCGTCGCCGGTGAACGACATTTCCGCGGCGACCGCGGCGCCGACGATCCGCGGCAGGAACCACGCGCCGCCGTCGCCCGGCACGAGGCCGAGCGCGATGAAACTTTCCGCGAAGCGTGCGCGCTCGGCGGCGATGCGGATGTCGCACATGCACGCGAGGTCGGTGCCGGCACCGATGGCCGGGCCGTTGACCGCCGCGATGGCCGGCACTTCGAGGTGCTGGAATGCGTGCGCGAGCCGCTGGATGCCGCGGCGATAGCTGGTCCGGATCGCGGCGGGATCGTGCGGGCCCGCTTCCGCGAACGCGCGCATCGCCTTCACGTTGCCGCCCGACGAGAACGTCGTGCCGGCACCGGTCAGGATCAGCACGCGGATCGATTCGTCGCGGTTCGCTTCGTCGCAGCAGTCGGTCAGTGCGTCGATCGCGTCGGTGTCCGAAATGGCGTTGCGGGTGTCGGGACGGTTCATCGTGACGGTCAGGATCGCGCCCTGCCGTTCACGGATCAAAAACGCTGCCATGGTGTCTCCGTATGTTCGGTGCCGCGGGGCTTCACGCCGCGGGCCGAAGCCTAGTATCGTCACGACGGTTGGCGGCGGGAAATTCCGTTCCACATACGTGGAAGGCCCGCGCCGGTCGCTGCGGAGAGGCGGGATGAGTGCAAACGTGGTCAAGAGCGCGGCGCGCGTGTTCGAGGTGCTGGAACTCTTCAGCACCTTGCAGCGGCCGCTGAGCGTGCGCGAGATCGCCACGCGCTGCGGGTATCCGGGGTCGAGCGCGGCGGCGCTGCTGACCAGCATGAAGACGCTCGGCTACCTCGCGTACGACGACGCGACGCACGCGTATGCGCCTACCGCGCGGCTCGTCAATCTCGGCGAAGCGCTGGTCGATTCGGCGGCCGGCAGCCGGCGGCACTGGCATGCCGTCGCGAAGCGGGTGGCGGCGCGCACGCACGAGGCGGTCGTGATCGCGGTGCAGAGCGACCTGTACGTGCAGTACATCGATGCGGTCGAAGGCTCGCACTCGATTCCGGTGCAGTTCTATGCGCCGATCGGCACGCGTCGCGAGATCTGCATGTCGGGACTCGGCTGGGCGCTGCTGAGCATTCAGCCGGACAGCACGATCCGCCGGCTCGTGTCGCGCAGCATCCGCCGGATCGGGAAGTCGGGCAGGACGATCGACGAGGACGTCGTGCTCGACAAGGTCGAACAGACCCGCCGGCTCGGTTATTCCTATTCGGCGCACACCGTCACGCAGGGCGCCGCGATGATCTCGATGGTGATCGCGGACGGCTGGAACGGATTGCCGCTGGCGATGGGCGTGGCCGGGCCCGTCGAGCGGATCGACCCGCATCGGGACGCGATCGTGCGCGCGATGCGGGCGGCGCTGGCCGAGCGCGCGGGCGACGGGCTTCGCTAGGGCGCGTTCACGCCTCTCTGTTCGGAGAAATTCGTTCGGGAGGCCAGCGCAAGCCCGTGATTACCGTGATCAGGCTCTGGCCGCGCGAAGCCGGCGCGCGCACGCATTCGCATAGAATCGGAACGTTTCGCCGTTCCTGCCCCGGCTGCATTTCAGCGAGGTCGCCATGCCATTGAACGCGCCGCTTTCCGGCATCCACATCGTCGAGTTCGAGGGGCTCGGCCCCGGCCCGCTCGCGGGCTGGATGCTCGCCGGTATGGGTGCACGCATCACGCTGGTCGCACGCCCGTCCGGCCGCACGAGCGCGCCGGACGCGCTGCAGGCCCGCGATGGCGACCTGCTGCGCGAAGGCAAGACGATCGTCGAACTCGACCTGAAGGCGCCGGCCGGGCGTGACGCCGCGCTCGATCTGGTCGCGCAGGCCGATGCGCTGATCGAAGGGCTGCGGCCCGGTGTGATGGAGCGGCTCGGCCTCGGGCCCGACGCTTGTGCGCACCGCAACCCGACACTCGTCTACGGACGCATGACGGGCTGGGGCCAGCACGGCCCGCTCGCGGCCGCGGCCGGGCACGACCTGAATTACGTCGCGCTGACCGGGCTGCTGTCGCTGTCCGCGCCGCGCGACGGCCGGCCGGGCGTGCCGCCGACCGTCGTCGGCGATGCGGGTGGCGCGCTCGGGCTCGCGTTCGGGATCGTCTGTGCGTTGCTCGACGTGCGCGGCGGCGGGCCGGGGCGCGTGGTCGACGGCGCGATCGTCGACATCGTGTCGATGCTCGGGTCGCTGGCGCTGTGGGCACGCGCGAACGGGCAGCTCGACGGCGCGCAGCCGAGCCTGTTCCACGATGCGCCGTTCTACGACGTGTATCGCTGCGCGGACGGCGAATGCGTGACGATCGGCGCGCTCGAGCCGCCGTTCTATGCGCTGCTGGTCGAACGGCTCGGGCTGACCGACGTCGATCCCGCGTCGCAGTACGACCGGGCGCGCTGGCCCGTGCTGAAGGCGCGTTTCGCGCAGGCGTTCGCCGGACAGCCGTCCGCGCACTGGCGCGCGCTGCTCGAAGGCACCGACGCGTGTTTCGCGCCGGTGCTGAGCGTGGCCGACGCGGCCGTGCATCCGCATAACGCGGCGCGCGGGATTTATCGGACGGACGAGTACGGGAACGTCCGGGCACGGGTGGCGCCGCGGTTTATGCCGCTGGCGGGCGGCGGGGCCGAGTAGGGATATCGAACTTCACGGGTCGAGAGCGAATTCGGTAACGCCTGTTTGGCACCAGAAATCGCACTAAATATAGTGTCAAATAAAGTACAATGTAAATTCGATCGAAAAAGGAGCAGACATGCCCCATACCATCCTGGCTAGCGTGACGGCGAGCGTCTCGGAGCTGAAGCGGAACCCGATGGGAACCGTGGCGGCGGGAGAGGGGTTCCCGGTCGCGATCCTGAATCACAACGAACCCGCGTTCTATTGCATTCCGGCGAAGACATGGGAGGCGATGGTCGAACGTCTCGAAGATATCGAAGACAACGTGCTGGCCGACTCGCGCGCCAAGGAGAAAGCCGTCAAGGTCAAGTTGAATGACCTTTGAGCTCGCCTTTCTCGAACCTGCGTTGAAGGAGTGGAGGAAGCTTGATCGCACCATTCGCGATCAGTTCAAGGCCAGACTCGTCGAACGGCTCGAGAACCCTCGCATTCCTTCGGCGAAGCTGCACGGTCATCCGGACCGCTACAAGATCAAGCTGCGCAGTATCGGTTATCGCCTCGTGTACGAAGTGCGCGATGCGGTCTATCTCGCCGCGATGAAGCGCTAGCGCGACACGCGCTGCGTGTTCGGCGTTCTTTCATTGACCTCGCGACGGGCGTCGTCTCACGCCGTTTCCTCCGGCCTGTCCGGCACCTTTCCGTCGCCGACGCGATTGATCGTGCCTTGCGCGATCGCGACGAGCCGCTCGTGATCGCCGTCGATGACGAACACGTGACACTGACAGGTCGCCTGGTGCCGGCCCGCGTAGACGAGCTTCGCGCGGGCGACGAGCGTGCCGTTCACGGCCGGCCGCAGGTAGTTGATCTTGTATTCGGCGGTGATCACGCGCGGGCCGAGCACGAGCGCGCCGGCGAACGTCAGCGCGTTGTCCGCGAGATAGCTGATGACGCCGCCGTGCACGAAGCCGTGCTGTTGCCGCAGTTCCTCGCGCACGGGCAGACACAGCGACACTTCGTTGTCGCCGATATGCATCAGCTCGGTGCCCAGCAGCATGCTGAACGGTTGCGCGCGCAATGCGCCGCGCGCGTGGTCCGTGATGTCGGTCATCGAACTTCCTTAATGAGTGCCCGCTTGCGCTGAACTCTAGGAAGGGGGCTGCGGATAAGCAAGGAAATTCGTTCGCGTTTCGGGCAAATTCCGGTGCGATGCGACGCGATTATTGCGCTGAATACCCAAAATCTCCGCGTTTGGGGGCGATTCGACGCGAATGCGCGCGCGAAGCGCGCGATAGCCCTGCGCAGCCGGCAATCGGCCTAAAGTCCGACGAAGAAATGCCGCTAATGCCGGGGCATTGCCTCATCGTCCGCTCTCCAGGAACTTCTCCATGTTCGGAAAAATCAAGCTAGCGTCGGGTCTGCTCGGCGTGTTGGCCGTGTTCTGTCTCTTCCTGTTCGCGATCGAAGCGCTCGGCTTCTGGACGCTCGCGTCGACGCGCAGCGGCGTCGACGATCTGTCGAACGTCGCGATCGCGCAGGTCGATGCGGCCAGCCGGGCGACCGAGCAACTGCTCGACGCACGCATCAACCTGTCGCGTGCCGGCACGCGGATGGTGCGCGGCGGCCCGAAGCCCGAAGACATCATCCGCCACGCGGGCGCGTCACTCGCGGAAGCGGACAAGGCATTCGCCGTGCTGACGGCAGCGCAGCCGGTCGACGACACCAACCGAGCACGCGTCGCGGCGCTCGCCGAACGCTATCGCGCGTTGCGCGGCGCGCTGGGCGAGCTCGTGCAGTTCCTCGACGCCGACAACATCCAGGCGTTCCTCGACCAGCCGACCCAAGGCTTCCAGGACGCGTACATCGCCGAACTGCATCGCTTCACCGACTATGGCGGCACCTCGAGCCGTGCGGCGCTCGACACCATTGACGGCGGCATGCTGTGGTTCAAGTCGGTCGGCATCGTGCTGCTGGTGGCGATGCTTGCGGCGAGCGCCGCGATCTACGCGGCCGCGCGGCGTGCGGTCGTCGCGCCGCTGGAGCAGGCCGGCCGTCATTTCGAGCGGATCGCGCAGGGCCGTCTCGACGAAGCCGTGCAGGCGGGCGGCGTGTTCGAGATCGACCGGATGCTGCGCGGCCTCGCCACGATGCAGACGAGCATCGCGGACACCGTGCGCACGGTGCGCCACGCGTCCGATGCGATCCACCTCGGCGCGGGCGAGATCGCGGGCGGCAACGCCGACCTGTCGGCGCGCACGGGCACGCAGGCCGCATCGCTCGAGGAAACCGCCGCGAGCATGGAGGAACTGACCGCGACCGTCCGGCAGAACACCGACAGCGCCCGTGCGGCGAGCGCGCTGGCCGACGCGGCGCTCGAAGCGACGAGCCATGGCGGCGGCGTGGTCGACAGCGTGATCGACCGGATGCGCGGCATCGCGCAGAGCTCGGGGCGGATCGCGGAAATCATCTCGGTGATCGACGGCATCGCGTTCCAGACCAACATCCTCGCGCTGAACGCGGCGGTCGAGGCCGCGCGCGCGGGCGAGCAGGGGCGCGGTTTTGCGGTGGTCGCGGGCGAAGTGCGCTCGCTCGCGCAGCGCAGCGCGCAATCGGCGAAGGAGATCAAGGCGCTGATCGAGGAGTCGGTCGCGCAGATCGACGGCGGAGCGGAGCTCGTCGAACGCGCCGGCGACGCGATGCGCACGGTGTCGGCGTCGATCACGCGGGTCGTGCAGACGATGGCGGAGATCACGGCGGCGTCGGTCGAGCAGAGCGTCGGGATCGAGCAGGTGAACCAGGCCGTCACGCAGATGGATCAGCTCACGCAGCAAAACGCGGCGCTGGTCGAGGAAGTCGCGGCCGCGGCCGCATCGCTGAACGACCAGACCGCACATCTGATGCAGGCGGTGTCGGTGTTCGAGCTGGGCGACGGACGCGCCGCACCGGGCGGCCGCGCGGCGCCGTCGTTCGCCGCGACGGGTTACGAACCGGCCGGCAGCGCCGCGTAGGCGGTCGCGAGGTGGTAGGGCGTGGTCGACGGCATGTCGGCGCGCGACACCTGGCCGTCCGCCGTCTTGCACTCGAACCAGCCGCGCGGATGCAGGAAGCGCGCGGCGAACCGCTCGATCTGGCGCGCGAGCGGCGCCGAGGCCGGCGTGCCGCCGTGGGTCGCGAGCGCGCGCAGGTATTCGGTCTGCGCCCAGATCCGCTGCGTGCCGTCGATGCACGCGCCTTGCGCGTCGAGCGCCGCGCACACGCCGCCCGTCTGCGGATCGACGCCGTATTGCTCGGCGAACGCGAACGCGCGCGACAGCGCGGCGGGAAGCCCGGTCTGCGCGAGCCGCGCACCGGCCGCGTCGACCAGATAGAACCACTCGAACTGATGGCCGGGCTCGAAACGGTTGTCGGCCGCCCCGAGCGGCAACTCGGCCACGCAGCCGGTCGCCGCATCGACGAACGTGCGCTCGACGGCCTGCGCGGTACGCGCGAGCGCATCGTCGAACGCCGGGTCGCCGAACGCATCGGCGGCCGCGAGCCACGCTTCGGTCAGATGCATCAGCGGATTCTGCAGCGGGCCGCTGCCGGATGACGAGAAATCGGCGTGGCGTGCGGCATCGAGCAACGCGTCGCCGTGGCGCGGCGCGAAGCGGTCCTGGATCAGCGCGGCGGTTTCTTCCGCCGCCGTGCGCGCGGCGGCGTCGCGCGACGCCGCATACCATGCGGCGCACGCGAACACGACGAACGCGTGCGTATAGAGATCCTTGGTCGTATCGAGCGGCGCGCCCTGAGCGTCCACGCTGTAGATCCACCCGCCATGACGCGGGTCGCGAAAGTGCCGGCGCAGCGCGTCGAACAGCGTGGCCGCGTGCGCGGAGTCGCCGGCCTGCGCGAACACGAACAGTTGCCGTGCGCACGCCATTGCGCGATAACGGGTCACGGGCAGCGGCGCGTGGGCGGCCGGATCGACGGCCTCGAACGGCAGGTGCAACGCCGGGTCGAACCCTGAACCCCGCCAGATCGGCAAGACGACGTGCGCGAAATGGTGGCGCAGTTGGGCGGCCTGGGCGGAAGCGGAGTCGGAAACGGACATGGCGGGGTTGAGCGCTTGGATCGAAACGTGTCGGCGCGGCCCGGAAATCGGCGCGGCCGGGGCCAAGGATAAAACATTCCGCGCGGCCGGCACCAAAAAAGGAGAGAAATCGGATGCTCAGCAACCTGGAACTCGTGATGCGGCTCGTGCTCGCGGCGGCGCTCGGCAGCGTCATCGGCTTCGAGCGCGAGCGCCTGTCGTGGGCGGCCGGCCTGCGCACGCACATGCTGGTGTGCGTCGGCTCGGCGCTGATTATGATCGTGTCGGCGTTCGGTTTCGCCGACGTGCTCGGCACCAGCGACCACGTCGTGCTCGATCCGTCGCGGATCGCCGCGCAGGTCGTGTCGGGCATCGGCTTCCTCGGCGCGGGCTCGATCCTGCTGCGCGGGGAGATCGTGCGCGGGTTGACGACGGCCGCGAGCCTGTGGTCGGTCGCCGCGATCGGCCTTGCGGTGGGCGGCGGGCTCTATGTCGCGTCGATTTCGGCGACGATCATCATCCTGATCATCCTGGCCGGCATCAAGCCGCTGGAGCGGCGCTATTTCACGGTGCGCCAGCGGCGCCAGCTTGCGTTGACGGTTGCGAGCGGCACGCTGACGTTCGATTCGCTGCACGCGGCGCTCGGCCCCGACAGTGCGCGCGTGAAGCAGTTCATCGTGCAGCGTGCCGACGACTCGGGCGAGCAGGACGAGGTGCGCATCGCGCTGGCGCGGGTGTCGGAACTCGAATACAAGGCGATCTGCGACAAATTGCGTGCGCTGCCGGGCGTTACGCGCTTCGACGACGGGAACGGGCTCGCGGGGGATGAATAGCGTGAATTGGTGGCGGGGCGTGCGACAATGGCCGACCACCGATTCCGTTCGACATCCGGGTCTGCGCGTGTGGGCCCCGCTATCCGATTTCCATGACCGAATCCGTTTCCACGCCACGCTCCCGTTCCACCCGCTCGTCGGCCCGTTCGCGCCCGCGCTCGGCCGCTGCCGCAGGCAGCACGTCCGCAAGAGCGACGGCACGATCCGGCGGCGCACCGGCCGGCGACGCGCTGCGCGACGAACGGACGCTTGACCTGTTCGGCGATCCGGTGCCGGAGCCGGGCGAGCGCATGCCGGTTGCGCCGCGCGATGAAGCGATCGTGGAAGCTGATGCGACGGCCGGTGCCGACGACGGGCGACAAGCCACGCTCGACGGTTTCATCCCGCCTGCGGATGCGGCAACGCATGCGGAAACCGAAGGGACGGCGACGACGGCTGGGGAGATCGCAGTCGTTCCGACGGCTGAAGGCGATATGGCCGCGAGCGTCGACGGCGCATCCGCAGCAGGTCTTGCAACGAAGGCAGCCGAATCGCCTGTGGGCGATGGCGGGGTAACGACGATCGATGTGCTCGCGGCCGACGGCGCCGCGAGTGTGGAGACGAAGCGGCTAGCCGCCGATGGCGCCGCGGCGCAGGCGGCGGAATCGCAAGCGGCAGGTCGCGAAGTCGGGCAGCCTGTCGTCGAGGCGGCAGTCATCAAATCGCGCGAAGGAAAATCTTCGGGCGACGCCGTGAAGGAGCGCCGCGCGTCGTCGGGTGGCAAGCGGCGTGCGCCTGCCGGGGCCAACGAAGCGGCGGCGACGCAAACCGTACCGGTTGCGACGAGCGTCGACTCGAAGCCGGAAGCGGTTGAATCGAACCCGCCGCCCGTCGTCGCAGCGCCGGTCGAGCCGCAGACGCCGGCACAACCGGCACATCCGCCCGAGCCGGCGATCGCCCCGCATTCCGCAAAGCCGCGCGACACGGCTCGGCAGCCCGACGCTTCGCCGTCGTCGGTTGTGCAGCCGGTGGCATCGGCCGCGTCGTTCGTGACCCGGCCATCATCGGAGCGTACGCAGCCGGCCGCGCCAGCCTTCGATCCGGACACGCACCTGCGCCCGCTGACCGACCGGCTCGCCGCGTTGCAGTCCGACGTGGACGGCCTGACGCGCTCGGCCGATCGCGAGATGCGCCGCGTCAACCGCTTGCTGCTCGCGCTGGCCGTCGTCGTGCTGGCGGGGCTCGTCGCGCTGGTGCTGCAAACGCGGCAGATCGCCCACCTGAAGCAGGACGTGGCCGCCAAGCAGCAACGGATCGATCGCCTCGCGGCCGACCTGTCGACGCAGCAGGCCACGCTGATGACGCTCGAGGAGCACCACGAAGCGCTCCTGTCGCAAGTCGACCGACTTCAGCGCAACGCGAACCGTGACGCGGCCGTCGCGAAGCGGGTTCGTCGCACGCGTTAATCGTTTCGACCCTATCCTGGAGACCTGACGAGGCAAGGATCGCCGTTCTGAGGCGGCGATCGACTGTCGCGCACGTGCGGCAAACCGATGCAGTCCACTGGCAGAGTTTAGGGAAAACCCTTAGAATGGTGTTCATCTAAGGGGAAACCCTAGCCATATCTGTCAGGAGTCTCACATGAGCTTCATCTTCGCCCTGCTGCAAAAAATCGACGACCTGTTCGTATCCCCGCACCTGCCGCTCGACGCCGAATACTCGTACGCCGCACGTCACGCCGAGGCCGAGCGCGTGCGCCGTGCGAACCTGGTGCCGATCGTTCTGTATCGTCGCTGATTCGCTGATTCGCTGATTCGCTGATTCGCTGATTCGCTGATTCGCTGATTCGGCGCGGCGTCCGCCGCACCAACCTGTCTGCCCGTTTCCCACCGCCGCATCGCGCGCCGGTGCGCCCGTCCCGCTACACTGGAAGTTCGATTCCGTTCACGGCGACCGGGCCATGTGGCAGATGCGGCCGATGACGGCCGGCGAATTCCGCGCGTACCGCACGCGAGCCATCGACGGCTACGCGAGCGATCTCGTTTCCTCCGGGCAAAATGCTGTCGACGACGCGGCCGATCGTGCGCGCGCCTGTTTCGACACGCTGCTGCCGGACGGCTTGCTGACCGCCGGCCAGACCCTCGTCACGCTCATCGACGGCGCCAGCGGCGATCCGGTGGGCGACCTCTGGTACGCGATCGTCCCCGAAGGGCCGAACCGCACACTGTTCATCTACGACCTCGACATCGTCCCGTCCCGGCGTCGCCAGGGCTGGGCCACGCGCGCGCTCGATGCGCTCGATGCCGAGGCACGCCGGTACGGCGTCACCGAGATCGGATTGTCGGTGTTCAATCACAACGCGGCGGCGCGTGCGCTGTATCGCGCGTGTGGCTTCGCGCCGATCACCACGACGTTGATCAAACCGGTCGTGTCGGACTGAATCCGCCAGCGCGCGATGCGTCGTGACATGCTGCCGGTTCCGCACGCCGTGTAGCCGGCCAACGTCGGCACGCTTCCCGCCCCTTCCTGCTGGCCGAGCGCCGACCGGCCTGTTCGATCGTCCGGCATTCACCGTCTGCCGCATCAACGCGCGCGGCCTTTCCATCTTCGCAGCAGCAACGCATTGGTCACGACGCTGACGCTGGAAAACGCCATCGCCGCGCCCGCGATCACCGGGTTCAGCCACCCGAGCGCCGCGAGCGGCACGCCGACCAGGTTGTACACGAACGCCCAGAACAGGTTCTGCTGGATCTTGCGGTACGTGCGCCTGGAGATATCGATCGCGTCGGCGACGAGCGCCGGGTCGCCGCGCATCAGCGTGATGCCGGCCGTGTGCATCGCGACGTCCGTGCCCGTCGCCATCGCGATGCCGACGTCCGCCGCGGCGAGCGCGGGCGCGTCGTTGATCCCGTCGCCGACCATCGCGACGACGCCGCCGTGCGTGCGCTTCAGCTCGGCGACGACGCGCGCCTTGTCGTCGGGCAATACCTGCGCGTGCACTTCGCCGATGCCGAGCGTCGCCGCGACGGCCGCCGCGCTGCCGCGGTTGTCGCCCGTCACGAGCGCGCTCGCGACGCCGCGCGCCGACAAAGCCGCGATCGCGTCGCGAGCGCCCGGCTTCACGGTGTCGCCGAATGCGATCAGCGCGAGCACCGCGCGCGGCACGTCGGCACGCATCAGCCACGAGATCGTGTTGCCGGCGCCCTCGAGTTCCGCCGCACGGGCGTCGAGCGCCGGCGGTACCGCGATGTCGAGTTCGTCGCGCCAGCGCGTGCTGCCGAGCGCGAGCCGCTGCCCGCCGACGTGCGCTTCCACGCCGCGTCCGGCCACGGCGCGCGCGTCGGTCGCGACGACCGACCCGGCGGCGCCGCCCCGTGCGGCCACGTCCGCGTCATGCGCGGCAACCACCGCACGTGCGAGCGGATGATCGCTCTGGCGCTGCACGGCCGCCGCGAGCGCGAGGGCTTCGTCGCGCGGCACGCCGACGGCGTCGAAGGCCGTCACGGACGGTTTGCCTTCGGTCAGCGTGCCGGTCTTGTCGAACGCGATCACGGTCGTGCGCTGCGCGAGCTCGAGCGCCTGCGCATCCTTGATCAGCACGCCGTGCCGGGCTGCGACGCCCGTGCCGGCCATGATCGCGGCGGGCGTCGCGAGACCGAGCGCGCACGGGCACGCGATCACGAGCACCGCGACCGCGTTGAGGATCGCGGTTTCCATCCCCGCGCCGGCGATCAGCCAGCCCACCAGCGTCAGCACGGCGATGCCGAGAATTGCCGGCACGAACACCTCGCTGACGCGATCGACGAGCCGCTGGATCGGCGCCTTCTCGGCCTGCGCGGATTCGACGAGGCGGATGATGCGCGCGAGCGTCGTTTCCGCACCGATCGCGGTGGTTTCGACGACGAGCGCGCCTTCGCCGTTGATCGAGCCGGCCGTGACGGCGTCGCCGTCGTCCTTCGGCACGGGCAGGCTTTCGCCGGTGATCAGCGATTCGTCGATGTGCGAGCGGCCCGACACGATCCGGCCGTCGACGGGCACGCGCTCGCCGGGCCGAATGCCGACGTGCGTGCCGACGCGCACCTGCGACAGCGGCACGTCGCGTTCGACGCCGTGCTCGACGACGCGCGCGCGATCGGGGCGCAGCGCGTTCAGCGCGCGGATCGCCTCGGTGGTCTGGCGCTTCGCGCGCGATTCGAGCCACTTGCCGAAGCGCACGAGCGTGACGATGACGGCCGACGCTTCGAAATACAGATGGCCGGGATGCGCGGGATCGTGCAGCAGCATCCACAGGCTCAGCCCGTACGCGGCCGACGTGCCGAGCGCGACGAGCAGGTCCATGTTGCCGGTGCGCGCCTTCACCGCATGCCAGGCCGCGCGGTAGAAGCGCGCGCCGAAGCCGAACTGCACGATCGACGCGAGCACGAGCTGGAGCCATCCGGGCAGCATCAGGTCGATGCCGAACGGCGCGGCGAGCATCGGCGCGACGAGCGGCGCGCTCAGCACGGCGGCCCCGATCACCAGGTTGCGTTCGCGGATCGCGTCGCGGCGCTTGCGTGCGTCGGGGTCCTGCGCGGGGCTGGCCGGTCGTAAGTCGGCGCCGGTCGTTTCGCTGGTGGGTGAGGCGGCGGGAAGCGACGCACGGTAGCCGGCCGTGGCGACTGCCGCGATCAACGTGGCGGGATCGAGTGCGCCGGCGCCGTGTACCGACGCGCGTTCGGTCGCGAGATTGACCGTCGCGCGCGCGACGCCCGGCACGGCGGCCAGCGCTTTTTCGACGCGGCCGGCGCAGGACGCGCAGGTCATGCCGCCGATGTCGAGTTCGACGTCTGCGACCGGGGAGGTGGCGGGAGGCGTGGCGACGGCAGCCGGCGTCGCTTCGTAGCCGGCCTGTTTCACCGCTTCGGCAAGCTGCGCGGCGGAGACGTCGGCCGACGCATCGACCGTCGCGCGCTCGGTCGCGAGATTGACCGATGCGCGCGTGACGCCCGGCACCTTCGCGAGCGCCTTCTCGACGCGCGGCACGCAGGACGCGCAGGTCATGCCGTCGATGTCGAGTTCGATGCTTGCGGGTGCGGCGGGCAAGGCAGTGGCAGCGGCCGGGACGGCGATGTCCGGCCCCGTCGGCGTTGCGTCATAGCCGGCCTGCTTCACGGCATCCGCCAATTGCGCGGCGGACACGCCGGCCGTGGCATCGACCGTCGCACGTTCGGTCGCGAGGTTGACCGATGCGCGCGTGACGCCCGGCACCTTCGCGAGCGCCTTCTCGACGCGCGACACGCAGGATGCGCAAGTCATGCCGTCGATGTCGAGTTCGATCGTCGCGGCGGTAGCCGGCGTCGGCGGCGCTGCGGGGAGGGGCGCGTGCGCCGAATGCGCGGCCGCGACGGTTTCGACCGCCGCTTCGCGCACCGCTGCGCGGTAGCCCGCCTCGCGGACGGCGTCGACGAGCCGACCGGGCTCGACCGTCTCCTGCGCGGTGACGGTTGCCGCATGCGCATCGAGATCGACCGCCACGCCGATGACGCCCGGCACGGCGGCCAGCGCGCGCTGCACGCGGCCGGTGCAGCCGCCGCAATGCATGCCGTCGACGCTCAGTTCGATCGTGTGCAGCGCTGCGGAGGCAAGTGGTTCAGTCATATCGGATTCCCCAAAGGCGCGGTTCGTGCCGCGAATGGTTCCAGTATCAACATTCCTATGATGGTAAGGTCAAGCGTCGGCGACGATGCGACGCATGTCGATGCACACAGATTGTCACAATGCGGAAAAAGGCGATCGCCCCGGCTTCCAGACGGACAGCCGGCGCGCGCTGAGGCGCCAGGCTTGGCGCTCGCGAGGCGTTGACGGGTTGATGCTCCCGGCGCAGTTCCAGATTTTTGCCGAATCCCGTGGACTATTTCGGATTTTTTGACGGTTCGGCTAGCGTTCTGCCCGTTATTCGGCATATTGGGGGATGCCCTTAGGCGCTATGATACCGGCCTGACATCAGCGCCCACCGTTACGAATCGTAGCGAAACGGTCATCCGGGCACGCTGGGGTGCCTTGTTTTCGCCGTTCGCGAGGCGAACAGGGCGTTGACTGAAAAGAATGATATTCGGCCAGTAATCGATGATTGAAAACCAGCGAGAATCAGTTTCTCTGCGACGCGCGTGCGCGTCGCTGGCCATTGCGGCGTTGCTTGCAGGGTGCGCGTCGCAACCGGACGCGATCCAGCGGAAAACCGGCTGGATGCGTGCGGAAGTCGCCGACTCCTATATCTATGCGTATCCGCTCGTGTTGATGGACGTCGCGAAGGAAGCGGCGACGGGCGGCGACGGCGCGCAACCGGGGCAGGCCCCGCTCAACACGCTGCGCCACGCGCAGGCGCTGCCGCCCGTCGGCGCGGTCAATCCGCCGTTGCCGGGCGTGGACACGCTCGACTCGACCGGCTGGCTCGACGTCGCCGCCGAACCCGTGATCGTCACGCTGCCCGACACGCGCGGCCGCTACTGGGACGCGCGCGCGCTCGACATGTGGACGAACGTGCTGTGGTCGTCGTCGAGCGTGGCGGCGCGCGGCGCCCGTGGCGCCGGACGGTCGCAAACGATTGCTTTCGCCGCCAAGGACTGGCAGGGCACGCTGCCGAAGGGCGCGCTGCGCGTCGACGTGCCGTCCGCCAACGCGTGGCTCGAAGTGCGGCTGCAGACGAGCGGCGGGCGCGACCTGACGAACGTGAAGAAGCTGCAGCGCGCGATCCGCGTGGTGCCGCTGTCGGTTTACACGGGCGCCGAGCGAGGTGCGTCGGTCGCGGTCCATGCGGGCAGCGCGCCGTCCGAGGCGGTGGGCGGCGGCACGCCGGCCGAGCAGGTGGCCGCGCTCGACCCGAAGGCGTTCTTCACGCGCTTCGCGCAGGCGCTGCAGGACAATCCGGCGCCGGCCGACGACGCGCACGCCCAGGAATCGCTCGCCGACATCGGCGTGAAGGCCGGCTACCCGGTACTGTGGACGGGCGACCGTCTCACGGCCGCGACGGCCGGCATTGCCGAGGCGCGCGCGCGGCTCGCGACGCCGCCGTCGAACCTGCTGAGCGCGAACGGCTGGAACTGGATCGGCGACACGGCCGGCAAGTACGGCCAGGACTACGCGCTGCGCGCGTACGCGGCCTACACGCAGTTCGGCACCGCGACGCGCGACGACGAGACGCTCGCGATCACCCGCGTCGACAGCGACGGCCATCCGCTGAACGGCGCGAACCGCTACGTGCTGCATTTCGCGCCGGGCGCACTGCCGCCGGTGCGCGCGTTCTGGACGCTCACGCCGTACACGACCAACGGCGCGCTGCCCGACGTCGGGTCGGCGCGCCGCTCGCTCGGCGATCGCGACCGGCTGCGCCGCAACCACGACGGCTCGATCGACATCGTCGTGTCGGCGTCGCCGGGCGGCACGCATGCGGCCAACTGGCTGCCGGCGCCGCGTACCGATTTCGCGCTCGCGTTGCGCCTGTACGCGCCGAAGCCGCAGGCGAGCGACGGGTCGTGGATGCCGCCCGTCGTCGTCCGGAAATGAACGGTTGACTGCCGCCGTTGTCCGACCGGCGGGCGCGGCGGTGGCGCCCGACCTCCGTACCGTCACCTCCTGAGCCTATACTTTCGGGATAGCGTGCGCGGCCGCCCGGTTCTCCGGTGCGGCCCGTCATCCATTTCCGAGACATTCAAGCATGGCAAGCGCAGACAAAGAAACCATACCCTCGACCCTCCATGCCCTCGGTGGCGTTGCACGCTCGCGCCGGACCCGGCGTATCGGCATCGGCGTGCTGATCTTCGTCGTTTTATTCGGACTGCTCGGCTTCTTCGCGGCGCCGCCGCTGATCCGCCATGTCGCCGAACAGCAACTGAGCAAGCAGCTCGACCGTCCGGCCACGATCCAGCGCATCGCACTGAACCCGTACACGCTGAACCTCGAAGCCGACGGCATCCACCTCGGCGAGCGCGGCGGCCAGGGCGACTTCATCGACATCGGCAAGCTCGTCGTGAGGCCGTCGTGGTCGTCGCTGTTCCGCGGCGCGCCGATCGTCAACGAAATCCGGCTCGATTCGCCGCGCTTTCATATCGTCCGCTACGACGCGCAGCGCTTCAACTTCACCGACCTGATCGAGAAGTTCTCGTCGCCGTCGCCGCAACCCGACAGCAAGCCGACGCAGTTCTCGGTGTCGAACATCCAGGTCAACGACGGCCGGATCGACTTCGACGATCGCCTGCTGAACGAAAAGCACGTGGTCGACAACTGGACGCTCGGTATTCCGTACATCGCGACGCTGGCATCGAAGACCGACATCTTCGTCGAGCCGAAGCTGCGCGCGCGCTTCGACGGCAGCCCGCTCTCGATCGACGGCAAGACCAAGCCGTTCGCGCAGTCGCGCGAATCGGAGATCGCGCTGAAGTTCGACCGCCTCGACGTGCCGAAGCTGATCTCGTACGTGCCGGCGAAGCTGCCGGTGGCCGTGACGAGCGGCCTGCTGAGCAGCGACCTCACGGTCAATTTCGTGATGAGCGGCGAGACGCCCGCGCTGCGCGTGTCGGGTACCGTCGACCTGAACGACGCGAAGGTGACCGACCGCGCGTCGGCGCCGCTGTTCGCCGCGCGCGGCGTGCACGTCGCGGCGGCTGGCCTCGAGCCGCTGCGCAACGCGATGCACTTCGACGAGATCCGGATCGACCAGCCGGTGGTCGACCTGTCGCGCGACAAGCAGGGCGTGCTGAACGTCGAGAAGCTCGTCGCGCAGCCGGCCGCCGCACCGAAATCCGAAGCCGCCAAGCCGGCCGCGTCGGCCGTCGCCGTTTCCGGCGCTTCCGGCGCCACCGTCGCCGCGGCCAGCGCCGCCAGCGCCGCGAAGGCCGAAGGCAGCGCCGCCGCAAAGGAAGCGCCGCCGCTCGACCTGACGATCCGTCATTTCGCGATCGACGGCGGCACGATCAACGTCGACGACCGCGTGCCGGCGACGCCGACCGCGCTGTCGCTGACGAAGCTCGCCGCGACGCTCGACGGCTTCTCGCTGCAGGGCAAGACACCCGCGAAATACACGCTGTCGACGTCGCTGTCGCGCGGCGGAGACGTGACGGCCGAAGGCGCGTTCAATCTCGCCGCGAAGCAGGCCGACACGAAGCTGACGGTCGCCGCGCTCGCGCTGCCGGCGCTGCAGCCGTACCTGGGCGAGGCGACGCGCGCGCGCGTGCTCGACGGCACGCTCGGCGCGACCGTCAACGCGAAGACCGACTGGGGCAAGACGCCGCTCGCCGCGGAAGTCGCGGACAGCACGGTCAGCCTGAAGTCGCTGAAGATCGCCGCGCCGAACGACAAGGCGCCCGCGATCGCGCTGCCCGACGCGAGCGCGAAGATCGCGAAGGTCGACGTCGCCGCACGCACCGCCGAGATCGCGAGCGTCGACGCGAGCGGGCTCGCGCTCGACGTGAAGCGCCTGAAGGACGGCAAGATCGACCTCGCGGCGCTGGCCGAACCCGCGCAGGCGGCGGTGCCGCAGCGCACGGTCGCGCGCAAGGCCCAGGCCGCCGCGCCGTCGTGGCACTACCGGATCGATGCGCTGAACGTGAAGGACGCGTCCGCGAACTTCACCGACCTGTCGACGCCGTGCCCGGTGAAGCTGGCGATCAAGCCGCTGGAGCTGTCGGTGCAGAAGGTGAGCGACGATCTGACGAAGCCGCTGCCCGTGCAACTGAAGGCGACGCTGAACCGCAAGGGCTCGCTGAACGTGTCGGGCGATGTGACCGCGCAGCCACTGAAACTTGGCCTGAAGATCAACGGCAACCGCCTCGACGCGGCCGCGTTCGAGCCGTACTTCGGCAGCGCGCTGAACGCGACGATCGCGAGCGCGCTGCTCAACGCGCAAGGCAACCTGACGTTCGCGCAGGTGAAGGACACGCCGCGCGCGACCTATCGCGGCGACGTCGCGCTGGTCGACGTGCGGATGCTTGACAAGGCGACCTCCGACCCGTTTGCAGGGTGGCGCTCGCTCGCGCTGTCGAACCTGAAGGCGAACTACGACGAGAAGGGCACCGACGTCGACGCCGCGCGCGTGACGTTCTCGAACTTCTACGGACGCGTGCTGCTCGACGCGCAGGGGCGCCTGAACCTGAAGGACGTGGTCGCGAAGGAGTCGGGCCCCGCGCAGTCGCTCACGCGCGACGCGAGCAAGGGCGAGCCGGTGCCGCTGTCGCCGGGCGTGACGCCGCCGGCCGCCGCGCAGGCCGCCTCGGCCGCGGCCGCGCAGCAGGCGTCCATGCCGGCCGCCGCGTCGGCGACGGTGGTCGTGAAGGCCGCGCCGCAGCCGCAGAATCCGGTGCGGATGCACTTCGGCGAACTGCTGCTGCAGAACGGTCGCGTCACGTACACGGACAACTTCATCAAGCCGAACTACACGGCGAACCTCGTCGCGATCAAGGGCACGATCGGCGCGTTCGGCACGGATTCGACGACGTCCGCGCCGGTCGACGTCGCCGCGAACCTCGCGGGCAACGGGCCGATCTCGATCAAGGGCTCGGTGAACCCGCTGATCGAGAAACCGGCGCTCGACCTCACGGCGACCGCGCACGACATCGAGCTGACCAACCTGACGCCATATTCAGCGAAGTACGCGGGCTACCCGATCACGAAGGGCAAGCTCAACGTCGATCTGCACTACCAGCTCGCGAACGACCAGCTGTCGGCGAACAACCACATCTTCATCGATCAGCTCACGTTCGGCGATCGTGTCGAGAACGACACGGCGACGAAGCTGCCGGTGAAGCTCGCGATCTCGCTGCTGAAGAACACGCGCGGCCAGATCGACGTGAACCTGCCGGTGTCGGGCTCGCTGTCGAATCCGGAGTTCAGCGTCGGCGGGCTGATCTGGCACGCGGTGTTGAACCTGATCGCGAAAGCCGTCACGTCGCCGTTCACGCTGCTCGCGAATGCGTTCGGCGGCAGCGGCGGCGAGGATCTCGGCTACGTCGAGTTCGCGCCGGGTTCGTACGAGCTGACCGACGCGCAGCAGAAGAAGCTCGACACCGTCGTGAAGATGCTGACCGAGAAGCCGTCGATCCGCCTCGACCTGATCGGCCGCGTCGATCCGGCGCAGGACATGCCGGGGCTGCGCGACGCGTACGTCGAGCGGCTGGTGCGCCAGCAGAAGCTGAAGGACGTGGTCGGCCAGGGCGAGAGCGTCGATCCGATGTCGGTGAAGGTCGACAAGGCCGAATACTCGAAGTACCTGACGCGCGCGTACAAGGCCGCCGATTTCAAGAAGCCGCGCAACCTCGTCGGCTTGCAGAAGACGCTGCCCGATGCGGACATGAAGCAGGCGCTCGCCGATCACGCGCCGGCCGACGACAACGCGCTGCGTGCGCTCGCGCAGCAGCGCGCGCAGGTCGTGCGCCAGTATCTCGACGGCAAGATCGACTCGAGCCGCATGTTCGTCGTCGCGCCGAAGCTCGACGCGAAGGGCATCTCGGACAAGGGCGCGACGACCCGCGTCGACTTCGGGCTGCAGTAAGCGTTGTCGCCCTCCGCCGCCGCGCCCGCACCCGCCGGGCGCGGCGGTTTTGTCAGCGCCCGGCGATCGCCGGTTCGCGCTTGTCCAGTTCCTTCCTCGCGGCCAGCGGCAGACGCGCGTCGTCCCACTGCGTCAGCCATTCGACTTCCTTGGCGGTGAACACCTGTCCGTAGTTGCGCAATGCGTACTGCAGCGCGTCGACGACGTGATGGCGAATGATTTCGGGGGTACGTGCATCGTCCAGCACGAACCGGAGAGCTTCCAGGGTTGACATAGTCGTGCTCCGGGTCAGGGAAAACCCTTTATCACACGCCAATAGTCGCGGGCCAAGCCGAAAAAAAATCCGGCCGCGCGGGCCGGCGCACGCCAAGGCCGCGTATTGCGACTGCTTCGTGTCATTTGCGATTGGTTACGTTTGACAGAGAACAGAAAGCCCCGCTTCATCCGACCGCCGCACGACGCGGCGATATTTTGCGCGCCTGACGGCAAGTCGCGTAGTTCAACATCAATCGGTGAGGTGGGGTGATGATTTCCAGGTTCATCAAGCAACGGAAAGTGGCGGTGATGGTGGCGGCTGCGCTGGCGCTCGCCAGCGCGGGCGTGCATGCGGCGCAACAGGACGGCAACGCTCACGGCGAGGGCAACGGGCGGGCAAGCCGCGTCGTGAAGCACGTGCTGCTGCTGAGCATCGACGGCCTGCACGAACAGGATCTCGCCCGCTGCATCGGTGCGAATACGTGCCCGAACATCGCGGTGCTGGCGAAGAGCGGCGTGACGTACGCGAATGCGTACACGCCGGGCCTGTCGGATTCGTTCCCGGGCCTCGCCGCGCTCGTGACGGGCGGCTCGCCGAAGACGGCCGGCCTGTTCTACGACGTGTCGTACGACCGCAACCTGTACGCGCCGAGCGACACGACGTGCTCGGGCAAGCAGGGCTGGAACGTCGTGTTCGACGAGACGGCCGGCATCGATGCGTTCAACGGCGGCGCGCTCGTGCACCTCGACGGCGGCGGCGCGTTCAATCCGCAGGCGATCCCGCATGCGAAGGTCAACGGCCAGTGCGTGCCGGTCTACCCGCACAACTACGTGAAGACCAACACGGTGTTCGAGGCCGTGAAGGCCGGCGTGCCGAATGCGCACACCGCATGGGCCGACAAGCATGCATGGGGCTACGACTGGCTGAACGGCCCGTCGGGCACAGGCGTCGACGACCTGATGCGCACCGAGATCAATTCGATCGACCCGGCGACCAACACCGCCTATACCGACGTCTACTCGCACACCGCGCGCTTCGACAACCTGCACGTGCAGGCGCTGATCAACCAGATCGGCGGCCGCGATTCGACCGGCACGAAGAACGCGCCGGTGCCGACGCTGTTCGGCGCGAACTTCCAGACGCTGAGCGTCGCGCAGAAGGCGCCAGTCGCGAAGGGCGGCGGCTATCTCGATGCCGATTTCACGCCGAACGGGCAGGTCGCGAACGCGATCACGTACGTAGACAACGCGATCGGCCATGTCGTCGCGGCGCTGAAGCAGGCCAACCTGTACACGTCGACGGCCGTGATCGTCACGGCGAAGCACGGCCAGTCGCCGACCGATCACACGAAGCTCATGAAGAACGGCGACACGCTGACGAAGCTGCTCGAAGCGAACAACTTCATCGACCCGAACGGCAACTTCGGCCAGAACAACACGGCGACGGGCAACCTGAACGACGGTTCGGGCCTGGTCGGCACGGGCTTCGTGCAGACCGACGACGTCGGGCTGATCTGGCTGCGCGATCGCAGCCAGCGCACGGCGGTCGTCCAGACGCTGAAGGCGAACCTCGGCTGCAACGCGCCGGGGATCTGCGCGGACGGCCCGCAGGCGTACGTGTTGTACGGCGCGGCGCTGGCCGACCGCTTCGGCGATCCGGCCAACGGCCGCACGCCGGACATCGTCGTCCAGCCGAATCCGGGCGTGATCTACACGTCGAGCACGAAGAAGGACGAGGAGCACGGCGGCAACGCGCCGGACGACAGCCACCTCGGCCTGCTCGTGTCGTATCCGGGCCTGCATCGTGCGCGCACGGTGAACGATCTCGTCGGCACGAAGCAGGTCGCGCCGACGATCCTCGCGCTGCTCGGCGCCGACCCGCGCCTGCTGCAGGCGGTCGTGGCCGAGAACACGCGCGTGCTGCCGGGGCTCGGTATCGGGCGTTGACGGTGTGCCGGATGCCGACGTCGCGCGGTGTCCGGCAACGGGCGCGTGCCGCCGTGCGGCGGTGCGCGCCGTTCGTTTCAGGGCGACGGCGTGCCGTCTTGCGCGCACCCGGCTTCGTCCAGCATCCATGCCCTGAAACGCCGCAATGCATCGCTCGTGTCGAGCCGCTCCGGCGCGTAGCACAGGTAGTGTCCCTGCGCGTCCACGTCGACCGGCGCGTCGAACGGCTCGACCAGCGTGCCCGCAGCGAGATTGTCGAGAATCAGGAAGCGCGGCACGAGGGCGATCCCGAGCCCGGCCTGGGCCGCCTGAATCAGCACCGAATATTGCTCGAAGCGTGGCCCGGCCAGCGCGTTCATTTGCGACGCGCGATGACGTTCCGCCCAGGCGGACCACGCGATCTCCGCCTGTTCGTGCACGAGGCGCGGCGCCGCCGCGGCATCGGCAGGCCCATGCAGCGCATGCCGGTCGGCGAATTCGCGCGAGCAGACCGGCACGAAAGTCCTCCCGCCGAGATAGTCGCTTCGCACGCCTTCCCATCCGCCGTCGCCGTAGCGGATCGCCGCGTCGAGCCCGAACGGAAACACGTCGCCGGGCGCGAGATGACGGCGAAAGCTCAGCGTGACGCCCGGCGCGGCGGCGAGAAAGCGCGTGAGCCGCGGCAACAGCCACTTCGTCGTGAAGGTCGGCACGCTCGCGATCGTCAGCAGGTCGCTGTTCTCGCGGGCGCTCAGCAGCTCGATCGACGCGTTGCCGATTTCGCGCAGCGGGCCGACGACGCGCGCGTGATACACCTGGCCGGCACGGGTGAGCGCGAGGCCGCGCCCCTCGCGCACGAACAGCTTCACGCCGAACAGCGCCTCGAGGTTCGCGATCTGCCGGCTGACCGCGCTCGGCGTCAGGCCCAGTTCGCGGGCCGCGTAGGAGAAGTTCAGGTACTTCGCGGACGTGGCGAATGCATGCAGTTCCGCCACGTTCGGATACAGATGCTTCATGGCGAGCTGTTCCGTCCTTGCACAGGTCGATGCGCGCTTTTTACGTTTTTTTCATGACGATGCCATGTCGGAACCGCACACTGCGCCGGCTTCGACAACGCATGCGGGCCTCGTCCGGCGGGCGTTGCGCGAGGATTTTTCCGATCGTCAGCGAGTGTGTTCATGCCTGCGTCAACCGCCCCGGCCGTGGCCGACGGTATTCCGATTCGTCGTAACAAACCGGCCCGGCCGCCCGTCGGGCGCCTGCTGCTGCAGGCGCTGCTCGCGGCGTTCGCGCTCTACCTGCTGTTGCCGATCGCCTTGCTGCTGATCGGCGCGGTGGGCGAATCGTGGACGAACACGTTGCTGCCCGCCGGCGTCACCGGGCACTGGTTCGCCGACCTGGCTGCGAACCGTAGCTTCACCCGCGCGTTCGGCGTGAGCTTCATCGTCGCGCTGGCGTGCTGCGCGCTCAACGCGGTGATCGGCCTGCCGCTCGCGTATGCGCTGCATCATCGCGCGCAGGCCGGCGGCGGCTTCGCGACGCGCGTCGTGATGCTGATGCCGGTCGCGGTGCCGGCGCTGACGCTCGGCTTCGGCTACATCGCGATCTTCAGCGGCGACGCGCTGCCGTGGCTCGGCACGTTGCCGCTGATGATCGCGGCGCATGCGGTGCTGACGCTGCCGTATCTGCTGCAGACGCTGCTCGGCGACCTGCGCCACCTCGGCCTCGCGCGGCTCGAGGCCTGCGCGGCGACGCTCGGTGCGACGCCGCTGCGCCAGTTCGTCACGATCGTGCTGCCGAACCTGCGCCATAGCCTGTTTTCCGGGCTCGTGATGGTGGCCGCACTGTCAATCGGCGAATTCCAGATCTCGAACCTGATCGCCGGCTTCCGCTACCGGAACTATCCGATCGTGTTGCTGCAGGCGTTCTACGGCGCGACGGGGATGGCGTGCGCCGCCACCGTCGTGCTGCTCGTGCTCGCCGTGCTGGCGACGCTCGTGTCCGTCGGCACCGTGCAACGTCTGAAGTGAGTCATCCATGAGCCTCGAATTCGAACACGTCAGCTTCCAGTATCCGGGCGCCCGCCATGGCGTCGAGGACATCACGCTGTCCGCCGCGCAGGGCGAACTGCTTGCGGTGATGGGGCGCAGCGGGTCCGGCAAATCCACGCTGCTGCGGCTCGCGGCCGGGCTGCTCGACGGCTGGCGTGGCCGCATCGCGATCGGCGGCGACGACGTGGCCGGCGTGCCCGTGTGGCGGCGCGAAGTGGGGATGGTGTTCCAGCACTACGCGCTGTTCCCGAACCTGTCGGTGGTCGACAACGTCGCGTACGGGCTGCGGATGCGCGGCGTCGCGGCCGACGTCCGGCGCCGCCGCGCGCTCGACATGCTCGAGCGGGTCGGGTTGTCGGCGCACGCGACGCGCGGCATCGCGATGCTGTCCGGCGGACAGCAGCAGCGCGTCGCGCTTGCGCGGGCGCTCGTGATCGAGCCGAAGCTGCTGCTGCTCGACGAGCCGCTGGCGGCGCTCGATGCAGGCATCCGTCATCAGCTGCGCGACGAGATCCGGGCACTGCAGCGCGCATGCGGCGCGACGACGCTGTTCGTCACGCACGACCAGGACGAAGCGTTGAGCATGGCCGACCGCGTCGCGATCGTCGACGGCGGTCGCGTGCTTCAGTCCGGCACGCCGCGCGACCTGTACGAACGTCCGGCGACCGCCCAGGTCGCGCGCTTCGTCGGGCATTCGACGCTGCTGCGCGGCCGCGTGCTCGCGCACGGCGAAATCGACGTGCGCTTCGCGACGCTGCGCGCGGAAACGGGCGCGCATCGGCCGGGGACGGAGATCGCGGTGCTGGTGCGGCCCGAGCACGTGCAGGCCGATCCGCCGGCGCAGAGCGCGAATCGCATCGAAGGGCGTCGCGGGGACGTGCGTTACTTCGGCGCAACGCAGCGCTACGACTTCATTCCGGACGGCTCGGCCGACGTGCTGCTGTGCGAAGGGCGAGAGCCCGCCGCGCGCAGCATCGCGATCGACCCGCGCCATCTGCTCGTGCTGCCGGCATCGCCGGATGCGCGCTGATTTCTTTCGTTCAACGGAGATTCACGATGTTTGCAGGCTCCTCTCTTGTGAAGGCCATGCGCGCCCGCGTGCTGGCGCTGGGCGCGCTGGTGGCGCTTTCCTGCGCGGCGGCGCAGGCCGCGCCGCTGTATCCGGGCGAAGACGCGCTGTACGCGAAGGCGGCCGACGAAGGGCTCGTCGTGTCGTTCGATACCGGCCCCGAATGGGCGAACTGGAAGGCGCTGTTCGCCGAGTTCCGCAAGCGCTACCCGAAGGTCGAGATCACCTACAACGACATCGGCTCGGCCGCGACCGTCGTCGCGCTCGACAAGTCGCGCCGCCGCCCGCAGGCCGATACCGCGTACTACTTCGCCGCGTCGGCGCTCGACGCCGCAGGCAAGGACGTCGTCGCGCCGTTCAAGCCCGTCAACTTCGACAGGCTGCCGGGCGTGTTCCGAGCGACCGACGCCCGCTGGTTCGCCGTGCATTCGCTGAACATCGCGTTCCTCGTCAACCGGAAGCTCGTCAAGAACGTACCGCAGCGCTGGTCCGACCTGCTGAAGCCCGAGTACCGCAACGCGGTGGTCTATCTCGACCCGCGCTCGACCGGGCAGGGCCAGGTCGCGGTGTTCGCGGCCGCGTATGCGAACGGCGGCAGCGTCGAGAATCCGAAGCCGGGCGCCGACTTCTTCGGCAAGCTGAAGCAGGCCGGCAACGTGCTGCGCGTGGAAGGCACGACGCCGTACGCGAAGTTCGTGAAGGGCGAGATTCCGATCCTGATCGGCTACGAGAACGACGGCCTCAAGGCGAAGTACGCGGACGGCATGGGCGACGCGGCCGACGTCGTGATTCCGCAGGACGGCAGCGTGTCGGCGCCCTACGCGATGAGTCTCGTGAAGAACGGCCCGAATCCGTCCGCCGCGCAGCTCTGGCTCAACCTCGTGATGAGCGACGTCGGGCAGGCGCTGTTCGCGCAAGGCTACGTGCGTCCGGCGGTGCCGGGCACGCCGGTCGCGCCGGAAGTCGCGGCGAAGCTGCCGAACGCGCCGCAGGTGCGCCCGCTCGATGTCGCGAAGGCGGCGGCGCGCAAGGCCGAGGTCGACCAACTCTGGTCGCAGGCCACGCTCGGCCAGTAAGGGGCGAGGGATGCAGGCTTCCTTACCCGAACGCGGCGTGCTGCGCCGCTTCGGCGCGCTTCCTGCGGCGGCATTGCTTGCCGTGTGCTTCGTGCTGCCGCTGGCCGCGCTCGTCGACGCGGCATGCGCGGGCGGCGGCCGCGCGTTCGCGGCGGTGTGGCGCGATCCGCTCGTCGCCGATGCGATCGTGCGCTCGCTGGCGCTGGCTGCAGGCGCCGGCACGCTGTCGGTCGCCGTCGGCGTGCCGGTCGCGTTCGCGCTGGCCGGACAGTCGCCGGCCCGTCGTCACTGGTCGCTCGCGTTGCTCGGCGTGCCGCTGGCGTTTTCCGGGCTGGTGATCGCGTACGGCTTCATCCTCGCGTTCGGCCGCTCAGGCTTCGTCACCACGCTGCTGGCCGCGCTGGGCGCCGATCCGACCGTGATCGGCGGCGCGATCTACACGATGCCGGGGCTCGCGGTCGCCTATGCGTATTACCTGATCCCGCGCGTCGCGCTGATGATCTACCCCACGCTCGCGAATCTCGACCGGCGGCCGCTCGAGGCGGCGCTGACGCTCGGCGCGCGGCCCTGGCGCGCGTGGCTCGACGTGGCGTGGCGCGAGCTGTGGCCGTCGGTCGCATCCGCATGGTGCCTCGTGACCGCGATCGCGCTCGGCACGTACGGCACGGCGCTGGCGCTGGCCGGCACGCAGATCAACATCCTGCCGCTGCTGATGTACTTGAAGCTGTCGGACGGGCAAACCGATTTCTCGCAGGCGGCCGTGCTGTCGATCGGGCTGACGGCCATCTGTACCTGCGTTCTGGCACTGGGGGAAGGTCTTGTTCGCCAACGACGTCATTGAATGCGCGTGGTCCGAACCGGCCCGCGACGCGCTCGCGCGACTGGCGCAGCGGCAACGCGGCATGCACCGGCACCGGATGCCGGTCGGCGTGATCGGCCCGCGCGACGCGACGGATGAACAGATGCGCGTCGCGGAACGGATCGCGCACGCGGTGGCGGCCACAGGTATCGCGCTCGTCGGCGGCGGCAAGCAGGGCGTGATGGAGGCCGCCGCGCGAGGCGCGCATGCGGCCGGCGGCTGCGCGATCGGGCTGTTGCCCGAAGACGACGCCGCGCTGGCGAATCCGTACCTGAGCGTCGCGTTGCCGACGGGGCTCGGCATCACGCGCAATGCGCTGGTCGCGCGCGCGTCGGTGTGCCTGATCGCGGTCGGCGGCGGGCTCGGCACGCTGTCCGAAATCGCGCTCGGGTTGCAGTGGGGCAAGCCGGTGTTCACGATTTGCGGTGCGCCGCAGGTCGCGGGCGTCGAGTGCTTCGACGACGCAGACCCGCTCGTCCTGCGCGTCGCGCAGTGGCTGGCCGATTCGGCGTAGCGCGGGCCCATCGGTACGGCACGTCGCCCGGCACGCGTCGCGCTCGGGCTTGAAACGGCGCGCGCAACCCGCCATATTGGCCGGGTATCACCCGTTCAACGACGTACCGAAAGGATCGCTCATGCGCCTTCTGCTTGCCCTGCTGCTCCCGTGGTTCCAGTTCTTCACGATCGGCCGCCCGATCGCCGGGATCATCTGTCTGCTCTTGCAACTCACGATCATCGGCTGGTTGCCGGCCGCGATCTGGTCGGTGTACGCGCTGAGCCAGTACAAGACCGATCGCAAGATCGAGGCGGCGCTGACCCGCAGAAGCTGATTCAAGATTGCGCCTGCTCAGGCGTGCTCGACAAAGAAGATTGGCATTTCGGTAGAAAAATATATACTTTACTTGCTGATCGTCTAGTAATTTATATATATTTCTTCCGAAAATGAGCGCGTCCTGCACGATCCAACTCCATGCCGACGGTGCCTGGCACGATATCGGCGTCGTCACCCTGTTCGGCGACCCCGGGGAAGGTTGGCGCGCGCGTGCTTATACCGGGTACGACGTCGAGTGGGCCATTCGGCATCGGCCTGCCCGCGACGCGCATGCGATGACGTGCCGTTTTCCGGTTGGCCTCGAGCCACTGGAGACACCGCATTGGCCTGTTTTCCTGATCGATCTGTTGCCGCAAGGCTTCGGCCGCGAGGAACTGTTGCGCCGCCTCGGTTTGCCGGAAACGGCAGAGGAGCATGCCGACTGGCCGCTGCTGCTCGCGGGGGCCGGTAATTCGATCGGAAATCTGCGTGTCAGGGAGGCGGCGCAATGGCTTGCCGAGCATCAGGGGCCGCGGCAAGGCTTTACCGACGAGGAGGTGGTCGCGCGAGGCGACGCGTTCAGCGAATATCTTGCCGCGCACGGATTCTTCGTTGCGGGCTCTTCGGGTGTGCAGGGCGAGTGGCCGAAGCTGCTGCTGACCCGCGCGGACGACGGGCTGCTCTATCTCGATCACACGCTGCCGGACGAGCGCGCGGTCGAGCATTACATCGTCAAGTTCGGACGCGGCACGAACGCACGCCTTGCGCAGATCCTGCGTCACGAAGCGCCCTACATGTCATTGGCCCAGCGTCTCGGCTTGCGCGTGCATGCACCGCTGGTGCTGCGCGACCGCTCGCTCTTCATTCGGCGTTTCGATCGTGCGCGTGTGGGCGGTCGCGTTGTCCGGCTCGCTCAGGAAAGCGTTGCTTCGTTGACGGGCAACGCCGGCTTCGGTGTCGTGCCGAGCCATGACGAGGTATGCCGGCATCTCGTGCGTCAATGCACGAATCCCCAGGCCGAGGTGGCTGAATACCTGTGCCGCGACGTCGCGAATCTCGCGTTGGGCAACAAGGATAACCATGCGCGAAACACCGCGTTACAGCGCGATTTCGACGGCCGCATCGCGCTGACACCGCTCTACGACTTTGCACCGATGTATCTGCATCCGGACGGCATTGCGAGGCGTATTCGTTGGGAAGGAAATGACGGCGGCCGGCCGGACTGGGCGCGCGTGCTTGATGCGGTCGTTCGGTCTAGCGAGCCGCGGGCGGGCGAGACGCATGTCGCGCTGGACCGTGCTGCATTGCAGGCGCGGCTGAGTGCGATGGCGCCGCGTTTGCAGGAAATCGCCGATCATGGCGCCGGGCTCGGATTGGAGGACGATGTGCATGCGTTCCTGAGGCCTGGACTCGAGCGGCTCGCCGGTGAACTGGATGCGCTGGGTTAGGCGGAGGACGACACGATGGACAAACGCTACAACGCGCTGCCGCTTCCCGAACAGCTTTTGCTCCGGCGGCAAGCGATCGAGGGCGTTCTCGCGCATCCCGAATGGTCGCTGCGCGAATCCGTGCGGTACCTGAAGAAGACGATGCGGCTGACGAGTGCGGAAATGGCAACGCTTGCCGGCGTGTCGACCAAGACGATTCAGGATATCGAACAGGGGCGCAGCGAAGGGACGGTGCAGACGATGAACCGCATATTCGGCATGCTGGGGCTCAAACTGGGCGTGGTGCGGCAGGACGCGTAGCCGGTCGCGCATTCGCCGCCGTCCTGCGCCGCCGATTGCCGACCCGATGTCACAAGGCGCTACGGCAGCGTGCAATACGGCGAGACGGGCGAGGGCTGGATGCGGGGCGTTGCACCCCGCTTCGCCTACTTCACCGCAAACAGCGTGAGGTTCATGAAGATCTTGAACGCATAGCCGAGCGTGACGGCGCCGATCACGCCGCCCGCCCACAGAACGACGAACCACATCCAGCCGCGCATCCGCGGCCGCGGCGCCGCAGGCGGGCGATCGGCGGAATCAGTGGTGGTAGTAATGCTGGTCTTCATGGCGCACCTTGCCTCGGAATACCCAGTAACCCATCGTCGTGTAGGCGATGATGATCGGGAGGATAACCGCTGCGCCGACCAGCGTGAAGGTCTGGCTCGAACGCGGTGCCGCCGCTTCCCAGATCGTCATCGTCTGGGGAATCGCATACGGGAACAGCGTGACGAGCAGGCCGACGTAGCCGAGCAGCACCAGCGCCAGCGCGAGCACGAACGGCGTCATGTCGTGCCGGTCGCGTACCGCGCGACGCATCCACACCGCGCACGCGGCCACCAGGAACGGCACCGGCAGCAGGCGCCAGAACAGCCCCGAATCGAACCAGCGCTGCGCGACGGCCGGATCCTGCAGCGGCGTCCACAGGCTGACGATCGCGATGAAGCCGAGCAGCACGACGGTCAGCGGCCACACGACGCGATGCAGGCGCCGCTGCAGGTCGCCTTCGGTCTTCGCGACGAGCCAGCAGCAGCCGAGCAGCGCGTACGTGACGATCAGGCCGAGGCCCGTCAGCAGGCTGAACGGCGTGAGCCAGTCGAACGCGCCGCCGGCATACACGCCGTCCTTCACGTCGATGCCCTGCAGGAACGCGCCGAGCGCGATGCCCTGGAACAGCGTCGCGCCGGCCGAGCCGCCGATGAACGCGAGATCCCACAGCTGCTTCGTGCGCCGCGCCTTCGCGCGGATCTCGAACGACACGCCGCGGAAGATCAGACACACCAGCATGAAGATCAGCGGCAGGTACAGCGCCGACAGCACCGTCGAATAGACGATCGGAAATACCGCGAACAGCCCGGCGCCGCCGAGCACGAGCCAGGTCTCGTTGCCGTCCCACACGGGCGCGACCGTGTTCATCATCAGGTCGCGTTCCCGCTCGTCCGGGAAGAACGGGAAGACGATGCCGATGCCGAGGTCGAAGCCGTCGAGCACGACGTACATGAAGAGCCCCAATGCGATGATCGCGGCCCAGATTACGGTGACGTCCATAGGTTTTCTCGTATGCGAAAGGAATGGGCTCAGACGGTCTCGATCAGCTCGTCGACGGCCGACATCGGGCGGCGCGCGGTGTGATCGGGGCGCGTGTCCGGCAGGTCGTGCGTCGCGTCGTGCTCGACGGCGGGCAGCGCGGGGCCGGCCTTCATCAGCTTCAGCATGTAGTACACGCCGGTGCCGAACACGAGGAAGTACACGATCACGAACGTCATCATCGACAGGCTGACCTGCTGCACCGACAGCGGCGACACGGCCTGCGCGGTGCGCATCACGCCATACACGACCCACGGCTGGCGGCCGGCTTCGGTCGTCACCCAGCCCGCGAGCAGCGACACGAAACCGGTCGGGCCCATCGCGAGCGCGAAGCGCTGGAACCCCTTCGATTCATACAGGCGGCCGCGGCGGCGCAGCAGCCATGCGAGCGCGGCGAGGCCGATCATCGCGAAGCCGAGGCCGACCATGATCCGGAAGCTCCAGAACACGACCGTCGAATTGGGGCGGTCTTGCGGCGGGAAGTCCTTCAGCCCGCGGATCTCGCCGTCCCAGCTGTGCGTGAGGATCAGGCTGCCGAGGTGCGGCACCTTCACCGCGTAGCGGGTCGTCTCCGCTTTCATGTCGGGGATGCCGAACAGGTTGAGCGGCGTGCCGCCCTTTTCGGTTTCCCACAGCCCTTCGATCGCGGCGATCTTCGCGGGCTGGTGCTTCAGCGTGTTGATGCCGTGCTGGTCGCCGATCACGGCCTGCAGCGGCGCGAGCACCAGCAGCAGCCACAGCGCCATCGAGAACATCTTCTTCACGCCCTTGTCGCGGCGGCCCTTCAGCAGGTGCCACGCGCCCGTCGCGGCCACCACCAGCGCGGCGACGATGAACGCGGCGATCGCCATGTGGAACAGGCGGTACGGGAACGACGGGTTGAAGACGATCGCGAACCAGTCGGTCGGCACGACGCGGCCGTCGACGATCTCGAAGCCTTGCGGCGTCTGCATCCAGCTGTTCGACGCGAGAATCCAGAACGTCGAGATCAGCGTGCCGATCGCGACCATCAGCGTCGCGCCGAAGTGCGCGCGCGGGCTCACGCGGTTCCAGCCGAACAGCATGATGCCGAGGAAGCCGGCTTCGAGGAAGAACGCGGTCATGACCTCGTACATCAGCAGCGGGCCGGTGACGGCGCCGGCGAAGCTCGAGAAGCCGGACCAGTTGGTGCCGAACTGATAGCTCATCACGACGCCGGACACGACGCCCATCCCGAACGCGACCGCGAAGATCTTCGACCAGAACAGGCAGAGCGTCTTGTAGTACTGCTTGCCGGTCTTGAGCCAGCGATATTCGAGCACGGCGATGAAGCTGGCGAGGCCGATGCTCAGTGCCGGAAAGACGATGTGAAAGGAGACGGTGAACGCGAATTGCAGGCGGGCCAGATCGAGGGCCGAAAGTGCGGTGTCCATACCAGTTGACCGAGACTTGACGATACCCGCCGGCGGGTGCCGGCGGACCCCGGCGGACGGCGTCGGGGTTGGCTGGAGTATGGGCCGCGATGTTGCACCGCGAAATGCGCCAACTCGTCGCAGATGTCCAGCCCGTCGCGCGCCCTTTCGGGTTAAATCGTTGATTCGTATCAAGAAGGCCGTTCGCGGCGTGAGTGGCCGCGGCGTGGCGGTCTGACGCACGTGCGTCAATATGGCGCGTCGCGTCATCGGAACGGTTTTGCGCGGACGACAACCGTGTGCCGGGACGGCAATCGGTTTCGATGCGTTAAACGCGTAACGCGCGCGTCCGAACGGGCGGGGCGTCCGTCACACGGGTAACGTCGCGCAACATTCGCGCGCCCGCCCGTAATGGATACCGGATCGCGTGCGGCGTAGCGTTCGGGATGTCCGGTTCGGATCGACGAACCGGCCTGCCGGAGAACGTGACGTGAATGGATTGAAGCTCGCACTGGGCGCGGCGGCCGCGGTGGCGGTCGCGACGGGCGGCGTGGCGCATGCCGCCCGGGTCGGGGTCTATATCGGCCCCGGCTACCCGTACTACGCCCCTGTCGTACCTGCGCCGTACTACTACCCGCCGCCCGTCGTCGCGGTGCCGGTCGCTCCGCCGCCGCCCGAGTATGTCGAGAAGGGACAGCCGCAGGACGACGGCGACGCGAACCTCTGGTACTACTGCGACGCGTCGAAGCATTACTACCCGTATGTGAAGACCTGCAAGTCGGGCTGGCGCGCGGTGCCGGCGCGGCCGCAGTGACGGAGGCGCGACGATGAAGACGATATTTCGACCACTGCGCCTGCCGGCCGCGCTGGCGCTGGCCGCGCTGCTCGGCGCATGCGCATACATGCCGACTGGCCCGAGCGTGATGGCGCTGCCGGGTACCGGCAAGTCGTTCGACCAGTTCCGCGCGGACGACGGCAGTTGTCGCCAGTATGCGTTTCAGCAATCGGGCGGCGTGAGCGCCGGGCAGGCATCGACCGCGAGCGCGGTCGGCAGCGCGGCCGTCGGCACCGCGCTCGGCGCGGCGGCCGGCGCCGCGTTCAACGGCGGCACCGGCGCGGCGGTCGGCGCGGGCGCGGGGCTGCTCGCGGGCAGCGTCGTCGGCGCGGGCGCCGCGCAGGGCTCGGCCTACGATGTCCAGCGCCGCTACGACTACGCGTATCTGCAGTGCATGTATGCGACCGGCAACCGCGTGCCGGTGCCGGGCGGCATGAGCGGCGGTAGCGGCGGCGGGTATGGCGGGGGCGGATACGGCACGACGGCGCCGCGCGCGGCGCCGCCGATGCCGCCGGCGGGCGTCCAGCCGCCGCCGCCGCGATATTGATCCGCGCGATCGCGTGCCTCGATCGGCACGCGCTGCGTGAATTGCGTACACTCTGAGTCTCGTTTTCGGCAGGGCCGGACGCAGGATGCCGGCTCGTTTACTCAGGGCACAGCGATGATCGATTTACGCAGCGATACCGTGACACGTCCGAGCCAGGCGATGCTGGCTGCAATGACCGCCGCCGAAACCGGCGACGACGTCTGGGGCGACGACCCGACCGTGCTGCGCCTGCAGGCGGTGATGGCCGAGCGCGCCGGCAAGGAGGCCGGCCTGTTCTTCCCGAGCGGCACGCAGAGCAACCTGGCCGCCCTGATGTCGCATTGCGAGCGCGGCGACGAGTACATCGTCGGCCAGCTCGCGCACACCTACAAGTACGAGGGCGGCGGCGCGGCCGTGCTCGGCAGCATCCAGCCGCAGCCGATCGAGAACGCGCCGGACGGCACGCTGCCGCTCGCGAAGATCGCCGCGGCGATCAAGCCGCTCGACAATCACTTTGCCCGCACGCGGCTGCTCGCGCTCGAAAACACGATCGGCGGCCAGGTCTTGCCGGAAGGCTATGTGCAGGAAGCCGTCGCGTTCGCGCGCAGCCGCGGGCTGTCCACGCACCTCGACGGCGCACGCGTATGCAATGCGGCCGTCGCATCGGGTCGCTCGATCGCCGAGCTGTGCGCGCCGTTCGACACCGTGTCGATCTGCTTCTCGAAAGGGCTCGGTGCGCCGGTCGGCTCGGTGCTGGTCGGCAGCCGTGCGCTGATCGAGCGCGCGCAGCGCTGGCGCAAGGTGCTGGGCGGCGGGATGCGGCAATCGGGCATTCTCGCGGCGGCGTGCCTGTATGCGCTCGATCACAACGTCGAGCGGCTCGCGGACGATCACGCGAATGCCGCGCATCTCGCGGCCGGCCTCGCGCGCATCGACGAAGTGAAGGTGCTGTCGCATGCGACGAACATGGTGTTCGCGCAATTCCCCGAAGCCGATTGCGCGCCGCTCGAGGCGTGGCTCAAGGCGCGCGGGATCCTTACGCAGATGCTGTATGCGTCGCGCTTCGTCACGCATTGCGACGTGTCGCGCGCGGACATCGACACGTTCGTCGGCGCGGTCGGCGCGTATTTCGCGCAGCGTCGCGCGTGAAGCGGAACGCGCCGGCCGGCGACGGGCCGGCGCGGCGTCGTACGACATGACGTCACGCACGAAGGGGTGACGCGGCGCGTGGTCGATCGATCGTTGCGGCGGATTACGCTTGCCGCGGCATGTCGGCAGGCGGTGTGCCGTCGTGAAATAGCGATTTCAGCTGCGTGCGCAGTTCGGCGCTGTCGGTGTGCTGGTGGACCGAGACCGCATGTTGC
Source organism: Burkholderia sp. ABCPW 11 (assembly GCF_001523445.1). Taxonomy (NCBI): domain Bacteria; kingdom Pseudomonadati; phylum Pseudomonadota; class Betaproteobacteria; order Burkholderiales; family Burkholderiaceae; genus Burkholderia; species Burkholderia sp. ABCPW 11. The sequence goes on along the minus strand of NZ_LOVM01000008.1, from coordinate 143,015 downwards.
ACGGCGGCCTCCAGCAGTTCGTTGTCGGAGTCGGCGGAGATTGCGACCGAGCAATGCGTCGCGCTGGGAAACTCGCGGCAATCGATATAGCGGCGGGACATGATGTTCTCCTCACACGAAAGGGAACGGCCGGACCTGGATGGTCGGCCGCGCGGCGCGTTCGCGAGGCCGATGGAAAAAGTATAGGCGGCGCGGCCGACTTTCCTGTCGCCGTGCATCCCGCGCCGGCAACGTCGATCGCCCGCGCGCCAGCGCGTCACGGCAACGGCGCGAGCAGCCGGCGCGCCGCTTCGACGACCCGCGCGGACAGCGACGCCATCGTCGGCGACTGCACGGTCCACGCGTGCCAGTACAGCGTGACGTCGGTCGGATGCGCGGGCGCGAGATCGACGAGCCCCTGCGCGTCGAGCGGCGCGGTGCCGATCAGCGGCTCCGGCACCATCGCGTAGCCGAGCCCGTGCCGCACCGCGGCGAAGTGCGAATGGGTGCCCGGCACGTAGTGGCACGGGTACGCGCCTTCGGGCAAGCCGAACTTCTCCTTCAGGAACGACGATTGCAGCGTGTCGCGCCGCGAATACGCGACGACGGGCGCGTGGCGCGCGCTCGTGCGGTTCAGGCCGCGCGGGAACCAGCGACCGGCGAACGCGGCCGCGGCGAGCAGCCGGTAGCGCATCGTGCCGAGCGGCGTCGCGATGCAGCCGCGCATCGGCTTCGGCTCGGTCGTCACGCAGCCGACCGCCATCCCGCTTTCGAGCAGCGCGAACGTGTGATCCTGATCCTCGACGATCAGCTCGAACAGGATCCGCTCGCCCGCGAGCACGGACGTCAGCGCGGGCAGGAACCACGTGCCGAGACTGTCGGCATTCAGCGCGATCGTCACCGAGATCGGCGATTCGCGCTCGGCCGCGAGCGTGCTCTGCAGGTCGGCCTGCAGCAGCGCGACGCGGCGCAGGTGCTGCAGCACGCGCTGCCCGGCTACCGTCGGGCGGCACGGCCGCGTGCGCAGCACGAGCGGCGTGCCGAGGCTCGCCTCCAGCGCGCGGACCCGCTGCGTGACGGCGGACGCGGTCACGTGCAGGCGCACGGCCGCCTGCTCGAAGCTGCCGGTATCGGCGACGGCCAGCAGTGCGGCGGCCTGCTTCGGATCGATCGTCATCGACATGTCGAGGGCATTCCTGTGATCGGAGACGAGAAGAGGCCGTAGTGTAAGGCAGCGTGCGCGGCCGCCCGGGTGCCGCGCATCGTCCCGCCGTGCGCGATTCGTCGACGGAATCGGTTGCGGGGCAGGGCGATGCCGGCGGCGCAGGCATTTTGACTTACGCTGTATGGATGTGCGAAACGCGGCCGGCGCGATGCCGCCCGCGCGGTCTCGATGTCGTCATGCCGACGTCGACGCCGGCGCCCGGCGACGCGAAGTAGCATTCCGATCAGGCTACACCCCACTGAAGCACCAGCAACGGAGCACCAGCGCCATGATCTTCCGGCAACTTTTCGACCCGCAATCGTCGACGTACACGTATCTGCTCGCCGACGGCGCATCGCGCGAGGCGCTGCTGATCGATCCCGTGTTCGAGCAGGTGCGCCGCGACGCGGCACTGCTCGACGAACTCGGGCTGCGGCTCGTCGCGACCGTCGACACGCACGTGCATGCCGATCACGTGACGGGCGCGTGGCTCCTGAAGCAGCACACGGGCAGCGCGATCGCGATCTCGGCCGCGAGCGGCGCGCAGGGCGCCGACCGCTACCTGAACGACGGCGACCGCTGCGCGTTCGGCTCGCGCTACCTGACCGTGCGCGCGACGCCCGGCCACACGAGCGGGTGCATCAGCCTCGTGCTCGACGACGAATCGATGGCGTTCACCGGCGATTGCCTGCTGATCCGCGGCACCGGCCGCACCGACTTCCAGCAGGGCGACCCGCGCGCGCTGTATCGCGCGGTGCACGGCCGGCTTTTCACGCTGCCGGCCGCGTGCCTGCTGTATCCGGCGCACGACTATCGCGGGCTCACGGTGACGAGCGTCGGCGAGGAGCGGCGCTTCAACCCGCGCCTCGGCGGCGATCTCAGCGAAGACGATTTCGCCGGCTACATGCGCAACCTCGGGCTCGCGCACCCGCGCCAGATCGACGTCGCGGTGCCGGCGAACCTCCAGTGCGGCGTCGCCGCGAACGCGCCCGATGCGCGGGCGACAGCCAACTGGGCGCCGCTCGTCTATACGTTCGCCGGTTTCTGGGAAATCGATCCGCAATGGCTCGAGGATCATCTGCCGGCCGTGCAGGTCGTCGACGTGCGCGAACCGGACGAATTCGCGGGCCCGCTCGGCCATCTGCCCGGCGCGATGCCGATCCCGCTCGGCGAACTGGCCGCGCGCACCGGCGAGATCGCGCGCGAGCGGCCGGTCGTGACCGTGTGCCGGGCCGGCGGGCGCTCCGCGCAGGCGACGGTAATCCTGAAGAAGGCCGGCTTCGACGCGGTCGCGAATCTCGGCGGCGGGATGCTGCGCTGGCGTGCCGAAGGGCGTGTCGTGGCGGATGGCCGATCGTAGCGGCCCGGGCAGCCCCTCGAAAAAAATTCCGGATCGATGTCGAAACGGCCGGGCGCCGTTCGTCGTCAAGGTATCCGATCACGTGGCGCCGCATGACGCGGCGCCGAAACCCTGAGAGACCATCAATGATGCCGACGCTTTACGCCCATCCCTTTTCGTCTTACTGCCAGAAAGTACTGACCGCGCTGTACGAGAACGGCACGCCGTTCGACTATCGCGTGCTCGCGCACGACGATCCGAAGCCGATGCAGGAGCTGGCCGCGCTGTGGCCGCTGAAGCGCTTCCCGGTGCTCGTCGACGCGGGCCGCACGGTGATCGAGGCGTCGATCATCATCGAGTATCTCGGCTTGAACCATCCGGGCCCCGTGCGCCTGCTGCCCGACGATCCGCGCGCGGCGCTCGAGGTGCGGACGATGGACCGTTTCTTCGACAACTACGTGGCGACGCCGCAGCAGAAGGTCGTGTTCGATGCGCTGCGGCCGGAAGCCGAACGCGATGCGCGTGGGGTGGCCGATGCGCGCGCGATGCTCGACACGTCGTATGCGTGGCTCGACAAGACGATGGCCGATCGCGAATGGGCGGCCGGCGACCGTTTCAGCCTCGCCGACTGCGGCGCGGCGCCGTTCCTGTTCTACGCGGACTGGACGCACCGGATCGACCCGGCGTTCGCGAACGTGATCGCGTACCGCAAGCGTCTGCTCGCGCGGCCGTCGTTCGCGCGCGCGGTCGACGAGGCGCGACCGTATCGTTCGTTCTTTCCGCTCGGCGCGCCCGATCGCGACTGACGGGCGCGGCCGTCGCACGGCGTGCCGCGGCCGCGCATGGCCGGCAGCGCGCGCCGGGGCGACGGAACGACAGCAGCAGCGGCAGCATCGCGGGGGCCCGTCACATCGTGCGCGTGGCCGACTGCGCGAGCGTCAGCAACTCGTCGAACTGCGTGATCAACTCGAAGCACAGCAGGAACGCGAGCGTATAGGCCGGCGCGGGAAAGCGCCGGATCAGCTCCATCACCGGCGGCGCGAAGCGCGACCGGATCGCGTCGCGCGTCAGCAGCCATGCGATCGCGATGCCGATCGCCGCGCCCGCGATCAGGTCGGTCGGATAGTGAAAGCCGAGATACGCGCGCGGCAGGCAGATGAACACGACCGAATACAGCAGCGCGACGATGCCGATGCGGCGCGCGATGATGAAGATGCCGGCCGCGATCGCCATCCAGAGCATCGCGTGATCGCTCGGAAACGAACTCCATGTCTGCAGCGTCGCCGCGCGCAGCCCGGCCGACGGAAAGTGCAGGTGCAGATCGGGGTTGTAGATCGGCCGCACGCGGAACGGCAGCACCTGCGCAAGTACGCGGCCGACGGCCAGCGCGATGAGCCCGCTCGCGACGGTGGCGACGACCAGCTCGCGTTGCCGTTCGCGGTTCGGGCCGGGCTGGAACCACAGCCAGCACAGCACGGGAACGAGCACGAAGCCCTTGAACGTGTAGAGGCCCGCGACCACGCGGATCGCGTGATTCATCAACGGGCCGAACGTCACGTGGGTGAGGAAGATCTGGATCGTGGTGTCGAAATCGTTCATGTCCTGTGCGACCCGGGCGGACGCGCAGCGCATGACGGGCGGCCGGCTGGATCGGAAAGCGCGCTCGCACGGAGCGCAACGGGGGGCAAGTATGTCATCCGTTATTTCGAAGAAAATGCGAAAAAATACCGGGAATCCCCTGATAAACCGGGGCCGTGTGGTGGGGCCGGATGGGAGCGCGCCGTGCGGTGCGGCAGGGACGATTCATCCGACGTTTGCGGGCGGGCGTGCACATGCGTCGGAAAAATATTTGGGTGAACTGGACAATTCGGCAGGCCGCCGTCGTCCTTGCGCCGGATGAGCGATTGCCGTGCCGGAACGGCGCGAATCTGCCGCACGGCGCAGCGTCACGTGCGCGCCGATCGAAAATAAAAAAGCGGGCAAACCGCGTGGGCTTGCCCGCCGGCATGGCGCGATGCCGATTTCAGTTGCGCCACACCCGCACGGCGAGCGCGGCCAGCGACGTCGCGACGGCCAGCGCAGTTACCGCGTTCCAGCCCAGTTGCGCGAGCAACGAACTGCCGATCGCGGCGCCGGCTGCCATCCCGATGAACATGCCGACGAACAGCACCGCGTTGAGGCGGCTGCGCGATGCGGGATCGATCCGGTAGACGATCGCCTGGTGCGCGATCAGCGTGGCCTGCACGCCGAGATCGAAGCCGATCGTCGCGAGCGCGAGCAGGACGAGCTGCGCATGCGGCGACATCAGCGGCGCCGCGGCCATCGACGCGAACGACACCGTCGCGATGCCGATACCGATCCGCGTGACGCGCTCGGGGCCGTGGTGATCGGCGAGGCGCCCGGCGATCGGGGCGGCCAGCGCGCCCGCGGCGCCCGCGAGGCCGAAGGCGCCGGCGGCCGCGCTGCCGAGGTGGAACGGCGCGCCGTGCAGCATCACCGCGAGCGTCGACCAGAACGCGCTGAAACCGACGGCCAGCAGCCCCTGCGCGAGGGCGGCGCGGCGCAGTGCCGAATGGTCGCGCCACAGCGCGCCGAGCGAGCCGATCAGCGCACGATACGGCAGCCGCGTGGTCGGCGCGAAGCGCGGCAACCCGCGTGCGGCCACGGCGCCGATCGCGGCGACGCTGACGGCCGCGAGCGCGAACATCGCGCGCCAGCCGGCCGTCTCGGCGACGAATCCGGCCACGACGCGCGACAGCAGAATGCCGAGCAGCAGCCCCGTCATCACCGTGCCGACGATGCGGCCGCGATGCGCGTCGTGCGCGAGCGTCGCGGCGGCCGGCACGACGTCCTGCGCCATCGTCGCGGCGAGGCCGATCGCGAAGCTCGCCGCGAGCAGCAGCCCGAGCGACGGCGCGACGGCGGCCAGCAGCAGCGCGACGACCAGCGCGGCGGCCTTGGTCACGATCACGCGGCGCCGGTCGAAGCGGTCGCCGAGCGGTGCGAGCAGCAGGATGCCGAGCGCATAGCCGAGCTGCGTGAGCGTCGGCACGAAGCCGATTGCTCGCGCCGAGGCGCCGAGATCGGGCGCGAGCGCGCCGAGCATCGGCTGTGCGTAGTAGAGCGGGGCGACGCCGAGGCCGGCGGCCGCCGCGAGCAGCAGCACGAGCCGGCGATCGGGCATCGAATGGGCGGCCGGATGGGCCGGGGCATGCGCCACGCGGGGCGTGGTGTCGAGACGGGTCGGGGTGGACATCGCGTACATCCTCGGTTGAAGAATGGGATGGACGCGAGTGTGGCGGTACGCGGCCGGCGACGGTAGTGCCGGCTGGCGCAGATTTGTTATACGCTACACGCATGACCGAAAAATCCTCTCCCTCTCCCGCTGCTGGCGGGTCTCGGCGCATTCAGACGGTGCCGGTGGATGGCGCCGGCTATCGTTTCGAGCTGATGGAAACCTTCGTGCGCATAGTCGAGGCCGGCAGCCTGTCGGCCGCCGCCGTGCAACTGCATACGACGCAGCCGACCGTCAGCCGGCGGTTGCAGGCGCTGGAAAATTCGCTCGGCATGCGGCTGCTGCAACGCACGACCCATACGATGCGGCTGACCGTCGACGGCGAGCGTTGCTTCAAGCGGGCGAAGGAGCTGCTGGCGAGCTGGGCGGCGTTCGAGGCCGATTTGCGCGGCGCGCAGGAGGAGCCGGACGGGCTGCTGCGCGTGGCGGTGCCGCACGCGTTCGGGCAGCAGCGTTTCGTCGCGCCGCTTGCGCAGTTCCTGCGCGACTATCCGCGCGTGTCGGTCGAGTGGCTGCTGCAGGACGAGGTGCGCGATTTCGTTGGCAGCGGCATCGATTGCGCGATCCAGGTCGGCGAGCCGACCGATCCGGGCGTGGTCGCGATCCGGCTGACGAAGGTGCCGCGCTTCGTGGTCGCCGCGCCATCCATACTGAACGGTGCCGACGTGCCGGCCGATCCGGATGCGCTCGCCGCGCTGCCGTGGCTCGCGTTGCGCACGTACTACCGTACCGAGCTCGTGCTCACGCATGCAGCGACCGGCGACACGCGGCGCATCGCGATCCGCCCGCGCATCACGACCGCGAACCTGTATGCGCTGCGCAGCGCGGCGCTGCTGGGCGTCGGCGCATGCGTCGGATCGTCATGGATGCTGGCCGACGATCTCGCGCGCGGCGATCTCGTGCACCTCGCGCCCGAATGGCAGGCCGCGCCGCTGCCCGTCTACCTGACTTATCCGCATGCGCAGTTCTATCCGTCGCGGCTCGTGCGGTTCGCCGCGATGATGCGCGAGGCCGTGCCGGCGCTCGTCGAAGGGCGCGACGGCTGAAGCGGGCGGCACCCGGGGGGCGGCTCGCGGTCAGCCGCGTCGGATCCCTTCGGGCAGCGCGCTGATGCGGCGGACTTCGGGCGAGTCGAGCCACGCGCGCGACGTCGCGCAGTCGACGAACATGTCGGTCGCGTCCTCGCCCCAGAACAGGTCGCCGTCGAGTGCGAAGGTCGGCACGCCGAACACGCCGTCGGCGATCGCGCGATCCGTGTTCGCGCGCAACGCGTCCTTGACCGGCTGGGCCTCGACGGCCGTCACGCCTTCCGGAAAGCCGACGGCTTCGCACAGTGCGGCGAAGCCTGCCGGCGTCGAGACGTCCTGGCCGTCGCGCCAGATATGCCGGAAGATCCGCCGGATCGCGTCCGGCGAATTGCCCATCGCGATCGCGAGGCGCAGCGGCCTGATCGGATTGAACGGGTGCGCGGGCGGCATCCGGAACGCAATGCCGAGCTTGTCCGCGCGATATTGCGCATGCCGATAGGTGAACACACGCTTGGCCGCGATCTCCGCCGGCGCTTTCTGGCCCCAGTGCGCGAGCAGCGCGCCGAGCACGATCGGTCGCGGCTCGAACACGGTGGCGGGCGGCAACCGGTCGAACCGTTCCTGTTGCAGGTAGGCGAACGGCGAAACGAAATCGAAATACCAGGTGGCGGTGCGCGCGGCGTTCATCGCGGTGTCTCCTCGTGCGGGTCCGGTTGACGGTTGCACGCGCGGTGCGTTGCCTGCGAACGGCGCGCTGCGTGCATCGGCGGCCAGTGTCGCATGCGGCTGCCTTTCTCGCTGCCGTGTCGCGCGCCGGATGCAACCGGCTCCCTACGACCGGGCGACGTCGTCCGCCGACGATGCGAGCCGCGCGAGACTGTCGCGCACGGCGGGCGCGTCGTAGCGCGCGCCCGCGCCGCCGAGTGCGACGGTCGCCTTCTGCGCGAGCGGCAGCAGCATCGCGAGCGCCGCCGTCATCGCCGGCGCGGCGGCGAGCCGCGATTTCGGGCCCGATACCGTCAGCGCGCCGACGCATTCTCCGGCCGCGCCGAACACGGGCACGGACGCCGAGGCCGTCTCCGGGTCGCGCTCGCCGTACGACGCGGCCCACAGCTGTTCGCGCACGTCGTTCCAGCGGGCGTCCTGCGTGTCGGTGAAAGCCAGCAGCACCTTCCCCGATGCGCCTTGGCCGACCGGAAACTCTTCGCCGACGCGGATCGATACGCGCACCGCCCGCGCGGGCTCGACGCGATAGAGCACGGAGCGCACGTCGCCCTGGCGCACATAGAACGATGCCGTTTCCCCGAGTTCGCGGCTCAGCGTCTCGAGGAGCGGCTCGACCACCGGGCCGACGCGGAACGAGCGCTGGTACAGCGCCGCAAGTCGCAACGGCTCGTGCCCGATCGCGTACTGGCCGTCGTCGAGCTTGCGCATGAAACCGCCATGTTCGAGCGCGGCGAGCAGGCGCAGGATCGTGCTCTTGTACAGCCCGGTGCGGCGCGACAATTCGGCGAGCGACAGTCGGTCGTCGGTCTGGCCGAACGCACGGAGGATCGCGAACGCGCGGTCGAGCACGGCGACGCCGCTGGATGCTTCTTCGGTCGCCGGATCGGATGCGTCGCCGGCCTGATTTGCTGGATTCCTCGGCACTACCTGGTTCCTTCGGATAACGGTCGGTCGACTATATCGTTCTATCTGGCAGAACTCAAGTTCCAGAAAAACGCAATTTCCCGGGTATACCCCGCTTATCGTCCACTCGGCACACGCTTAAAGTTCCGTCAAACAGAACTATGTTCTTTCAGATAGAACGATGAGGTGTCGAATGAAGATTTCCAACAATCCGGCGGTGCTGGTCAGCGAGGTCGGGCCGCGCGACGGGCTGCAGAGCATCAAGACCGTGATGCCGACGGCCGGCAAGCTGCGCTGGATCACCGCGCTGGCCGCGGCCGGCCTGCGCGAGATCGAGGTCGGGTCGTTCGTGCCGGCCAGACTGTTGCCGCAGATGGCCGACGTACGTGAAGTCGTGGCGCACGCGCTCGCGATTCCCGGGCTGCATGTCGCCGCGCTCGCGCCGAACCTGCGCGGTGCCGAGGACGCATTCGGCGCGGGCGTGCACAAGCTGACGCTGCCGGTCTCGGTGACGGAAGCGCATTCGCTGGCGAACATTCGCAAGACGCCCGCGCAGATGATCGACGAGGTGCGCGCGATCGTCGCGCTGCGCGACGCGCGCTTCCCGTCGGTGCAGATCGAGGCGGGCGTGTCGGTTGCGTTCGGTTGCACGATTGCGGGCGCGGTCTCCGACGACGAAACGATCGCGATGGCTGTCGCGATGGCTGAATGCGGTGTCGACGAGATCGGCCTGTCCGATACCAGCGGTTATGCGAATCCCGTACAGGTGCGCCGGCTGTTCACGCGGCTGCGGCGCGAAGTCGGCGACAAGGCCGGCGGCGCGCATTTCCACAACACGCGCGGCCAAGGGCTCGCGAACGTCGTCGCGGCGCTCGATGCGGGCGTGACGACGATCGACGCCAGCCAGGGTGGCCTGGGCGGCTGCCCGTATGCAGCGGGCGCGACCGGCAACATCGTCACCGAGGATCTCGTGTTCCTGCTCGAAGCGATGGGATACGACACGGGCATCGACGTCGACGCGCTGCTCGCCGCGCGCGCGATCCTGCATGCGGCGCTGCCGTCCGAGGCGCTGTACGGCCACGTGTCCGACGCAGGGTTGCCGAAGGGGTTCCGCTATGCGGATGGTCGTGCTCCGTCGGCCGTGCAACCGGAAGGATGTCTGCCGGGAGTCGCACGATGAACGATCGGCAATCGGCTTCCACGCTGCCGTACGCGGGCGTGCGCGTGATCGAGATGACGCACATGGTGATGGGCCCGACGTGCGGGATGCTGCTCGCGGATCTCGGCGCGGAAGTGATCAAGATCGAGCCGATCGCGGGCGACGGCACGCGGGCGCTGCGGGGTTCCGGCGCGGGCTTCTTCGGGATGTTCAACCGCAACAAGAAGAGCCTCGCGGTCGACGTTAAGGATCCGCGCGGGCTGGAGATCGTGCTGCGGCTCGTCGCGACGGCGGACGTCTTCAGCGAGAACTTCAAGAGCGGCACGATGGACCGGCTCGGTCTCGGCTACCCGGCGCTGGAGTCGCTGAATCCGCGCCTCGTGTACGTATCGCACAAGGGTTTCCTGCCGGGGCCGTACGAGCACCGCACCGCGCTCGACGAGGTCGTGCAGATGATGGGCGGCCTGGCCTACATGACGGGCCCGGAAGGGCGACCGCTGCGCGCGGGCGCGAGCGTAAACGACATCATGGGCGGCATGTTCGGCGCGATCGGCGCGATGGCCGCGCTCGCGCAGCGCGAGCGCACCGGCCGCGGCCAGCAGGTGCAGAGTTCGCTGTTCGAGAACAACGTGTTCCTCGTCGCGCAGCACATGATGCAGTTCGCGGTGACCGGGCAGGCCGCGTCGCCGATGCCGAGCCGGATTTCCGCGTGGGCCGTCTACGACGTGTTCTCCGTCAAGGACGACGAACAGATTTTCCTCGCGGTCGTGTCGGACACGCAGTGGGCGCTGTTCTGCGATGCGTTCGGCCTGCCCGCGCTGAAGGACGATCCGCGCCTCGCGACCAACAACCTGCGCGTACAGGCGCGCGAGTGGCTGCTGCCCGAGCTGCGTTCGCGGCTTGCGCCGTACTCGGCCGAGGAGATCGGCGCGATCTTCGAATCGACCGGCCTGCCGTATGCGCCGATAACGAAGCCGCAGGATCTGTTCGACGATCCGCATCTGCTCGCCACGGGCGGCCTGGAAGCCGTGACGCTGCCTGCCGACGCGAGCAGCGCCGGGCGGCCGGTCGACACGCGCACCGCGCTGCTGCCGCTGACGCTCGGAGGCGAGCGCCTGCGGCTGCGCTTGGCGCCGCCCGCGCTCGGCCAGGACACGTGCGCGCTGCTCGGCGAACTCGGCTACACGCCGGACGATGCGCGTGCGCTGCTCGATGCCGGCGTCGTAGCGGGGCAGTACGGCGCGGACGCTGCCGCGCACGGCGACGACGGGCCGGGCGGCGCGCCTTCGGCGAACGAAATGGCGAGCGCGTAGCGCGGCCGCGATTCATCGAACGAACAAAGGCGTCCCGGCCGCGCGTCGCGCGGGGGAGGATCGCCGCATCCACGGAGACAACCATGACATCCGCTTCCCCGGCGCTGGCCGCCGATCGCGAGACCGACGCGTCGATCGAGCAACGGGCCGTGCGCAAGGCCGCGTGGCGCTTCATCCCGCTGCTCGCGCTCGCGTATTTCTTCAACTATCTGGATCGCACGAGCGTCGGATTCGCGGCGCTCACGATGAACCGCGATCTCGGGCTGACCGCGACGCAGTTCGGCTGGGGCGCGGGGATCATGTTTGCCGGCTATTGCGTGTTCGAAGTGCCGAGCAATCTCGCGCTGTACCGCTTCGGTGCGCGCCGCTGGCTTGCCCGCATCATGATCACGTGGGGGTTGATGGCGGCCGCGACCGCGCTCGCGACGGGACCGACGAGTTTCTACGCGATCCGGCTGCTGCTCGGCATCGGCGAAGCCGGATTCTTTCCCGGTGTGATCTTTTTCCTTGCCGTGTGGTTTCCCGCGAGCTACCGCACGCGTGTGCTGGCGTGGTTCACCGTGTCGACGCCGCTGTCGTCGCTGATCGGCGGCCCGCTGTCGACGTGGCTGCTGCAGCTCGACGGCACGCTCGGGCTCGCCGGCTGGAAGTGGATGTTCATCGTCGAAGGGCTGCCTGCGTGTGCGCTCGGTTTCCTCGTGCTGAAGCTGCTGTCCGATTCGCCGGCGAATGCCGCGTGGCTGTCGGACGACGAGCGTGCCGCGCTGCAGCGTGCGTTCGAGCGCGACGGCGCGGCGGCCGGCCGCAAGAAGCGCTTCGGCGTCGCGTTGCGCGACGTGCGCGTGTACGTGCTCGCGCTGATTTCGTTCGGCTTCACGATGGGCTCGTACGGGATCGGCATCTGGTTGCCGCAAATGCTGAAGGCGCACGGGATGTCGACGATGCAGACCGGCTGGCTGTCCGCGGTGCCTTACTTCTTCGCAACGGTCGCGCTGCTGGGGTGGGCGAAGCGGGTGGACCGTCGCGGCCGCCCGATCGCGAACCTGGCGATCGGCTTGTGCATCGGCGCGGTGGCGCTCGGCGTGTCGACGCATTTCGTGACCCTCGGGCCGGCGCTCGTCGGCATCACGCTCGCGCTGATCGGCACGATTGCCGGCCGCACGATCTTCTACACGCTGCCGTCGCACTTTCTGTCCGGCCAGGCCGCGGCCGGCGGGCTGGCGCTGATCAATTCGATCGGCGCGCTCGGCGGCTTCGCGGGCCCCTATCTCGTCGGCTACCTGAAGGACAGCTTCGGCACTTTCACGGCCGGGATGCTCGGCCTCGCGATCGTCCTGGCGATCACGACACTGCTCACGCTGTCGCTGTACGCGTTCGACCGGAGCGAATGACATGACCTTTTCGATCAAACGGCGCCGGTTGATCGGTGCGACCGCCGCATCGCTCGCGCTGCCCGCGTTCGCCGACACGCCGGCCCACGATGGAGCTCCCCGCATGACGCAAAGCAACTACCTCGCGGTCCGTCCCGACTGGCTCGCGTCGGCGCTCGAACCGGCGCTCGAGCCCGACCTGCCGATCGTCGACGCGCATCATCACTTCTACGAACGGCCGGGCTGGATCTACATGCTCGACGACTATCTGCAGGATGCACGCTCGGGCCACAACATCCAGGCGTCCGTCTACATGCAGGCGCAGACGCGCTATCGCGATTCAGGCCCGGCGGAACTGAAGCCAGTGGGCGAGACGGCCTATGTCGCCGGCGTGACCGAGCCGCTGCAGCACGGCCCCGTGGCCGTCGCGAAAGGCATCGTCGGTCACGCGGATCTACGGCTCGGCGCGCGCGTGCGCGACGTGCTGGAAGCGCATGTCGAAGCCGGGCGCGGGCGGTTTCGCGGCATTCGGCACCTGACGACGTGGGATGCCGATCCGACGCTCGCCAATCCGCTGTCGGCGGTGCCGCGCGGGCTGCTGTCCGATCCCGCGTACCGGGCCGGCGTCGCGCAACTTGCGCCGCTCGGGCTGTCGTACGACGCGTGGCTGTTCTTTCCGCAGTTGCCCGAATTGTTCGACCTCGCGAAAGCGAACCCCGACACGCGGATCGTCGTCAACCACTGCGGTGGCGTCGTGCGGATTGCCAGCTATGCGGACAAGCGGGCGGAGGTGTTCGCGCGCTGGTCGGCGTCGATGCGCACGCTCGCGCAATTGCCGAACGTGTACGTGAAGGTCGGCGGCCTCGGGATGCGCATCAACGGGTTCGATTTCGAGAAAGGCGAGAAGCCGCCGTCGTCGGCGCAGCTCGCCGACGCGTGGAAGCCGTGGATGATGACCTGCATCGACGCATTCGGCCCTGGCCGCTGCATGTTCGAGAGCAATTTTCCGGTCGACAAGGGGTCGTATGCGTTCGTGAACGGCTGGAACGCGTTCAAGCGACTGACCGCGCAGGCCGGCGCGGACGAGCGCGACGCGCTGTTCCGCGGCACGGCTACGCGGGTGTACCGGCTCGGCTGATGCGCTTGCGCGGCGTCATCCGGTTTCCACCAGCGCCGCGAGCCGCGCCAGCGCCATTTGCCAGCCGGTCTCGTTGTCGGCGGCCGGCACGCCGGGCGGGACGCCGTCATGGACGGCGTCCACGCGCGTGCCGCCCGCTTCGTCCGACAGCGTGATCGTGATCGTCATCGCGCCGCGCAGCATCGGGTCGTCGGTTTCGAATACATCGATCTCGACGATCTGCCGGTCGGGCACGAGCGTGACGAAGCGGCCGTGATAGGTGTCGGTGCGCGCGGCGGTCTTGCCGGTGCCGGCCGACGGCGTGTCGTAGCTCAGCGACACGCGCAGCGCGCCGCCTTCGCGCGCATCGTAAGCATGCACGCGGCAGGTCATGCCGTCGGGCACCTTCCACTGTTCGACCGCGTGCGGGTCGAGCAGCGCGCGATAGACGCGCCCGCGCGGGGCGTTCAGGTGTCGGCTGACCCGGGTCGAATGCGTGTGCGTGTGCAACATGTCGCCTCCCGCCAAGCGCGCGCGACGGTGCACGCCGGCGCCCGGCGTGTCGTCGTGCTTCCTTCAGGAATCCTAGACGCGGGCGCGGCGGCATGCAATGACCGCATGCGAAGCCGCGTTCAGCGCAAGGTGGCGGCGAAGGCGTCGAGCTGCGTGATGCAGGTGTTCCAGCCCTCGAAAAAACCGAGCGCTTCGTGGCGCTCGCGCGTCGCGGCGTCGGGATGCATCACGCGCGCCTCGTAGCGGCTGCCCGCGTCGTCGTCGGCCATCGTGACGATCGCCGTGAAGCCCAGCCACGGCGCCTGCGGCCGCCAGCCGCCCGCGAGCATCGACGTGAACGCGATGCGCGATTCCGGCACGATTTCGAGGAAGCAGCCGGGGTTGTCGCTCGTGCCGCCGTCGGGGCCGCGCATGAACGTATGGAAAGCGCCGCCCGGCCGCAGGTCGAACGCGCGTACCTCGGTGGTCCACGGCTTCGGGCACCACCATTCCTTCAGCAGTTCGGGGTCGGTCCATGCGCGCCACAGCGCGTGGCGCGGCGCGCGCAACGTACGCGTGATGACGAGATCGTTGGCTTCAGCGGGTTCGACGTGGCTTGCTGACATCTTGCTCCTCCTGGTGACGGCGTTCGACGAATTCGACGAGACGATCGGATCGCGCTTCCCACTGCGCGCGCTGCGCGGCGAGCCATGCCTCGGCCTCGGTCAGCCGGCTGCCGACCAGCGCGCAGGTGCGCGAGCGGCCGGTTTTCCGGGTTGCCACGAGGCCGCTGCGCTCGAGCACGGCGACATGCTTCATGAACGACGGCAGCGCCATGTCGAACGGCGCGGCCAGCGCGGAGACGGTCCGCTCGCCCTGGCCGAGCGCGCTGACGATCGCGCAGCGCGTCGGATCGGCGAGGGCATGGAACACGTCGCTGATGCCGGGTTGAAGGTTATCCATTTGGCTAAGTGTAGCCGATGTCGAAACCGGTGCAGCGAAAATTTCCATCGCGTACGATGATGGGGCGGTAACACGCGCCGATCGGGCGCCGCGTTACCGGACGCCTGCCGCCGTCGCGCGAGCCTCGATACCCGGCCGGCGTGCGTTCCGATTCCGGCCCATGCCGAACCCGCGCATGCGGCCCATCTGATTACCGGAGAGGGCATGACCGAACCTGTTACCGTCCGCCGCGTCGGCGCGAGCGAAGCGATGGCCTGTGTCGATGCGCTGGCCGACGTGCTGATCGATTGCGTCGAAGGCGGCGCATCCGTCAGCTTCATGCTGCCGATCGAGCGGCCGACCGCCGTCGCATTCTGGACGCGCGTGGCCGAGGGCGTCGCGAACGACGAGCGCATTCTGCTCGTCGCCGAGGATACGTCGGGCCGGATCGTCGGCACCGTGCAGCTCGTGACCGCGCAGCCCGAGAACCAGCCGCATCGCGCGGACGTCGCGAAGATGCTCGTGGCGCGGCACGCGCGCCGGCAGGGCATCGCCGCGCGGCTGATGGAGGCGGCCGACGCGGCCGCGCGCGACGCCGGCAAGACCGTGCTCGTGCTCGACACGGTGACGGGCGGCGACGCCGAGCGGCTGTACGAGCGGGCCGGCTGGCAACGCGTGGGCGTCGTGCCGAACTACGCGCTGATGCCCGACGGCGCGCTCTGCGCGACGACGTATTTCCACAAGCAGCTCGCGTGATGGCATCCGTCAAACCGTCGCCTCGATGAAACGCACCCATATCGCTTTCGTTCTCGCGGGCCTGCTCGTCACGCTGCCGATTGCCGCGTATGCGCTCGTCAAGCCGCTGCGCGTCGTCGCGCCCGCGCTGGTTCCCGGCGTGTCGTGCCCGAGCGCCGACATCTGCACGGACGATGCCGCGGCGCTCGGCGCTGCGCAGCAGCTCTATCGCGACGGCGCCGCGCGCGCGGCGGCGGCCGTCGGCGCGTTCCGCGCCGCACCGCGCATCGTGTTCTGCGCGACGCGCACGTGCGCCGATGCATTCGGCCTCGGCACGCGCGCGGCGCTGACGCTCGGCGATTTCGGCATCGTGATCGCGCCGCGCGGCTGGCAGACCTACTTTCTCGCGCACGAGTTGATCCATCATCGCCAGGCCGAAGTGCTCGGCAACCTGGCCGTCTTGACCAAGCCGCGCTGGCTGATCGAAGGGATGGCGTATTCGCTCAGCGACGATCCGCGCCAACCGCTCGCGCAACCGTTCGAATCGTGGCGCACGCAGTTCGCCGCGTGGAATGCGGCGCGCGGCACGCAGCCGCTGTGGGATGCCGCGCGGGCGATCGAATAGCGCGACCAGGACGGCGGCGCCGCGCCGAAACGCGCGCCGTTACGCCGACGCGACTGGATCGCCGTGTCGGCCGGTCAGCGCGTCCCGCCCCGCGTCGAGAATCTCGTCGGCCAGCGCGGGATCGCTGCCGGCGATCGCGCGGGACAGCACGAGCGCACCGACCATCTGGCTGAAAACGGCAAGCGCGTCGCGACGCGTCTGCTCCGGCGTGGCGCCGTCGGTCGCCACCATCCGTTCCAGTCGATCGAGATACACGGCGAGTCCGTGCGCGTAGCATCCGCGCGCCGTATCGGTCAGCCGCGGCGCATCGCCCGCGAAGCCGGACAGCGGACACCCGGCCTCGACGTTGTCGCGATGCGCGGGCGACAGATACGCCGCCACTTGCGCGTCGAGGCTGCCGGCGTTCGGAGAATCCGCGCGGTCGCGCATCGCCTTTTCCATGACTTCGGCGACCAGCGCGTCTTTCGACTTGAAGTGGTTGTAGAAGCCGCCCTGCGTGAAGCCGGCCTCCTTCATCAGCTCCGTCAATCCCACCGCATCGACGCCGCGCACGCGGAACAGCCGCTCGGCGGCCGCGACGATCGCGCTTCGGTTCTCGGCCGCCTGCTGTCTGGATACGCCCATCGATCTCTCCCTGATTGTTGCCGATCGCCTCGATTGAAAAACACAATGGTGATCGCCATTGACATGCTCGCCCGGCGCGAACACAATGCATCGTAAAGACGATGGTGAGCGCCATTGACATCGAGTGTAGCCGACTTGGCAGGCAACGCAAAGCCAGGGCGGGGCACGGACGGCAATCGGTCGACGTTTGCGACGTCGCGGAGTCATGCCGGCAGCGGATGGACGGCTCGTCGTTCGCCACCGGCGGCGCAACGGCTCGGCTCGCGACGGCAGCCTCGTTTTTCTCCGGATCTCATGCGCGCGGCGAGCCGGCGCGCAGGCGATTCATCACGCGAAAGGAAAGATCATGAAGATCGAAGGTGCAGTCGTTTTCGTCACGGGCGCGAACCGCGGGCTGGGGCTCGAGTTTGCGAAGCAGGCGCTCGCCCGAGGGGCGCGCAAGGTCTATGCAGCGGCGCGTGATCCGGCCAGCGTGACGCTGCCGGGCGTCGTGCCCGTGAAGCTCGACGTGACGGATCCGGCGGCGGTCGCGGCGGCGGCCGATGCCGCACCCGACGTCACGCTGCTGATCAACAATGCCGGCATTGCGCGGCTCGGTAGCCTGACCGACGACGGTGCGGTCGACGCATTGCGCGCTCACCTGGAGACGAACGTGTTCGGGATGCTGGCGATGTCGCGGGCGTTTGCGGGCACCCTCGCGGCTCACGGCGGCGGCGCGATCCTGAACATCCTGTCGGTCGCGAGCTGGGTGAACCGGCCGATCCTGTCGGGCTACGGCGTATCGAAATCGGCCGCATGGGCGCTGACCAACGGGCTGCGCCATTCGCTGCGCGAGCAGCGTACGCAGGTGGTCGGGCTGCATGCCGGCTTCATCGATACCGACCTGACGGCCGGTCTCGACGTGCCGAAGGCCACGCCGGCCGACGTCGTGCGCCAGGCGTACGACGCCATCGAAGCGGGGGCGGAGGAAGTGTCGACCGACGAATTCACGCGGCAGGTGAAGGCCGCGTTGTCGTCGGGCGTCTATCTGGAAGAGCCGGCGCCGTGTTGACGCCGCCGGCAATGCGGGCCCGCCGCACGCGCGGCGGCGGGGCGTGCCGTTAGACCGTCGTGTCGATGATGCCCGGGATCTTCACGTCCGGGTTCACGTCCGCGTCGTAGTCGACACCGGCGATCTCGAAGCCGAACAGGCGCAGGAACTCGGTCTTGTAGCCGGCGAAGTCGGTCATCTCGTACAGGTTCTCGTTCGTCACCTTGTCCCACATCGCGACGACCTTGTTCTGTACTTGCGGATCGAGTTCCTTGTAGTCCGCGCGCAGGCGGCCTTCCTCGTCGACGTGCGGCGTCGCGCCGTACAGGCTGTCCTTCAGGAGCCCGTACACCTGCTCGATGCAGCCTTCGTGCGTGCCGGTTTCCTTCATCACCTTGAACAGCAGCGACAGGTACAGCGGCATCATCGGGATTGCCGAGCTGGCCTGCGTGACGACGGCCTTCAGCACCGCCACGCGGGCATCGCCGCCGTGCGCGGCCAGCTTGTCGCGGATCGACAGCACCTTCTTGTCGAGATCCTTCTTCGCTTCGCCGATCGAGCCGTTCCAGTAGATGTCGTGCGTGATCTGCTCGCCGAGGTACGTGAACGCGGTGGTCTTCGCGCCGTCGGCCAGCACGCCGGCGTCGGCCAGCGCGTCGATCCACATCTGCCAGTCCTCGCCGCCCATCACCGCAACGGTGCCGTCGATCTCTTCCTGCGTCGCCGGTTCGAGCGACACGTCGCGGATCACTTCCTTGTCGGTGTCGAGGCCGCGGAACGTGACGGCCTTGCCGACCGGCTTGAGCGTCGAGCTGATGGTTTCGCCCGTCTTCGGGTGCGTGCGGCGCGGCGCCGCGAGGCTGTAGACGACCAGGTCGACCTTGCCGAGATCCTGCTTGATGGTGTCGATCGTGACCTGCTTGACCTTGTCGGAGAAGGCGTCGCCGTTGATGCTGCGCGCATACAGCCCCTTTTCCGCGGCGAATTTCTCGAACGCGGCGCTGTTGTACCAGCCTGCCGTGCCCGGCTTCGTTTCGCTGCCGGCGCGCTCGAAGAACACGCCGAGCGTGTCCGCGCCCGAGCCGAATGCGGCCGAGATCCGGGCGGCGAGGCCGTAGCCGGTCGACGCGCCGATCACGAGCACCTTTTTCGGGCCATTGGCGATCGGGCCGTGCGAAGTCACGTAGTCGATCTGTTCCTTGACGTTGGCTTCGCAGCCGACGGGATGAGTCGTCACGCAGATGAAGCCACGCACGCGCGGTTTGATGATCATGGAAACCTCTGTCTATCAGAAAGGCGGGGACGGCCTGAAATCGGAAAAATCCCGCGCATTGTAAAGGAAGCGGCCGATCGCGGGCGGGCGCAGCCGGAAGGCGTCGGATCGCCCGGTTATTTCTCTCTTGACACAAATGCGCGCTGCGCGACTTCACGAATCGGCCGCACGCCGATTTCGCGCCCGCGGCCTGCCATCTCCCGCGAGGTCGTGTATAAATTCCGCGTGAACGCGTTCGGAGCCTGCCGTGTGCCCCGAACGCCCCGCACCCGCCCCCACAAGGAGACCGCATGCTGCACGTCCTCGGCAAGATTCCGTCCATCAACGTCCGCAAGGTGCTGTGGCTGTGCACCGAACTGAACCTGCCGTTCGAACAGGAAGACTGGGGCGCGGGCTTTCGCACCACCCACGATCCGGCCTATCTCGCGCTGAATCCGAACGCGCTCGTCCCCGTCATCAAGGATGACGATTTCGTGCTCTGGGAATCGAACACGATCATCCGCTACCTCGCGAACCGCTACGGCGGCGATGCGCTGTATCCGGCCGAGCCGCAGGCGCGTGCGCGGGTCGACCAGTGGATCGACTGGCAAGGCTCGGACCTGAACCGCTCGTGGGTCGGCGCATTCCTTGGCCTCGTGCGCAAATCGCCCGACCATCAGGATCCGGACGGCATCGCGCAGTCGATCGCGGGCTGGACGAAGCACATGCAGGTGCTGAATGCGCAGCTCGAAAAGACCGGTGCGTACGTGGCCGGCAACACGTTCACGCTCGCGGACATTCCGATCGGCCTGTCGGTGAACCGCTGGTTCGGCACGCCGTTCGAGCATCCGGACCTGCCGGCGGTGTCGCGCTATATCGAACGTCTCGCGACGCGCGAGGGTTTCAAGCAGTACGCGGGCAGCGCGAATCCGTAATGCAGCGCAGATAGCGCGCGAAGCGGCGGCGTTCCTGCCGCCGCCTTGTCGCGTCCGGCGGGCCACGGCCCGTCGTCACGCCCCAGACGCCGGCACCGCGTCGAGCACGCGCGCGAGAAACGCCTCGTGATTCCACGCGGCTTCCGGCCGCGACAGCCCGAGCCGCACGACCACCAACTGACGGCTCGGCACCACGCTCACGAACTGGCCTTCATGGCCGACCGCGTGAAACGCGTCGGCCGGCATCGCGTGTGCATGCGGATCGCGGTCGTTGAACGGCTCCGGCACCTTGACCCACAGGTGCGCGCCGAATTCCTGCCGCGACGACTGCGGCGTCGCGCGCGTCAGATAGCGCACCCAGCCTTCCGGCAGCAGCCGCTGCCCGTTCCACACGCCGTCCTGCAGCAGAAGTTGCCCGAAGCGCGCCCAGTCGCGTGCGCTCGCATACATGTACGACGCGCTGACGAGCGTGCCGGACGCATCGGGCTCGAACACCGCGCTGTGCATCCCGAGCGGCGCGAACAGCGCACGGCGCGGAAACGCGAGGTAGTCGGCGTCGCTGCCGCCCAGCGCTTCGCGCATCACGCGCGCGACGATCGCGCTCGTGCCGCTCGAGTAGGACCATTGCGCGCCGGGCGTCGCGGCAAGCGGCTTCGCCGATGCGAACCGCGCGGTATCGGGTTGCGTGAACAGCATCACCGCGACGTCGGACAGCGGGTCGTCGTAGTCCTCGTTGAACTGCAGGCCGCTCGTCATCCGCAGCAACTCGTCGAGCGTGATGGCCGCGCGCGGATCGCCGCTGCCGCGCCATTCGGGCAGCAACGCCGACGCGTCCGGCGACAGCTTGTGCCGCGCGACCAGCGTGCCGACCAGCGCGGCCGTCACGGTCTTCGTCATCGACCAGCCGGGCAGCGGCGTGTCGGCCGTGAAGCCGGGCGCATAGCGTTCGGCGATCACCTGGCCGCGCCACATCACGACCACCGCCCGCGTGCGCCGCGGCCGCGCCGGATCGGGTTCGTCGAACGCGCGGTCGAGTGCGGTTTGCAGCTTGTGTGCGTCGATGCCGGCGGGCGGCGTGGCCGGCGCGGGCGGTGCGGGCGGTGCGGGTGGTGCGGGTGGCGCGGGCGGCGGATCGGGGAGGGGCGGCAATGCGGCGGGCAAGGTGGCCGCCGCCGCACCGGTCGGGGGCACGAGTGCGAGCGTGCAGCCGAGTCCCGGCCGGAAGTCGGCTTCGCGTTCGGCGAAGCCGGCGAAGGTCGCCACCGCGCGATGACGGTCGGGGTCGATCGACGGGCGCACCAGTTTCAGCAACGGATGGACGCCGGCCATGATGTCGACGTCGATCACGGATGCGGCCGGGCGGCCCGACACGAACACGCCGGAGCACAGCGCCTTGGCTGCATAGCCGGTCGCGATCGGCGCAAGCCGGGACAGCATGTAGCCCGTGTAGCCGATCGCGGCAACGAGCGCGAACGCGATACCGCGCAGAATCAGCTTCTTGAGGGGGATCGTCATGCGCGAGCATCCTCGGTGGCGTGCCGGCCGGCAACGATCCGGCAGTGTCGCAGGTTCGGGCGAGGCGTTGCAATCGCAGCCGCGTGACGCGCGATGACGGCCGCGTGCGTTCGCGCTGCCGCGTGCCCGACAGGCCGGCCGGCGTCGTGCGATCGGCGAGTTGATATCGGGCCGGCCATCGGCCGATAATCGTCCGGCATTGCTCTCTCCCCGTTCCACTGTCCAACCGAGATCGGAAAACGCCATGTCCTATGACAACAACAACCCGTTCGCCAGGATCCTGCGCGGCGAACTGCCCTGCGTGAAGGTCGCCGAAGACGACGCGACGCTCGCGATCATGGATCTGATGCCGCAGGCCGACGGCCACGTGCTCGTGATTCCGAAGGAGCCGGCCGCGCAGATCTTCGAGCTGTCCGGCGATGCGGCCGCGGCCGGCATCCGCATGACGCAGCGCGTCGCGGCGGCAGTGCGCGCGGCGCTCGAGCCGGACGGCGTGTTCATCGGCCAGTTCAACGGCGCGGCCGCTGGCCAGACGGTCCCGCACGTGCATTTCCACGTGATTCCGCGCTGGGAAGGCGCGGAGCTGCGGATGCATGCGCGCGACGTCGCCGACGCGGCGACGCTCGAAGCGCTCGCGCAGCGCATCCGCGCCCGCTTCGTGTAACGGCCCGACGCACCCGGTGCAGCCGCCGTCCACCGGCCGCCGTGCCGCCCGAGCCTGTTTCAGCGGTCACACCAGGTAACACGTGTAACCGGCCGGGAAACTCGGCCGGCCGGGCCCGGCGCTAGACTCCGCGCATTGTTTCATCGAGCGACAGGAAGGGCGGATCGCCTCTTCGTGCCGGCCGCCGCCCGTCGCGGCGGCACGGCCTTCGCGCGGTGCCATTCGTCTTTCGCGCCGGGAACCGAGCCATGTCCAGACTTCTCATTACGCTTGCCCTGATCGCCGGCCTGTCCGGCTGCTACGTCGCGCCGCCATACGGTTACGCGCCCGCGCCGGCTTACTACGGGTACGGCTACGGCTATGCGCCCGCGTACTACGCGCCGCCCGTCAGCATCGGAATCGGCGGCCACTTCCGCATCCGCTGATCCGCCGCAGTGCGCCAGCCCGGGCCATACCGGCCCCGGTTGGCCGCGTGCGGCTTGACGATGCGCGCGCCGCATGACGGCGGCGCACGGCACCGGGTGTGTGCAGTTCCTATACTTCACGGGAAAGCACGCCCCCGCGAGGCCGTCATCATGACAGTTACCCCCAAGCTCGTCGTCCTGTCGAGCGTCGCCACGCTCGTCTACCTCGGGCTCGCCGTGCTCGGCAGCGGCGGGTTCGCCGCGTTCTTCTCGCATCCGCCGTTGATCGTCGTCGTCGTCGCGACGTTCGCGATGGCCGTCGCCGCACTGTTCACCGAAGGCAACCTGAGCAGCGGCGAGCGCGAGAACCGCGACAATCGCTGGGTGCTCGCGGCGTTCGCGGCGAGCGGCTTCCTGCTCGCGTACTTGCCCGCGCTGACCGACCGGCTCGACGTCTGGACCTTCGGCGGCGACACCGTGCGCTGGACCGGCGTCGTGCTGTACATCGCGGGCGGCGTGCTGCGCATCTGGCCCGTGTTCGTGCTCGGCAAGCGCTTCAGCGGGCTCGTCGCGATCCAGCCGGGCCATACGCTCGTGACGGGCGGCGTCTACAGCCGCATCCGCAATCCGAGCTATCTCGGTCTGCTCGTCAATTCGCTTGGCTGGGCGCTGGCGTTTCGCTCGGGCATCGGCGTGCTGCTGGTCGCCCTGATGCTGGTGCCGCTCGTTGCACGGATCCGTTCGGAGGAGGCATTGCTGCGTTCGCAATTCGGCGCCGAATACGACGCGTACTGCGCGCGGACGTGGCGGTTGCTGCCCGGTGTGTACTGACCCCGTCAACTTTTCTCCGCCCACCGTTTGGAGGCCGCTTACGGCATGTGCAGATGTGTTGCCACGTGTGTCTCAAACGTGCGTTCGCGCGCATGAGCGGTCTGCGTCGGTGTGGGGCCGGACCCTTGCTTGAGTCAATACCAGCAAGGATTTCGAGCGATTTCCGGTACGCGTTCGACATGCGTGATTCGTAAACAACTTGTTACCAGAATGTCCACGGCAGGAATGCGGGACCGGTGCTATTCTTCGCCGCAAGCTCATTGAAATGAATTGGTCCGCGGTTCGGCACAATGCCTGGCCCGACGTCGATCGATTCAGATCGTCGTAACGAGCGGACTTCGATAACCAGAATTGCGAACAAGGAAGAATACGGGAATGTGGAAGAAAATCGCCCCCGCTCTCGTCGTCGCCGTGCTGACCGGCGCGACCGCACTGCCGGCAGTGGCCGGTGACTTGAACAACGCGCTCGGCGGCGCGCTCGGCGGGGTTGCCGGCGCAGCGGTCGGCGGCGCGGTCGGCGGCAGCACCGGCTCCGTCATCGGCGGCGCGATCGGCGGCGGCGCCGGCGGCGCGGTGACGTCGAACCGTCGCGAGCGCACCGGCGCGATCATCGGCGGCGCCCTTGGCGGCGGCGCAGGTACCGCCGCAGGCAACGCGATGGGCGGCCGTACGGGCGGCCTGCTGGGCGCGGCAGTCGGCGGCGGCGCCGGCGCGGCACTCGGCGGCAACATGTCGCGCAGTTCGTACGATCGCGATCACGGCGACCGCGGCTACCGTCACCGCAAGCATCGTCACCACCGCGACTGGGACTGATCGCCGCTGGCGCGGTACGGTGCGCGAGCCGCGCACCGGCGCGCCGACGGCGTCGGCATCCCGACGCGAGCTTCAGCCCGGCGTCCTGCCGGGCCGCTTCGCCGGCCAGACTGGCGATTGTCCTCCAACTGCATCAGCCGCTGTCATGTGCCCGATCGACGGCCGGCCATTCTCCTCCCGCCGTTTTGCCCGTTTCTCGACGACACCAGTCGCCGCGTCGTAACGCGTCCGAATGCGTCCGCACAGGATCGGCCGAACGACATCTGCTTTTCCTTCGACACGTCGACTCGTTCCAACCTGACTTGACCTGATCGTCTCCCGCGATCCTGCCGCAGCGATCCGCTGCCGCGCACGTAGCAACCGACTTCGATCCGCGTCACGAAATGCACCGAGACCGTCGCTTGCGCGCCGCGTTGCCGTGTATGGACGCATTGCACGAACGTCGCGACCGTCAGGATTTCCCTGATAGTCAGCGCGCCTCGCGACGCCTCCCGACCGCGCGTCGCAGGCGCCGCCGGGTAGTGGTAAATCGAATGGATGTCATCGCAACATTTAATTGGTCGATCGCGATCGACTTCGCTATCGTCGGCGATGCTCGCGTACGGAGTCGAACCGTGCCGTCGTCCGCGCCTCGCCGCATGATCGCGAGTGCGGCGGCCCGGCCGCCGGCCCGACGACCCGGCCCGCCGCGTCCCCCGAACCGGACGGACCCGACGCGAAGCCTGGCCGACCGATCGAAGGCGCATGCGCTTTCAAGCCACCCCGGCAACGATGTCCCGCCGCCGCATGCGTGCCCCACGCGTATGCGAACCGCCCGATGCCGTTTGCGCCCGGGGCCGGACCAACCCATTGCCTGGATGCAATATGTCTAAGACAACGTATTACGCGCCGCACGGCGGCCACCCGCCGCAAACGGATCTGCTGACCGATCGCGCGATGTTCACCGAGGCGTACGCGGTGATTCCGAAGGGTGTGATGCGCGACATCGTCACGAGCTGGCTGCCGTTCTGGACCCACACGCGCCTGTGGGTGATCGCCCGCCCGCTGTCGGGTTTCGCGGAAACCTTCTCGCAGTACATCGTCGAAGTGAATCCGGGCGGCGGCAGCGACAAGCCCGAGCAGGACAAGAACGCCGAAGCCGTGCTGTTCGTCGTCGAAGGCGAAGCCGAGCTGACGCTGCAAGGCAAGCAGCACACGCTGAAGCCGGGCGGCTACGCGTTCATTCCGCCGGGCGCGGACTGGACGCTGCACAACGTCAGCGATGCGGCGGTGCGTTTCCACTGGATCCGCAAGCATTACCAGGCCGTCGACGGCATTCCGCTGCCCGAAGCGTTCGTGACCAACGAGCAGGACGTCGAGCCGATCCCGATGCCGGGCACCAACGGCGCATGGGTGACGACGCGCTTCGTCGACATGAGCGACATGCGTCACGACATGCACGTGAACATCGTGACGTTCGAGCCGGGCGGCGTGATTCCGTTCGCCGAAACGCACGTGATGGAGCACGGCCTGTACGTGCTGGAAGGCAAGGCCGTTTATCGCCTGAACCAGGACTGGGTCGAGGTGGAAGCCGGCGACTTCATGTGGCTGCGCGCGTTCTGCCCGCAGGCGTGCTATTCGGGCGGGCCTGGGCGGTTCCGTTATCTGCTGTACAAGGATGTGAATCGTCACATGAACCTGACGCTGAACCCGGCGCGCTGAAGCGCCGCGCAAGTGGGACGCGAAAGCCCGCCGGTGTGAGCCGGTGGGCTTTTTTCATCGGCGATGCGCGCGGTGTGGGGTTACCGGTCAAGCGCGGCCGCAGCCAGCGCGGCGACCTGCAGCCGCGTATCGGGCGGCAGATCGTCTTCGATCAACCATATGGCCGACAGCCCCGACCACGCGAGTATCCATTGCAGCAACCGCCGCCGGTCGAGTTGCGCCGCGTCGGCCACGAGCACGACGCGCCGCTCGAAACGCACCGGATCGACCGCGATGTCGTGCGCGGGATTGCAGAACAGGTTCGCGTAATCGAACGTGCGCTCGCCGCGCAGCCCTTTCGGGTCGATCGCGCGCCAGCCGCGATCGCCGAAATGAAGGATGTTGCCGTGGTGGATGTCGCCGTGCAGCACGACTTCGTCGACGGATGGCTCGGCCAGCAACTGGCGTGCGCTCGTTGCGGAGCGGCGCAGCGTGTCGTTGTCGGCATCGCTCGACAGCAGCGCGTAGAACCAGTCGTGCAGCGGCACGACCGCAGGCACCTGCGGCGCACGATGCGCGTGCAGCCGCGCGACGACGTCGCAGGCGATGCGCATCGTGTCGTCGTCGTGGCCCGCCGCCGACAACGCGGCCAGCGACGGCGCCGGCTGCGCGCGTTCGAGCAGGATCGCGTCGCCGTCGTGCCGCCACACCTGCGCGGCGCCTTGCCCGTTCCACCAGGTCATCAGCGCATTGCCGCGGCGCTCTTCGTCGCAGGTGGCGACTTTCAGCATCGCGGGCCGCGCGTGCCAGACGACCGGCAACAGGCCGCCGCTCGCGGTCAGGATCGGGCCGCCGTCGGGGGCGAGGCCCCACAGGTCGAGATATCGATCGAACATCCGACGATGGTACAAGCGAACCGGTTCATGCGCCCGGTGCGCTCGGTCGCGACGACGTGCCGCAGACCCGCATACACGGCGCGAGCCGGCCCCAAAGCGCTTTCCTAAATAAAATTTAGCCAGCCAAACTTTGGCTAAAGAATGTTCCGGTTTCACGTGATCCCTTCGACAATGCGCGCCTTTCGCGACCGATCGGCGCCGCTCGCGCGCCGGCCGTCGCGGCATTGAAGAAGGAGCCCGACATGACCGACCCCACCGCCAGTCCGCCGCCGCCCGCGCCTCCATCCGCACCGCCGCGCCGCCGTCGCGTATGGCGTACGCTCGCGGGCGCGCTGCTCGGCCTGACGCTTGCGTGCGCAGGCATCGGCGCATGGACGATCGATCGCATCTGGACGCAGTTGCCGTCCGTCGAACACCTGGCCGTCTATCGTCCCGCGCTGCCGCTGCGGATCTTCTCGCGCGACGGCGACCTGCTGGCCGAATACGGCGTCGAGCGGCGCGAGTTCGTGCCGCTCGAACGCATCCCGCCGCTGATGCGGCATGCGCTGCTCGCGGCCGAGGACGCGAAATTCTACGAACACGGCCCGGTCGATGTGGGCGGCCTCGCGCGCGCGACGTTCGCGAACGTCGTCACCGGGCAGCCGGGGCAAGGCGGCAGCACGATCACGATGCAGGTCGCACGCAACTTCTACCTGACGCGCGACAAGGTGCTGAGCCGCAAGCTCGCCGAGATCCTGATGGCGGCCAAGCTCGAACGCGAATACAGCAAGGACAAGCTGCTCGAGCTGTACATGAACGAGATCTATCTGGGCGAGCGCGCGTACGGCTTCGCGGCGGCCGCGCACGTGTACTTCGGCAAGCCGCTCGATGCGCTGAGCGCGGGCGAGGCGGCTGTGCTCGCCGGGTTGCCGAAGGCGCCGTCCGCGTTCAATCCGGTCGTCAACCCGGCGCGCGCGACCGCGCGGCGCAACTACGTGCTCGGCCGGATGCATGCGCTCGGCCAGCTCGACGACGCGGCGTATCGCACGGCCGTCGACGCGCCGATCGTGCTGGCGACCACGCCGCCGCCGGGGATCGTCGCGGCCCCGTACGTTGCCGAGCGCGCGCGCCGCATGATGGTCGAGCGGTTTCACGACGACGCGTACACGTTGGGCCTCGACGTGACGACGACGATCTCGATGCGCGACCAGCGCGCGGCCGAAGCCGCGCTCGAGCGTACGCTGAGCCGGCAGCCGCGCGCGAAGCGCGACATGCGCAACGGGCTCGAAGGCGCGCTCGTGTCGCTCGATGCGGCCACCGGCGACATGCTCGCGCTGGTCGGCGGCGCGGATTTCGACCGCAACGTGTTCGACCATGCACTGCAGGCGTATCGCCAGCCGGGCTCGAGCTTCAAGCCGTTCGTCTATTCGGCCGCGCTGGAGAAGGGCTACTTCCCCGGCGTGCTCGTCGACGATACGCAGCGCACGCTCACGCACGCGGAAACCGGCGCGCGGCCGTGGCGTCCGCGTAATTTCGGCAATCGCTACGAAGGCTTCATCCCGGTGCGGCGCGGGCTCGTGCGCTCGAAGAACCTGGTCGCGGTCAGCCTGATGCAGGCCGCCGACGCGCGCTACGTGCAGCAGCACGCGGTGCGTTTCGGCTTCGACGCGCAGCGCAATCCGGCGTCGCTGCCGCTCGCGCTCGGCGCGGGCGCCGTGACGCCGCTCGAACTCGCGAG
The DNA here is from genome assembly GCF_001523445.1 of Burkholderia sp. ABCPW 11. Classification (NCBI taxonomy): domain Bacteria; kingdom Pseudomonadati; phylum Pseudomonadota; class Betaproteobacteria; order Burkholderiales; family Burkholderiaceae; genus Burkholderia; species Burkholderia sp. ABCPW 11. The sequence goes on along the minus strand of NZ_LOVM01000008.1, from coordinate 114,427 downwards.
CGCATACGGCGTGTTCGCGAACGGCGGGACGCGGATGGAGCCGCGCCTGATCCTGTCGGTGAAGCAGCGCCACGGCGGCGCGATGTACGAGGCGACCGTGCCGGCGGGCGAGCGGGTCGTATCGGCGCGCAATGCGTTCGTGATGGACAGCATGCTGCGCGACGTCGTGCGGGCCGGCACCGCGCGCGGCGCGCTCGCGCTGCGGCGTGACGACACGGCGGGCAAGACGGGCACGTCGAACGGGTCGAAGGACGTATGGTTCGCCGGCTACTCGTCGGGCATCGTCGCGGTCGCGTGGCTCGGCTACGACACGCCGCGCCCGATGGGGCGCGCGACCGGCGCGACGCTGGCGCTGCCGGTCTGGCTCGACTACATGAAGACGGCCGTCGACGGGCGCACGCCGGTCGCTGCGACGCCGCCGCAGGACGTCGCGCTCGTCGACGGCGATTTCGTCTACGCCGAATACACGCGCGGCACGTGCACGGCCGACGTGCCGCCGTATATCCGCAGCCGCTTTGCATGCGGCGGCGCGGCAGCCGTCGATGCGCCGGATGCGCCGGCCGACCACGGCAAGCGCGACGCACCGATGCCTGTCGCCGTCGATGCGGCCGAGCGCGAACGCGTGCTCGACCTGTTCCGGACCGACGACTGACGCGCGCCATGCATACGCTCTATCTGATTGCGATCGTCGCGGAAGCGATGTCGGGGGCGCTGATGGGCATGCGCCGCGGGATGGACCGCTTCGGGCTCGCGCTCGTGGGCGCGGTGACGGCGCTCGGCGGCGGCACCGTGCGCGACGTGCTGCTCGGCCACTATCCGCTCGGCTGGATCGCGCATCCCGAATACCTGGTGATCACGCTCGTTGCGGCGACCGTCGCGTCGTGGGCGGCGCGGCACGTCGCGCGGATGAAGACGCTGTTCGTCACCGTCGATGCGATCGGCCTCGCGGCGTTCACGATCATCGGCTGCGACGTCGGCGCGTCGACCGGCACGGCGCCGATCATCGTCGTGCTGGCCGGCGCGATCACGGGCGTGTGCGGCGGGATGCTGCGCGACCTGCTGTGCAACGAGATGCCGCTGATCCTGCGCGAGGAACTGTATGCGAGCGTCGCGTTCGTTACGGGCGCGCTGTATGTCGGGATGCAGCATCTCGGCATCGACGCGGGATTCGCGACGCTCGTCGCTCTGGCGGCCGGTTTCTCGATGCGGATGCTCGCCGTGCGGCTCGGCTGGAAGATGCGCAGCTTCGGCGCGGCGGACGTCGAGCATTGAGTGCTCGCGCCCGTGCCTGCCGGGCCGGCATTCAGTCCGGCTGCATCACCTGAAAGACGTTCCCTTCCGGATCGATGCCGTCGACCATCCGGTACGGGAAGCCGTCGTAGCGCTTCAGCGCGCGCACGGTCACGCCGTCGCGGGCGAGCCGGTCGCGATACGCGTCGATATCGGCGTCGATCGTGAATACGAGCTTCACGTTGCCGGCGGCCGCGTTCGCGTTCGTGCTTGCCGATGCGGCCGCATGGCGGAACGCCGGGCCGGCCCGATGCAGCGCGAGTTCGATCGCGCCCGCGTCGAGTACGGCCCATTCGCCGTCGATTTCCTCGATGACGGGCAGCGCGAAATGCCGTCGATAGAACGCCTTCAGCAACGCGACGTTGCGGACGTACAGGATGATGCGGGTCATCGGAAGCGGCACGGGGGCTCCTCGAAGGGGAGATACGACGGATCTGGAAAGAACGCCGCAGCCAAAGGCAGCGTACGACATCGAGCGACGCAACGATCCTGCGATACGCGCCCCCGCGCTACGCGGGCACCATCACCGGCGGCGTCCCGTCGCCGGTTTCCACCATCTTCACCGCGAAGCCATAGCACCGCGCGATATGGGCAGGCGTCATCACGTCGCGCGGTGCGCCATGCGCGACGATCGTGCCGCCGACGAGCATCGCGATCGCATCTGCATGCCGCGCGGCGAGGTTCGGATCGTGGACGATCGCGAGCACGCCGAGCTGCCATTCGCGCGCGATGGCGCGCACGGTATCGAGCAGGCGGTGCTGGTGCGCGAGATCGAGCGCGGCGGTCGGCTCATCGAGCAGCAGGTAACGCGGGCCGGGTTCCGTCGTGTGGTGGTCGGGCCACAGCTGCGCGAGGACGCGGGCGAACTGCACGCGCGCGAGTTCGCCGCCCGACAGCGTCGTGACGTCGCGGCCGACGAGCGCATCGGCGCCCGCGCGTTCGAGCGCGCGCCACGCGATGTCGCGATCGCGGTGTGCGATTACGTGCCGCACACCGCCGCGCCGCGCATGCGGATAGCGGCCGAGCAGCACGATTTCGTCGACGCTGAACGGGAAGGCCGGCTGCGCGGCCTGCGGCAGCACCGCGCGCAGGCACGCGAGCCGCCGCGCGTCGATGCGCGCGAGCGGTTCGCCGTTCAGCGTGACGTCGCCCGTCACGCGCACGCCGTTCGGCGCGACGCTGCCGGTCAGCTCGCCGGCGAAGGTTTTCAGCAGCGTGCTCTTGCCCGCGCCGTTGCGGCCGAGCAGCGCCGTCACGCGGCCGGGTTCGATCGACAGCGACAGGTCGCGCAGGATCGTGCCGTGCCGGCGAGTGACGTCGAGGTGGTGGGCGGTCAGCATGGTCGTCGTGAAGAAGGGATTACCCGCCGAGCGCGCCGCGGTTCTTCCACAGCAGCGCGAGGAAGAACGGTGCGCCGAGCAGCGCGGTCAGCACGCCGAGCGGAATGTCGGCGGGCGCGGCGACGGTGCGCGCGGCGAGATCGGCCGCGAGCGTCAGCAACGCGCCGAGCAATGCGGCGCCGGGCAACACGATGCGCTGGTCGGGACCGCACGCGAGGCGCACGCAATGCGGCGCGACGAGCCCGATGAAGCCGACGATGCCCACGCACGACACGAGCGCGCCCACGGCGAGCGCGACCGCGACGAGCACGCGCCGCTTCAGTTGCTGCACGGGTACGCCGAGATGCAGCGCTTCGGTTTCGCCGAGCTGCAGCGCATTCAGCGCATCGCGTTCGCGCACGAGCAGCATGCAGCCGAGCGCGACGCACGGCGCGACGGCCGCCAGCGTCGACCATTGCGCGCCGCCGAGGCTGCCGAGGCTCCAGAAGGTCAGCGAACGCAGCTGTGCATCGTCGGCGACGAACGTGAGCAGCCCGATCGCCGCGCCGGCCAGCGCATTGATTGCGATGCCGGCGAGCAGCAGCAGCGGCAGCGCAAGCCGGCCGCGCGATGCGGCCAGCCGGTAGACGAGCGCCGCGACCGCGAGGCCGCCCGCGAACGCGGCAACCGGCAGCGCGGCCGCGCTCGCGTGTGCGGCGAAGAGCGCGGGACCGAGCACGATCAGCACGGTCGCGCCGAGCGCGGCGCCGCTCGACACGCCGACGAGTCCCGGATCGGCGAGCGGATTGCGGAACAGCGCCTGCATTGCGGCGCCGGTTGCGCCGAAGCCGCCGCCGACCAGCAGCGCGAGCGCGACGCGCGGTGCGCGGATGTCGAACAGCACGGCGCGCGCCTGTTGCGCGGCTGCGTCGCCGCTCAGTGCGGCCCAGGCTTGCGCCAGCGGGATGCGGTACGCGCCGACGCACAGCGCGACGACGGACATCGCGCCCACCAGAACGGCGAGCGCGGCCAGGACGAACGGCGCGAAGCGGCGTGACGTGCCGATGCGCGCGGCGCCGGCGCGCGAGGCGGACGATGGCGCGTTGAAGGGCGAAACGTGAGCGGGCATCGGGTCGATCCGGAATCAGGCGAGCGCATCCGACAGGCGTCGATGCAGGGTCGTGACGGCGAGCGGCAGGCGCGGGCCGAAGCCGAGCAGGAACAGCGCGTCGAGCGAGACGACGCGCCGCGCGCGGCCGGCCGGCGTCGCGCCGAAGCCGGGTGTCGCGAGCAGCGCGGCGTGACCGCCGACGGCCGCCAGCCCTTCGTCGGAGATCAGCACGACGTCGGGTGCGGCCGCCGCGAGCGCCTCGGTCGTCAGCGGCTTGTAGTGATCGAAGCCCTGCATCGCGTTGCGCCCGCCCGCATAGCGGATCATCGCGTCGGCGGCGGTGCGCTGGCCGGCGACGAGCGCCTGGGTGCCGGTATGGTTCAGCACGAACAGCACGCGTGGCGGCTGCGCGCCGCCGGGCACGCGCGCGGCGACCGCGTCGCGCGCGGCCTGCCAGTCGCGATCGAAACGCCGCAGCAGCGCGGCGCCGGCGTCGCGCACGTCGAGCGCCTGCGCGACGCCGGCGATCTTCGCGCGCACCGATTCGACGTCGTGGTGTTCGTCGAACGTCGTCACCGTCACGCCGGCGCCTTTCACCTGCGCGATCGCCGTCGGCGGGCCGGCTTCCGCCGATGCCAGCACGAGATCGGGCCGCAGCGACAGCAGCCCTTCGGCCGACAGCGCGCGCTGGTAGCCGATCTTCGGCAGGCGCTTCGCGGCGTCGGGATACGTGCAGGTCGTGTCGGCGCCGACGAGCCGGTAACGCGGCGTCTCGGCGCCGCCGAGCGCGAACGCGGTCTCCGCGAGCGCACCGCCGATCACGATCACGCGCTTCGGTGCGGCGGGCGCAACTTGTGCGAGCACGCTACCGGGCAGCCCCGCCGCGAGCGCGCCGGCCGCCGCGCCGGCCAGCAGCGTACGGCGGCGCGGATCGAATGGCCGCGCGCTCACCGCGCGGCTCCGCGTGCGGCCGGCGGCAGCGTCGCGACGAGCGCGCGCCAGTCGTCGCGTTCGACCTTTCCCGGCTTGCGTTCGCCGAACAGCAGCGCGACATGGTCGCCCTGCCGGTCGAACAGCTCGAGCGACGTGACGATGCCGTCGCTCGTCGGCTTCTTCACGACCCAGGCGGCGGCGATCAGGTCTTCGCGCACATGCAGGTTGAAACCCGGATCGAGCACGTTGATCCACGCGCCGACCTCGCGCACGTTCGCGACGGGGCCCGTATGGATCTGGATCATCCCCGCGTTGCCGACGAACACCATGATCGGCTGGCCGCTTTTGGCCGCCTGTTCGAGCACGTGGCGCAACGCATGCGCGGTTTCGACCGGATACGCGTATTGCGGATCGGCGAGGCGCAGCGCCTGCATGCGGCTCACGCCGAAGCGCTGCGTGATGCCGAAGAACTGGTGCGTGTCGGTCATCGCGTCCCACGCGGCGCGAAAGCCCGCGACGTCGATCTCGGTGTCCGCGCGCTCGGGCGTTTTCGGCGCGGCGGGCGCGACCTCGAGGCCCGGCTCCTGCGACGGCGCGCGCCAGCGTTCGACGAACGCGTCGTATGCGGCATGATCGCTGTGCGCGCGCAGGTAGACCTTGTGGATCGCATGGCCCTGCGCGTCGAAGAACTGCAGGCTCTTCAGCGGGCCGTGCGCGGTTTCGTCGCGCACCGCGAACGCCGACACCCAGTGACGATAGAAGATGCGCAGGTCGATGTCGCCGAGCGCGAGGCCGACGGGGCCGTCGTGGCTCATCTGCGCGTACTCGCCGTCTTTTTCGTGGACGGCCGTGTCGTTGCGCGTGAGCGCCATCACGCGGCCGAGACGCGGCATTTCCTCGAACATCGTCGGAAAGCGCGCGTCGAGCCGCACGACGTGCTCGCCGACGAATGCGGCGAGCGCCTCGGCTTCGCTGACGCCGAGCGCCTGTGCGACGTCGCGGTTGCGCAGTTGGCGCTCGGTCTTGAGCTTGATGAACGCGTCGCGCAGCGCGGCGGCCGCGCGGGCCGGCGTGGCCGATTGACCGGGAAGGGCGGATGGCATCATGTCGGACTCCTTCAAGTAACGGTTGGGGTGGCAGCGCGGGCACCGCGCATCAGAAATCCACTTTCATGCTGACGGCGACCGTGCGGCCGGGCGACGAATACGCATCGAGCACCTGTGAATCGGCCGCGATGCCGCGCACGTCCGACCAGTTCCAGTACTTGCGGTCGAACAGGTTGCGGATGCCGATCGTCGCGCTCACGTGCTTGTTGAAGCGGTAGCCGCCGCGCAGGTCGACGACGAACGACGACGGCGGCGTGAAGCACGCCTTGTTCGAACAGTCGGACTTGTCGATGTCCTTGTCGCGTTTGGCGGCCTGGAACAGCAGGTCGGTCTGCACGAACCAGCGTTCGCCCGGTTCGTACCGCACGCCGAACACGGCCGAGAACGGGTTCACGGTGTTGAGCGGCTGGCTGGCCGCGCCGTCGTTCTGCGTCGAGCCTTTCGTGAACGCCATCGCCGTCTTCAGCGTGATGCCGTTCGGCATCACCCATTCGGCGCGGCCTTCGAGGCCGTGGATGCGCGCGTCGGCGAAGTTCACGTACTGGAACACGAACGGGTCGACCGGGCGGCCGCTGCCGGCGATCGTCGTGCGCGAGATGAAGTTGCGGTAGCGGCCGGTGAACGCGGCCGCGCTGTAGCGCACGACGCCGTAGCCGGTGCCGGCCTTGCCGCGCAGGCCGGCTTCGAACGTGTCGCTGGTTTCGGGCTTCAGGTTCGGATTGCCGATCGACGTGTAGCCGTACACCGGATTCGAGAAGCTGCTGTTCACCTGGTCGGGCGTCGGCGCGCGGAAGCCGTGCGCGTACTGCACGTACGGAATGACCGCAGGCGTGATCTCGTAGAGCACGGCGACGCGCGGGGACAGTTCGTTCGCGCTCGTCGACACGGCCTTGCCGGTGAACAGCGGATCGTTTTCGGTCGGGCTCAGCCGGTACGTGTCGAAGCGCAGGCCCGGCGTGACGAGCAGGCGGCCGTAGCCGATCTGGTCCTGCACGAACGCGCCGAACAGCGTGTAGTCGGTGTCGGGGAACGCCTTGTTCGGGAACGCTTCGCCGACGCCCGGCACCGTGCCGTCGCGCATGTTCGTCACGCGCGACAGGCTGCCGTCCACGCCGTACAGCAGCTTGTGCGCGAGCGGGCCGGTCGCGAAGCCGCTTTCGGCGAACGCGGCGCCGCCGAACGTGCGTTCCTTGTACTGGTTGTCGCGCGAGCGCGATTTCAGCGGCGCACTGCGCGTCTCGAACGCGTACTGGTCCTGCTTCGCGTCCTGGTAGTAGAACTGCACGTGCGCGGTCTGGAACCAGCGGAATGCGTCGTCGCGGAAGTCGTAGTCGACGCTGAAGCGATTGCGCTCGAGCCGGTCGTGAGTCGTGAGGCCGAGCGTCGCCGGCGCATTGATCGCGGAGAGCACGTCCGTGCTCACGCGCCGCTGCACCGTTTCGGCGGTGAGCTTGACCGTGTCGCGCGCAGTCGGCGTCAGCACGAGCTTGCCGAGCAGCGATTCCGAATAGACGTCCTGCGGGTTCGACGTCGTGCGCAGCGTGCTCGCCGAGTTGTTGCCGCCGCGCGTGTCGACCTCGTGGCCGCGCCGGCCGTCGGCGATGATCATCCCCTGGATGCGGTCGTTGCCGCCTGCTGCCGACACGGTCGCGCCGATGCTGCGGTCGGTCGAGTCGTAGCTCGGCCGGAACGAGAAGTAATAGGGTTTGTCGTGGATCGACAGCAGGTCGCGCGGGTCTTTCGTGATGAAGTTCACCGCGCCGGTCAGGCCGTCGCTGCCGTAGAGCGCCGACGCCGGCCCGCGCAGGATCTCGATGCGCTTGAGCGTGTCGAGATCGGCGTAGCCGCCGCGACCCGCTTCGAGCGGCCCGAACGAGAACGCGTTCGGCAGGCGGATGCCGTCTTCCATCAGCAGCACGCGATTGCCTTCGAGGCCGCGGATGTTGATGCTCGAATCGCCGTCGCGGCCGCCGCCGAGCGCGGCGCTGCCGGGCCGGTACGCGGTGCGGCGCACCGTGATGCCGGGCTCGTAGCGCAGCGCGTCCTTGATGTTGGTGGCCTGCTGCGCTTCGAGATCCTCGTCGGTGATCACCGACACGGACGCCGCCGTGCGGCTCGCCGCGGTGGCGGTGCGGGTGGCCGTGACGGTGACGGGGTCGAGCAGCGCCGCATCGCCGCGCGTGGACGCGGCGGCGGTCAGGACGGCGGCAGGCGGGGTGGCGCCTTGCGGCGACGAATCGGCGTGAGCCGTGGCGGCGGACAGGCCGAACGCGCCGAACAGCGCGGCACAGATCGGCCGCCGCGCCAGCGTATAGCAATGCACAGGTGGTCTCCCATTGACGATAACAAGCCCGAAGGCTGGCTGGGTGACGCGTTCACCTGGCTGGCCCGTTTGCGCGCGGCATGCGGCAAACGGCGATTTGAAAGGCAACTGACAATTTTGTCAGTGTAAATGAGAATTATTATCAATACAAGGACACGAAGCGACCCACGCGAGTGAGTGCTCGCATGCGCGGCTCGCGCGAGCCGGGACGGAAATTTCGGGGAAATGGGGCCTTAAGCGAGCGCTTCGATGCGAATCAGCAGGTTGCGCGCATGCGCGATGAACGCATCGTGTGTCGCGCGATCGCCGTGGCCTTCGATACCGGCCTGTTCGGCGAACGCGATCTGTTCGGTGCAGAGATCGACGAGCGCACGGCGTTCGTCAAGGGGAAGCGCGCGGATCATCGACACGATCAGCAGTTCCTGTGCGCGAAGCATGCCGGACAGCGATTGGGCGTTCATGCTGGCCTCCTCGGACGATGCGGCGGCGGGCCGCTCTTTCCATACTAGGCGGTCGACAGTCGCCGCGCACGCGCGGCACGCGAGACGGTGACGCGGGAAGCCGATTCGACGACGATGCCTCGGCCCGAAACGACGAGGTGCCGCGCGAGCCGATACGCGCCGCGTGCATCCGCGGATCGCGAACCGAAGCGTGCCGCGACGCGAATGGAATCAGCCGGCCGCCGTCGCGGCCTGTGCATCGCGCACGACCTGCGCGACGCGTTCGACGAACGCGGCGTCGACGCTCGACAGCGCTTCGCGCTTGCCGTCGGGCATCTCGACCATCAGGCGATACGTGATGTCCTGCGTGGCCCAGGCGAGATAGCCGACGACGACGAGCATCACGCCGACCACCAGCGCGGCGCTCGACGCGCCGATGCCGCCGGCGACGGCGATGGCCGCGCCGATCAGCGAGATCAGCGACGGCACGAGCCGGTTCTTCGGAATCTTGACGACGTCGACGTGGCGAATGTCACGCAGTGCGAATACCTGCCCGGCGGCCGACAGGCCGTTGCGCGTGACCATGACGCCACGTTCGTTGAATGCGTTTTCCATCGTGTGTTGCGTGGACGAAAACGCGCAGCGTAGCAGGTTTCGTTGCCGCGTCAAACGAGACCGACTGCCGCACGATGCGTGCGGCGCGGCCGAAAGACGGGAGGCGGGTGGAGCGCAAACGCGCTCAGAACTGCAGCCGGCCGTCGCCGTAAAGCCGGCCCGGCACGTGCGACGCGACGACCTCGGCGATCTCTTCGTCGGTCGATTCGGCCGGCACGATCTGGCGCCGCGCGGGTGCGTCGAGATGCATCGTCCACTCGACGAGGCGATACGGACGGCCCCAGGGGCGCTGCATTTCCACCGAGACCCGGCAACTCTGGACCGGCAGCGAGTGTTGGCACGTCAGAATCGCGTGCAGATGGCTGAAAACGGTATCTTCGATCATCGTGGCCTCCGATCCTGTCTTGTGGGCAGTTGATGGCGGTGCCGTAGGGGTGTCTCAAAAAAAAAGCCGCCGATGCTCAGGCGGCCAACAGGGGGGGTGAGAGCATCCTCTCAGCCCAGAATTAAGCGAAACTTAAAAGCCCATAAAAAAGCGCCCCGCGTGAAGCGGGGCGCTGCTTGCCGTCGTGATCCACGCGTGGCGCGGACAGTTAAGCGGATGCTTTAGAACTTGTGACGGATACCGATACGTGCGGCGATCTGGTTCTTCGAACCCGTGCCCGACGTGTTGAAGTAGCTCGTGCTCGAGCCGATCTGCGCTTGCACGCCCTTGCCCGACGCTTGCTGGTACACGACCAGGCCGTACACGTCCGTACGCTTGCTGAGTGCGTAGTCGGCGATACCGTTGACCTGGTTCCAGTGCCACGAGTTGCCGTTCTGCGTGGCGTTCGTGTACGTGTAGCCGAGGCCGCCCGACAGTGCCGGCGTGAACGCGTACTTCGCGCCTGCTTCATATGCGTTGTAGAACGTGCCGCCCGCGCCCGACACGGTCGAGAACTGCGTACGCGTCCACAGCAGCCATGCCGTCGCCGGGCCCCAGACGTAGCGGCCACCCACGCCGTACGTGCGCAGGTCGCGGACGTTGCCGGTGCTCAGGTTCGCGATCGTCGTCGAGAAGGCCGGCGTCGACTGGCTCGGGAAGCGGATGTCCGTGTAGGCAGCGCCGAGCGAGAACGGGCCGTTCGCGTAGTTCAGGCCGAAGCTGTATGCGCGCGACGAGCCTGCCGTCGTCGTCGTGCCCGTCGTCGTCGCCGGTGCGCCTGCGAAGTCGGTCGAGTTCGAGAAGCCGTACAACGCGCCGAACGTGAAGCCCGAGTAGTTCGCGCTCTGGAACTTCACGGCGTTGTTGATGCGGCTCGACGTGAGTTGGTCGATGTCGTTCACGTGGTACGCGTAGTTACCCGCGACCGTGTTGCCGCCCGTCGAGTAGTTCGAGCCGAGGATGTCGGTCGAGAACGAGTACTGGCGGCCGAACGTGACCGTGCCGTATTGCGACTGGCTCAGGCCGACGTAAGCCTGGCGACCGAAGATCGCGCCACCCTGGCCGATCGTGCCGTTGCCGCTGTTGAAGCCGTTTTCGAGCACGAAGATCGCCTTCAGGCCGCCACCGAGGTCTTCGGTGCCGCGCAGGCCCCAACGGCTGCCCTGGGCCACGCCGTCGTCGTACTTGAACAGCTTGCCCGTGCCGCCGTTGGCGGTCTTGCTGTGGTTCACATAGCTGATACCGGCATCGATGACGCCGTACAGGGTCACGCTGCTTTGTGCGTGTGCCGTGCCGGCCGTTGCTGCCAGGGCGGCGAGGGTCAACAGTTTCTTGTTCAAAGGATTCTCCGAGCGAATGAATGGCGTGTCCAGTTGCGGTTCCGGCGCACTCTATGGGCGCTTTCACGGACCGGCGCAACTTTATCGGCGGGCCACGTAATGAATATGACAGCGACTGTCATATGAAGAATGTGTGGTGCCGATGCGACACTGGATTTTGCCCGGTTGTACAGCAGGGAGTTATACCGATTCCGCCTGAGATTCGATGAGGGCCAGGAATATGCACATGAAATAAGCTTGGTTGGTGCCGTTCCGGCCCCGTGCCACGATGCGCGCTTCAACAACGACACGGGACAAGAGGACACCATGCGACGTTCGATCCTGACCGGCCTCGGCGCACTCGCCGCCGCGCTGGCATTCGCCGCGCCCGGCGCGCACGCCGACCCGCAAACGCTGAAGATCGGCACGATGAGCGGCCCCGACGCGCAGATCTGGACCGAAGTGACGAAGGTCGCCGCGCGCGAAGGTCTCGCGATCAAGGTCATTGAATTCAACGACTACGTGCAGCCGAACGCGGCGCTCGATGCCGGCGATCTCGATGCGAACGGCTTCCAGCACCAGCCGTTCCTCGACAGCCAGATCAAGCAGCGCGGCTACAAGATCGTCAACGTCGGGCTCACCTATACCGCGCCGATGGGCTTCTATTCGAAGAAGCTCAAGTCGCTGAAGGATTTGCCGGTCGGCGCGAAGGTCGGGATCCAGAACGATCCGTCGAACGGCAACCGCGCGCTCTTGCTGCTGCAGAAGTACGGGGTAATCAAGCTGAAGGCCGGCGTCGGCACGAACGGCGTGAACGCGACGCCGCTCGACGTCGCCGAGAACCCGAAGAAGATCAGGATCGTCGAGCTCGACGCCGCGCAACTGCCGCGCGCGCTGCCCGACGTCGATGCCGCGTCGATCAACACCGACTACGCGGTCAAGGCCGGGCTCACGCCGGTGAAGGATGCGATCGCGATCGAGGATCTGCGCGGGCCGTACGCGAACCTGATCGCGGTGCGCGCGCAGGACAAGGACAAGCCGTGGGTGAAGAAGCTCGTCGCGGCCTATGAATCGGACGACGTGCGCAAGTTCATCGACCGGAAGTTCGGCGGCGCGATCGTGCCGGCGTTCTGAACGGCGTTCGCGCGCGGGAGGCGGCGGGCGATCGTCGGCCGCCGACGCGCGCTCCGGAAAGCCAATCGCCCGCGCTAGCGGGCGATTGCGTTGGTGCATGCGAGTGCATGCGCAGTGCGGGACGGCCCGGCGCGCGGGCCGCGCACCCAGGCTCAGGCGGACAGCAGCGAGCCGGTGCGGATCGCGGTGGCGCCGGCGATGCGCGCGACTTCCATGCCGGCCGTCGCGAAGCGCACGACCTGACGCGCGTACAGCACGCCCGACACGCTGCTCTTCAGCGTGACGACGCGATCGGTCAGCGGATCGACGATGTCGGCCACGGCCTGGCCTGCCTCGATCATCGCGCCGACCGGCGTACGGAACACGATCACGCCCGACACGGGCGCGACGAGCGGATCGGTGCCCGCGAGCGGCGTGGCCGGGTGCGCGAGCGGCGGCAGCGGCGCCGGCGTGCCTTCGACGATGCCGCGCTCGGTCAGGTATTCGACGATCGCCTGCGCGTCCTTTTCCGCGAACTCGTACGACACGTCGCGTTCGCTGCGCAGCTCCACCGTGACGGAAATCGCGCCGTTCGGGATCGGGAAGCGGTCGCCGAAGCGGCTGCGCAGGTCGGACCAGCAGAAGCTGTGGATTTCGTCGAACGGGTTGCCGACCGAATTCAGCGCGAGCAGCGACGCTTTCGCATCGAGATAGCGCGCCAGCGGCTCGACGTCCGGCCACAGATCGGGGTTCGTGTAGAGATGCATCACCGCATCGCTGTCGCAGTGCAGGTCGAGCACGATATCGGCGTCGAACGACAACTTCTGCAGCGCGAGGCGCTGCGAGTCGAGTTCGGTGCGCGGCTTCTGCTCGTCGAGCGCTTCGCGCATCGCGGTGCGCACGACGGCGAGATTGCGCTGCGCATCGTTCGTGAGGCGGTCTTCGACACGCGGCAGCACGAGCGCCGCGAGATCGTAGAAATTGCGGTTGAAGTTCTGCATCGAGCCGAGCTCGAAGCGGCCGAGGTGATCGCCGAACACGTGTTGCGACAGGCCGATCGGATTGGGCACGGGCACGACGACGATTTCGCCGCGCAGCTTGCCGGCTGCTTCGAGCGCGGCGATCTTGCGGCGCAGCAGCGTGGCGACCAGCATGCCGGGCAGCTCGTCCGCGTGCAGCGACGACTGGATGTAGACCTTCTTGCCGCCGCGCGGGCCGTAATGGAAGCTGGTGATCTGGCGTTCGGTACCGACGGCGGGGGAAATCAGCGGATGGGTCTGCGTTTGCATGATGAGGGGAGTGCGGCGCAGCCGCGAATGATCCATGTGCGTGGAAGATCGATTGTACGTTGCCTTTCTCGCCGCCATCAAACCGGCGCCAGAACGCGCGGTTTTCCGTTGCGAATCATCGGGTTGATGCGGAAAAAATAACGTCGCCGGCGCCGCGCGCAAAAAAAACGGGCTCCTCGCGGAGCCCGTTCTCATCGCGCCGATTCGCGCGTGCGTCGGCCGGATTACTTGCCGTAGACGTCGAAATCGAAGTACTTCTTCGCGATCTTGTCGTACGTGCCGTCCTTGCGCATGCTGGCGATCGCGCCGTCGATCTTCGCCTTCAGGTCGGTGTCTTCCTTGCGCAGGCCGATACCGGCGCCGTTGCCGAGCGTCTTCGGATCGTCGAGATCCTTGCCGGCGAAGTCGAAGTTCGCGCCGCGCGGCGTCTTTAGGAAGCCGATCTCGGCTTGCACCGCGTCCTGCAGCGCGCCGTCCAGACGGCCGGAGATCAGGTCGGCGTAGACCTGGTCCTGGTTCTGGTAAGGCACGACGTTCACGCCCTTCGACGCCCAGTACGTCTTCGCGTAGGTTTCCTGGATCGTGCCCTGCTCGACGCCGACCGACTTGCCCTTCAGCGATTCGGCCGTCGGCATCAGGCCGGCGCCCTTCTTCGTGACGAGGCGCGTCGGCGTGTTGAACAGCTTCGCCGAGAACGCGATCTGTTCCTGACGCGCCGGCGTCATCGACATCGACGACAGCACGCCGTCGAACTTGCGGGCCTTCAGCGCCGGGATCATCCCGTCGAAGTCGTTTTCGATCCACACGCACTTCGCGTTCAAGCGGCGGCAGATTTCGTTGCCCAGATCGACGTCGAAGCCGACCACCTTGCCGTCGGCGCCTTTCGATTCGAAAGGCGGGTAGCTTGCGTCGACGCCGAACCGCACGGTCGTCCAGTCTTTCGCGTACGCGCTGCCGGCCGATACGGCGAGCAGGGCCACGGTCACAGCCGCAAGAATCTTTTTCACTCGGTGACTCCTCGTTTTGTTCGATGGGTGCGCGGTTGTGCCGCGCCGTAAGCCTTCGGCCCGCCGCGGCTTCGCGTCGGACAGTCCGTTTCGCCCGCCCGATGGGGGCGCGCGACGTGCGCAAGATTATCAAGACAAAATACCGGCAGGGCGCCTAGGACAAGCCCCGATACCGGGCCCGGCGGCGGCGCGTCGGACGCGCCGCCGTTTCACACACAGGAACGATTCAGCCGAGCGTTTCGTTGACCGCGCGCTGCAGGCACGTGACGAAGTGCGAGACGGCCGGCGTGGGCAGCAGGTCGCGCCGCGCGATGATCGACAGGTCGAAGCGCGGCATGCTTTCGTCGAGTTCGGCCGTGCGGATGCCGAGCGGCGCGACCATCGCGGCGAGCGGGCGCGTGAAGCAGCCGATCACGTCCGAGCGCGCGACGAGCCCCAGCGTCACCGCGAACGACATCGGCGAGCGCAGCAAACGTTTCGGCAGCGGCAGCCCGTGCGCCTCGAACATCCCGACCATCACGCTGTGCGGAAACTGCTCGGCGCCGACGGTGACGATCCATTCGGCGTCGAGCAGTTCCTCTAACCGGCGCGCATGCGCGAGCGGATGACCGTCGCGCATCACGATCGTGAATTCGGTCGACAGCAGCGGCAATTGCGTGAAATCGCGGTCGAGCGCGGGCACATGGTGCATCGCAGCGATGTCGAGCGTGCCGTTGCGCAACTGCGCGAGCGCGTCGGGCACCGTCACTTCCTCCAGATGCAGGCTGACGTTCGGCATCGACTCGCGGAATGCCGTCACCGCGTGCGGCAACGCGGTCAGCGCGATCGACGGCATCGTGCCGACCGCGACGCGGCCCGACATCTCGCCTTTCACCTGCTCGACCGCCTCGACCGTGCGGCGGATGTCGCCGAGCAATTGCTCGGCGCGCGGCAGCAGCGCCTCGCCGCAGGCGGTCAGCTCGACGCCGCGCACGCTGCGGGCGAGCAGCTCCGCGTTGAGCGCGGTTTCGAGCTCGCGGATCGTGTGCGTGATCGCCGGCTGCGTGACGCCGAGCTCGCGGGCGGCGGCGCGCAGGCTCTTGTGGTGCGCGGCGGAGACGAACGCCTGGAGCTGCGCGATGTTCAAGGGGTTGCGGATGCGGGTCATGGATCGAGTCCGGTGGGCGCGAAAGGGGGCGGCGGATTTATGCTTCGGCGGGGCGATCCCGATGCGCGTTACGCATCGGCGCGCGCGCGGAACGCCTGCCGATAACGCTGCGGCGAGGTGCCGACGATGCGCGCGAAGCGTTCGCGAAACGCGGTGACCGAACCGAACCCGGCTTCCGTCGCCACATGTTCGATCGACAGCTCGGTCACCTCCAGCAACTGCTGCGCATGCCGCACGCGCGCGATCTGCAGCCATTGCCCCGGCGACGTGCCCGTCTGCTCCCGGAAGCGCCGCGTCAGCGTGCGCACGCTCGTCGACGCCTTGCGCGCGATCGCGTCGAGCGTCAGCGGCTTGCGCAGGTTGGCCTGCAGCCAGTCCATCAGGTCGTGCAGGCCGTCGCCGCCGGCCGGCCATTCGGGTGCGATGAACTGCGCCTGCCCGCCTTCGCGCACGCGCGGCGCCACCGCGCTGCGGGCGGCGTCGACGGCGACCGCCGCGCCGTAGTCGGCCTGGATCATGTGCAGGCACAGATCGAGGCCGGCCGCTGCACCGGCCGACGTCAGGATCTGGCCGTTGTCGACGAACAGCACGTTCGGGTCGACGTCGACGGTCGGATAGCGGCGCGCGAGTTCGGCGGCTGCGAGCCAGTGCGTCGTCGCGCGCAGGCCGTCGAGCAGCCCCGCTTCCGCGAGCACGAACGCGCCGCTGCAGATCGATGCGATCCGGCATCCGCGCGCGGCCGCCGCGCGCAGCGCGTCGAGCACGCGGCGCGACGTGGGCGCGAGCGGCGCCGACGTGCCGGGCACCATGATCGTATCGGCGTCGGCCAGCGCATCGAGACGAAACGGCGGACGCAGCTCGAACAGCTCGCCGCCGACGCGCGGCTGCTCGCTGCACACGCGCACGCGGTACGCGGGCGCGACGTCGGGCGCCCGCACGCGCGCGAACGTGTCGCAGGCGACGCCCAGATCGAACGGGACGACATCGGGCAACGCAAGAACGGCGACCGTGTGCATGGCGTGTGCGGCCGTGGCCGGAATCCGTTGAAAGATGTCATTCTAGCCAATGGCTCGAACCCGCACCACACGCGACAATCGCGGCGAACCTACCTGGAGCCCGCCGATGAAACAAGACGATCGCAACGCGTTGCGGAACCTGCAATACCTGTCGCTGCTGGAGGCGACCACACTCGTCGTGCTGGTGTGCGTGGCCGTGCCGCTCAAGCATCTGGCCGGCTATCCGGTCGCGGTATCGATCATGGGCCCGGTTCACGGCATCGCATTCGTCATGTATGGATGGGCGGTGGTCGGCACCGCGTCGAGCGGGCTGTGGAGCAAGAGCGAGGTCGCGCGGCTCGTGCTGTCGGCCGTCGTGCCGTTCGCGGGGCTGGCGAGCGCGGGCTGGATCGCGCGCAGGCGGCACGCACGATGATCTACCTGGTGCTGAAGGCCGTGCATCTGGTCGCCGTCGTCACGTTCGTCCGCGGGTTGCTGTTGTCGTCCGTCGGGGTCCGGATTGCGAACCTCGCCGTGCATCGCGCGGTGCGGCGCTGGGATCGCACGGTGACGGCGCCCGCGCTCGCGCTGAGCGGTCACTGGTTCGGCGCCGCGTGGCTGTCGGCGAAGCTTGCACTCGTCGCCGCGCTGTCGGTGCTGCACGGGATCCTGGCCGGCACGCTGCGGCGCATGGAGCGCGACGATCTCGTCGTCATGCCGGCGCCGTGGCTCGGGCAAGCGGCGGGCGCGGCGATCGTCGCGATCGGGCTCGTCGTCGGGCTGGCCGTGATCAAGCCGTTCTGACGGCGCGACGCCGCGAACGTGGCGCCGGGCGCGAACGGGTATCGCGCCGTTGTCGCGAAGCGCGTCACGCGGCGCCGTACGGGCAAAAAAGGCCTGGAAACTCGCGTTCCCAGGCCTGGAGACCATCGACGACGATGGTGGAGGAGACGATCTCGTCCCGATGCGCGTCACCCTTGTGCAGGCGACGTCGCGCAGGTGTCGCGCTCAGATTGCCCAGCCGCCGAGATAGAACGTGACGAGCACGGCCGCGATGAGCACGGTGCCGACGTTGAGCTTGCGGAATTCGCCGCTGGCGATGCGGCCGATCACGAGCGTCGAGAAGCCGAGCATGATGCCCGTCACGATGTTCGCGGTCAGCACGATGAACACCGCGCACACGAGGCCCGACATCGCGTCGACCATGTCGTCCATGTGCAGCTTGCTCACGCTGCCGAGCATCAACAGGCCGACGTACATCAGCGCCGGTGCGGTGGCGTACGACGGCACGAGTCCCGCGAGCGGCGAGAAGAACATCACGACGAGGAACAGCAGGCCGACCACGGCTGCCGCGAGCCCCGTCTTCGCGCCGGCGGCCACGCCGACGCTCGACTCGATGTAGGCCGCCGCCGGCGCGCCGCCGAGGAAACCGGAGAAGATCGAGCTGATCGAATCGGCGGTCAGTGCGCGGCCGCCATTGATGATGCGGCCGTTTTCGTCGAGCTGGCCGGCCTGCCCGGCGACCGCGAGGATGGTGCCGGTCGCGTCGAACACGGCGGTCATCACCAGCGCGAGCACGCTCGGCAGTACGGCCATCGACAGCGCGCCCTTGATGTCCATCGCGCCGATCAGCGATGCGTGACCCGGCGCGCTGAGCGACGGCAGCGCGAAGATGCCGCGGTATTTCACGCCCGGATCGAAGATCAGGCCGAATACCGAGATCGCGATCACGACGAGCAGGATGCCGCCCGGCACGCGACGCTTTTCGAGGCCGAAGATCGCGGCGAGGCCGACGATCGACATGATGACCGGGAACGCGGTGATCTGGCCGAGCGAGACCGGCAGGCCGGCGCCCGGGTTCTTGATCACGAGGCCGACGTCGTTCGATGCGATCAGCAGCAGGAACAGGCCGATGCCGATCCCGGTGCCGTGCGCGACGCCCGCGGGCAGGTTGCGCAGGATCCACGACCGCACGCCGGTGACCGAGATGCCGGTAAACACGAGGCCCATCAGGAACACGGCGCCGAGCGCGACCGTCGGAGGCAGCCCCTTGCCGAGCACGAGGCCGAACGCGGTGAACGCGGTCAGCGAGATCGCGCAGCCGATCGCGATCGGCAGCTTCGCCCACAGGCCCATCAGCAGCGAGCCGAACGCGGTGGTGAGACAGACCGCGACGAACACGGCGCTCGTGTCGAAACCGGCCTTGCCGAACATGCCGGGCACGACGAACACGGAATAGACCATCGCGAGGAAGGTGGTCACGCCCGCAATGATCTCGCGACGCTGCGTGCTGCCGCGCGACGAAACGCCGAAGTACCGGTCGATGACTCCCTGGGCGCCAAAGTCAGTTTCTTCCGCGCCGACGCCGACCGTCGGCTGCACCGGGGTATCGCTCATGAGCTTGCTCCTTTATCAGCATGCTGAAACGGTCCGTAGCGAACCGTCGTCAGGGTGTCTCGTATCTGGTTGGGATTGTTCGGCAACGTCGTGGAGACGAATGACGCGCGAATCGAAACGATCGCGAGGGTGTCGCGTCGGACGACGCGTGGTGTGGTCGACCCCGTCACGTGTGCTTTGCCGTAGCGAAGGTTAGGCGAGCCGCCGATCACGTCCCATCGGGGGACGAGCATGCAGCGCATGTCGCAGCGCTTATATCGGCGTGCAACGGGGCTCCGTCGCGCCGACACGCGTGTATACGCCTAGTTCGAATCCGTTAAGGCGACTATTTGAATGCAGGGTCGGCGGGCGGGGTGGAAGCGGGCGACGCATTGGATATTACGAACGACTTTCAATATGGCCGGGAACGCCGGTGCGAACAGGGGCGGGCGGCGGAATTCGCGGCCGCGCAACCTGCATGCGGGCGATACGGCCGGCGCGCGTGCGCGGCCTCCGTGCCGGCGCGGGCTCAATCGTGCGCGAGATGTGCGAGATATGCGCAGAACATGTCGGCCATCGCGGCGGAATAGGCGTCGATTTCCGCCGGCGTGCGCGCCGTTTCGGAGAACGCCTTGCCGCCGGCCGTGAGCGTCGTCATGATCAGCTCGCACGCGAGCGCATGCGTGGCGTCGGATACGTCGGGCAGCGCTTCGCGCATGAACGCGTTGAACACCCGGTGGCTCTCCGCCTTCACTGCCTGCGCCTCGGGGGCGTCTCGATAGAGCGGCGCGGCATCGTCGAGGGCGACGCGCATCGGCGCCTCGTCGCATTCCGAACGGATGAACGCGTGGACGGCGGTGCGCAGCCGCTCGGGCGGCGTCTTCCGCGTGTCCTGCAGCATCCCGCACAGCATGTCGTGCGTCTGCCGCCACTCGTCGTGCTGGAGCCGGAACAGCACGGACGCCTTGTTCGGGAAGTACTGATACAGCGAGCCCACGCTCACGCCGGCCCGCTCGGCGACGCGCGCCATCGTGAAGCGCTGCGCGCCTTCGCTCGCCAAAACCTGAATAGCCGCCTCGAGGACGTCCTCGACGAGACGGGTCGAACGCGCCTGCCGAGGCTGCTTGCGCGTGGCAATCGGGGTGTTTCGGCGGTCGGCCATGAGCGGTCTGCCAATGCGAATAGTAAAACCTGAATAGTTCGTCATATTCTAGTCGCACTCAACCCGATACAGGAGATTCGCATGACCACCCTGATGCTCGACCCGCTGGCTTCGCTGCTGGCGCGCCTGTTCGACGAAGCCGACGCGTCGTCGCCCGCGACGAGCCCGGACTTCGCCAACGTGTCGCGCGACGAGCAAGCGCGGCTGATGCGCAGCAAGACGGACTACGCCGATCTGTATGCGCGCCTGAAGGACTATCCGCTCGCCGTGTCGCGCGAGACGGGCACGCTGCTGTACATGCTCGCGCGCGGCGTCGGTGCGAAGGTAATTGTCGAATTCGGCACGTCGTTCGGCATTTCGACGCTGCATCTCGCGGCCGCGCTGCGCGACAACGGCGGCGGGCGGCTGATCACGAGCGAGTTCGAGCCGTCGAAGGTCGTGCGTGCGCACGCGAATCTGGCGGCGGGCGGATTG
Organism: Burkholderia sp. ABCPW 11; assembly: GCF_001523445.1. Taxonomy (NCBI): domain Bacteria; kingdom Pseudomonadati; phylum Pseudomonadota; class Betaproteobacteria; order Burkholderiales; family Burkholderiaceae; genus Burkholderia; species Burkholderia sp. ABCPW 11. Next base: position 93,984 of record NZ_LOVM01000008.1, on the reverse strand, counting down.
GCCGATCTCGTGGAGATTCGCGAAGGCGATGCGCTGCGCACGCTGGCCGCCGGTCTTCCGGATCCGGTCGACCTGCTGCTGCTCGACGGGGCGAAGGCGCTGTACCCGGAGATTCTCGCGCTGGTCGAGCCGCGGCTCAGGGCGGGGGCGTTCGTCGTGGCCGACAACGCGGAATACAGCCCCGACTATCTTGCTTACGTGCGTGCGGCGGAAAACGGCTATCTGTCGGTGCCGTTCGGTGGCGACGTCGAAGTGTCGATGCGGACGGGGCGAGCGGCCTGAACGAGCGTGTCGGCGGTTTCGCGCATGTGTGCCTGAAAGACAGGATAACTGAGTAACTGACGGGCTGCCGTGACGACGCCCGGCGCCAGCGGTGCCGCGCGCGTCACTTCAGGAACACGTAGCGCGCGAAGTACGGGAAGCGGCCGACCGCATGCTCGGTCGTGCACGTCGCGGCCGGCGGCGTGCCGCCCGCCGTGTCGAGCCGCTGCACGAAGCGCACGCCGGCGAGCGTGCCGGTTGCTGCTGGCGTCGCCGCGAGCAGCAGTTGCGGGATACTGGCCGGGCTTGCGCTCGGCGCTTCCGCGAGCTTCTTGCCGGTAATGCGGCTACCGTCGAGTGTTTCCCACGACGGCCCCGCACCGTGCCGGACGACGAGCGTGCCGCCGCCGTCGAACAGCATCGCCTCCGGGCGCTTGAAGGTCCACGCGAGCCGGTGGTCGGCATCGTATTCGCACGAATAGATCTGCACGCCGGTCGCGGTGGTCGTCAGCACCGGCGTGGCCGGCGCTGGCGCCGTGAGGCCGGCGGCCTCGTCGGCTTGTGCGGGCGAGGTAAAGGCCGCCAGGGAAAAAACGGCCGCAAGGGCCAGCAGCATGTCGCGTGTCGGGGAGAGGCTTGGCATGACGGAGCGTCCTTTCAGGTCGGGTGACGGTCGTACGGCGTCGATCCCGTCAACGTTAGACGTCGATCGCACCGGCTGCAATGCGGAAATGGCAATCGCGGCGATAGTCGCCGCGATTGCCGAAGGACGGATGCGCGATCAGCGGATCGCGACCGGGTTGATGTTGACCTGCGTGGAGTCGACGGACAGCGGCTGACCGGGCACGAACGGGAGAATCGTTCAGGCCGCGGCTTGCGCGAGCGTCGGGTAGTCGGTCAGGCCGTGGGCGCCGCCGCCGAACAGCGTGTTGCGGTCGTGCGGCGCGAGCGCGGCACCGGTGCGCAGCCGCTCGGGCAGGTCGGGGTTCGCGACGAACGGGCGGCCGAATGCGATGAGGTCGGCCCAGCCGGCGGCGATCGCTTCGCGTGCGCGCTCGGCGGTGTACGCGCCGGCATAGATCAGCACGCCCGGGAACGCGGCGCGCAATTGCTGCTTGAAGGCGACCGGCATCAGCGGTGCGTCGTCCCAGTCGGCTTCCGCGATGTGCAGGTAGCCGACGCCGAGTTCGCCGAGCAGCTTCGCGGCGGCGACGTAGGTCGTTTCCGGATCGTCGTCGACGCAGCCGTTCAGCGTGGTCAGCGGCGCCAGGCGGATGCCGACGCGCGACGCGTCGCCGGCGCCTTCGATCAGCGCCTGCGCGACTTCGCGCAGGAAGCGCAGCCGGTTTTCCAGCGAGCCGCCGTACGCGTCGGTGCGCGTGTTCGCGTTCGAGTCGATGAACTGGTTCACGAGGTAGCCGTTCGCGCCGTGCAGCTCGACGCCGTCGAAGCCGGCTTCGATCGCGTGGCGGGCGGCGGCGCGGTATTGATCGACGATCTCGCGGATCTCGTCGATCGACAGCGCGCGCGGCTCGGACGCCTGCACGAAACCCGGCGTGCTGCCGTCTTCGCCGGCGATGAACACGTTCACGCCCTTCGCCTGGAGCGGCGACGACGACACGGGCTGCGCGCCGCCGAGCAGGCTCGTGTGGCTCAGCCGGCCGACGTGCCACAGCTGCGCGAAGATGCGGCCGTGCGCGGCATGCACGGCGTCCGTCACCTTGCGCCAGCCGGCGACTTGCGATGGCGTATGAATGCCCGGCGTCCATGCGTAACCTTTGCCGAGCGGCGCGATGTAGGTGCCTTCGCTGACGATCAGCCCCGCACTCGCGCGCTGCGCGTAATACGCGGCCATCAGTTCGTTGGCTTCGTCGCCGGGCTGGCTCGCGCGCGAGCGCGTCATCGGCGGCATCACGATGCGGTTCGGCAGCGTCAGCGCGCCGAGTCGCAGCGGTTGGAAAAGCGGGTCCTGGGTCATGGTGGTGTCCTGTCGGTGCCGCGGCCGGCGGGCCGCGACGGGTCATGTCGGATGAGGGCGCGGCGCGCTCAGTCCCACTTCGGCGCGAGGCCGGCCGGGTCGACTTCGCGACCGTTGCGTTCGAGCGCGGCGATCTGCGCCATGTCTTCGTCGGTCAGGCGCAGCGTCTGCGCGAGCAGGTTGCTCGCGAGGTTCTCGCGCCTGGTCGACGAAGGAATCACCGAGTAGCCGAGCTGCAGCGCCCATGCGAGTGCGACTTGCGCCGGCGTCGCGTCGTGGCGCTGCGCGATTGCGCCGAGCACCGGATCGCCGAGCACGTTGCCGTACGCGAGCGTCATGTACGACGTCACGTGGATGCCTTCGGCGTTCAGGAACTCGACCAGCTTGCGGTTCTGCAGGTACGGGCTCAGCTCGATCTGGTTCGTCGCGATCGCGTCCTTGCCGACGGCCGCGATCGCTTCCTTCGTCAGTTCGATGTTGAAGTTCGAGATGCCGATCCGGCGCGTGAGGCCCTTCGCCTTCGCGTCGGCCAGCGCGGTCATGAACGCGTCGATCGACACGCCGTTGCCCGGCGCCGGCCAATGGATCAGCGTCAGGTCGACGTAGTCGGTGCGCAGCTTGCGCAGGCTTTCCTCGAGGCTGGCCGCCAGCTTGTCCGGCGCGTAGTTGTCGACCCAGATCTTCGTCGTGAGAAACAGGTCTTCGCGGCGCACGCCCGACGCGGCGATCGCTTCGCCGACTTCGGCTTCGTTGCCGTAGATCTGCGCGGTGTCGATCGCGCGGTAGCCGACTTCGAGGCCGTTGCGCACCGAGTCGATGACCACGTGGCCTTGCAGGCGGAACGTACCGAGGCCGAAGGCGGGAATCTTGCTCATCTGTGCTCCTGAAAGAGGGGGAACGATTGCGGTATCGGAATCATTCTGGCGCTTGAAACTGATGAAATAAACGCCTTTAGATATCGAAAATATTTGATTTGAAATCAAATATTGGTTGGCGCTTCGCCTATGGGAAGATGCTCGTCGGCCTTATGCGGCACGCGTCTGCGGATTCGTTTGCGGATGGAATGCGGGCAGCACGTCCGCCGCGATCTCGGCCATCGTTTCGTCGAGCGGCCGCCGGTTGCGGCGGAAATGCAGGCCGATGTGCTGCACGCCCGCGTCGCGCATCGCCGCGAGTTCCTCCGTCAGCGCGACGCGTCCCGCGCGGGCGCCGAAGCGATGCCGCTGCAGCGGCGCGTGCGGATCTTCCGCGAGGTCGAGATGGATGAAGCTCACGTACGGCTTGTCGCCGGCCACCGCACGCCAGCTCGCGGCGCGCTGCAGATGATCGGCGGGCGTGCCCGGATACGCGAGGCAGCCGTCCATGTGCTCGCCGATCCACGCGGGCGTCTGCTGCGCGAGGCCCGCGACGAGCAGCGGCACCGGCGAACGGGCCGCGGGAAGCACGTCCAGGCCGGGCGGCAGATGCCCGCGCGCGCCGTCGCGCAGCAGCGCGACCTGGTCGCGGAAGGTCGCGCCGCGCGTGGCGAAGTCGCGGCCGAACAGCGGATATTCGACCGGCCGGTCGCCGCTCGCGACGCCGAGCAGCAGGCGCCCGCCGCTCAATTCCTGGATCGTCGCCGCCGATTTCAGCGTCAGCAGCGGTTCGCGCAGCGGCAGCACGACGGCCGCGGTGCCGAGCAGGATGTCGCGCGTGATCCCGGCGAGGTAACCGAGATACGAGAACGTCTCGAACACCTGCGCGGCGTCGCCGAACGACGGGTCGTACACCGGCACGTCGCGCACCCAGAGCGCGCGGAAGCCGAGCGTGTCGGCCAGTTGCGCGAGCTCCGCGTGGATCTCCATATCGGGCACGCCGGGGCGGCGGCCGTCATGCTGGCGCTTCGCGTCGCCGGCCGGCGACCAGTCGTTGTCGATCGGCAGTTCGATGCCGATGCTGAAGCCGCCGTCTGCGAGCTTGTCGAGCGACGTGGACATGATGGCGCCTCCGTTCAGACCGCGCGCAGGCTGCCGTCGAGCCGGTAGAAATCGAGCGACGACGCGGTGAAGAACGAGCGCGACGTGCCGGCGGCGAAATCGTCGATATGCACGACGGTGGCGCGATCGGCTTCCTGCCACGAGATCGCGTAGGTCTCGCCGGCGACGCGCTGCCACGTGTATTCGACTTCGCCCTTCGCGCCTGCGTACGGGCCTTCGGTGATCTCGTAGCGCATGTGACGGCCGTCTTCGTCGTATGCGTTGAGCGCGGTGAGGCCGTCGTAACGGACTTCGAAAGTCTTGCCGGCGAACGGCGGGCGTGAGGTCGATGCGTTCATGCTGGTGGCTCCTGTAAAAAAGTGGCGTTCAATGGGCGAGTTCGATGGGGCCGGCCGTGCGCTCGGGCAGCCCGTGGCGGCGGTCGAGACGGCCGCTCAGCGCGGTGAGTGCGAATGCGCCGAGCGTGACGACGGCGGCGATCCACGGCGTGTGGCCGAGGCCGACGTTCGCGACGATCAGGCCGCCGAGCGACGAGCCGCCGGCCACGCCGAGGTTGAAGGCGGCGATGTTGAAGCCCGATGCGACGTCGGTGGCGTCCGGCGCGAAGTGGCGTGCCTGCTTGACGACGTACACCTGCAGCCCCGGCACGTTGCCGAACGCCACGGCGCCCCACGCGAGCATCGTCAGGACCGCGAGCCATTTCGCGTGGATCGTGAAGGTCAACGCGAGCAGCACGATCGCGAGCAGCAGGAAGATCCGCTTGAGCGCCTTCACGGGGCCGACGGCGTCCGCGAGCTTGCCGCCCCACACGTTGCCGACCGCGACCGATACGCCGTAGCCGACGAGCACGAGGCTGACCTGCGACGGCGTGAAGCGGGCGATCCGTTCGAGCAGCGGCGCCATATAGGTGAACGCGATCAGCGAGCCGCCATAACCGACGGCCGTCATCGCATAGACGAGCAGCAGGCGCGGCTGGGCCAGCACGCGCAACTGGCGGGCGAGGGGCGCCGGCGGCGTCTGCGGCAGCCCGCGCGGCACGAATGCGACCGCGCCGACGAACGCGACGAGGCCGAACAGCGCGACGATCAGGAACGTCGCACGCCAGCCGAAGTGCTGGCCGATGAAGGTGCCGAGCGGAATGCCGGCGACGAACGCGACGGTCATGCCGCTGAACATCGTCGCGATCGCGCTGGCGGCCTTGTCCTTCGGCACGAGCGTGGTCGCGATGATCGAGCCGACCGAGAAGAACACGCCATGCGCGAGGCCGGTGAGGACGCGCGCGACGATCAGCGATTCGTAGCCGGGCGCCTGCCACGCGACGAGGTTGCCGACGGTGAAGAGCGCCATCAGCCCGGCGAGCAGCGCCTTGCGCGGCACGCGGCCGGTGAGCGCGGTGAGCAGTGGCGCGCCGATCGCGACGCTCAGCGCATACAGGCTGACGAGCAGGCCGGCGGACGGCAGGCTGACGCCGAGGTCCGCACCGATCGTCGGGATCAGCCCGACGATCACGAATTCGGTGGTGCCGATGGCAAAGGCGCTGATGGTCAACGCAAGCAACGCGAGTGGCATGACAGGATCCGGGTTTCAGTAGGAATGGATCGCAGTGTGCCGGCTTTACTTTTGCTGAAAAACTGGTCTATAAACCAAATTGTTTTGATTTCAAATCAACAATGAAGACCACCCTCGACGAACTCCAGGCCTTTATCGCCGTGGTCGACACCGGTTCGATCACGGCCGCCGCCCAGCACCTCGACCTCACCGTGTCGGCGACGAGCCGCACGCTCGCGCGGCTCGAGGAGAAGCTGAAGACCACACTGCTGCGCCGGACCACGCGGCGGCTCGAACTGACCGAGGAAGGGCGCGCATTCCTGCAGGACGCGCGCGCGATCATCGAATCGGTCGAGAGTGCGGAAGAGCAGATGCTCGCGCGGCGCGAGATGCCATCCGGACGCCTGCGCGTCGACGCCGCGACGCCGTTCATGCTGCACGTGATCGTGCCGCTCGTGCGCGGCTACCGCGAACGCTTTCCGAAGGTCGAGTTGGAATTGAACAGCAACGAGGGCATCACCGACCTGCTGGAGCGGCGCACCGACGTCGCGATCCGGATCGGCCGGTTGAAGGATTCGACGCTGCACAGCCGGCGCATCGGCAACAGCCGGGTGCGCATGCTCGCGAGCCCCGCCTACATCGAAGCGCACGGCCAGCCACGCAAGGTCGAGGATCTCGCGAAGCACACGCTGCTCGGCTTCACGCAGCCCGAATCGCTGAACGTATGGCCGATTCTCGGCACGGACGGCGAGCCTTACCGCATCGAGCCCGACGTCTGGTCGTCGAGCGGCGAGACGCTGCGGCAGCTCGCGCTGGAGGGCACGGGCGTCGTGTGCCTGTCGGATTTCGTGACCGCGCAGGATCGCGAGGCCGGGCGGCTCGTGCAGGTGCTCGCGCGGCAGACGCTCGAGGTCGAGCAGCCGATCAACGCGGTGTATTACCGGAACACCGCGATCTCGTCGCGGATCGCGTCGTTCGTCGATTACATGATCGAGATGCTCGGCGCCGGCAGCGGGCGCGATGCGCCGGCTCGGCGCAAGGCCACGTGGCTGCTGTCGCCGTAGCGACGCGGCGCAGGCGGCGCGGCCCCGGCCGGCAACGGGCGTGCCGCGCGGCGGCACGCCGTCGGGCTGCGCTTACGCCTCTTCGGCCCACGACATCCCGTCGCGCGCGAGCAGCGCCGACGAGGCCGCGGGCCCGAACGTGCCGGCCGTGTACAGGCGCGGCCGGTCGCCGAGCTGCTTCCAGCCGTCGAGGATCGGCTCGACCCACGACCACGCCGCTTCGAGTTCGTCGCGGCGCATGAAGTGCGTGAGGCGGCCGCGGATCACGTCGATCAGCAGCCGTTCGTACGCTTCCGCGCGCCGCTCCGGGATCGCCTGCTGCAGGTCGAGGTTCAGGCTCACCGGCACCATGTTCATCCCGCTACCCGGCTCCTTCGCGAGCATCTGCAACTGGATCGACTCTTCCGGCTGAAGCTGGATCACGAGGCGGTTGCTGTAGTGCCGCGGGCCGGTCGGGATGATCGAGAACGGCATGTCCGCGAACTCGATCACGATTTCCGACTGGCGGCGCTGCAGCCGCTTGCCGGTGCGCAGGAAGAACGGCACGTTCGCCCAGCGCCAGTTGTTGATGTACGCGCGCAGCGCGACGAAGGTTTCCGCGCGGCTGTCCGCCGGCACGTTGTCTTCCTCGAGATAGCCCTTGACCGGCTGGCCGTCGACCGCGCCGGCCGTGTACTGGCCGCGCACCGTGTCGCGCGCGACGTCCGACAGCGACATCGGCCGCAGCGAGCGCAGCACCTTCAGCTTCTCGTCGCGCACCGCGTCCGGGTCGAGCGACACGGGCGGCTCCATCGCGACGATGCACAGCAGTTGCAGCAGGTGGTTCTGCACCATGTCGCGCAGCGCGCCGGTGTGGTCGTAGAAGCCCGCGCGACTGCCGACGCCGACCGTTTCCGCGACCGTGATCTGCACGCTGCGGATGCTCGGCGCCTGCCACAGCGGCCCGAAGATCGGGTTGCCGAAGCGCAGCACCATCAGGTTCTGCACGGTTTCCTTGCCGAGGTAATGGTCGATCCGGTAGATCTGCGATTCCTCGAAGTGCTTGCCGACCGCGTCGTTGATCGCCTTCGCGGACGCGAGATCGTGGCCCAGCGGCTTTTCGAGGACGACGCGCGAATGCGCGTCGACGAGGTGCGCGGCCGACAGGTTGTCGCAGATCGTCGTGAACAGCTCCGGCGACGTCGACAGGTAGAACACGCGGATCGCGTCGCTACGTGCCGCTTCGGCGAGCCGCCGGTAGTCGTCCGGCGCGTTCACGTCGATCAGCACGTACTTGAACAGGTCGAGGAAGCGGCTCCACGCGTCGGCGTCGAACGCCTTCTCGTCGATGAACGGGCGCGACTGCTCGTCCATGAACTTGCGGTAGCCGTCGATGCCCCAGTCGCGGCGGCCGACGGCGATGATGCGCGTCTCGGGCGGAAGATTGCAGTGCAGGTGCGCCATGTACAGCGCGGGCAACAGCTTGCGGGCGGCGAGGTCGCCGCCGCCGCCGAAGATGATCATGTCGACGGGCCGGTCGGCCGCGGTCTGGGAAGGCTGATTCGTCATGGGAGGTTCGCGGTTTGAAACGGTGAACGTGAAACGAACGTCGAGGGCATCGGGCGCCGGATGGCCGGCGCCGGTACGGCAAAACGCTAATAGTGCACCGTTTTGATGGATTGCGTATGCGTTCCCCCGGATGTAACCGGGCTTGCATTCTCGACGTCGGGTTGATTATGATTGAGCGCTCACTCATTAAAGGAATCGAACGTGGCCCGACCGCGCAGTCCCGACAAGCACGAAGCCATCCTCGCCGCGGCCGCGCGCGCGCTCGCCGAGGACGGCGCAACCGCGACGACCGCACGCATCGCGCGGCTCGCCGGCGTGGCGGAAGGCACGGTGTTCACGTACTTCGAGACCAAGGATGCGTTGCTGAACGCACTGTATCTGAGCCTGAAGGCCGACTTGCGCGAAGCGATGATGGCCGGGTTTCCGGAGCGCGCGCCGGCCGAGCAGGCCGTGCGGCATGCGTGGAACGGCTATGTGTCGTGGGGCATCGCGAATCCGGACGGCCGGCGCGCGCTGCAGCAACTGGGCGTGAGCGGGCGCATCGACCACGCGCATCGCGCGGCCGGCGCGGAAGGCTTCGGCGCGATCGGCACGCTGCTGCGCGAGCAGGTCGCCGCGTCGGGCGCGCTGAACCGGGACGAAGCGCATGCGTTCTGCTCGGCGTTGTTTACGTCGATCGCGGAAACCGCGATGGAGTCCATCGCACGCGATCCGACGCGGGCCGATGCCTACCGGGAAGCGGGGTTTCGCGCGTTGTGGGCCGTGTTGCGCGCGGTGTGAGTCGAGGATCGCCGTCGTGGCGTCGCGTGCTGCGACGACCGGCAGAGCGTTTCAGGGAGGGCGATGCAGTCCGCAAGGGCTGCTACGTCGCCCATATTAATGAGTGAGTAATCATTCATTTTCGTCGTTTCATCACGATCAAGGAGCGGAAAATGTCGAAAGTCTGGTTGGTAACGGGGGCTGCACGCGGCCTGGGGCGAGCGATTTCGGAAGCGGTGCTGGCAGCCGGCGACCGGCTGGTGGCCGGCGCGCGCGATCCGGCGCGACTGGCCGATCTGGCCGAGCGTCATGGCGACCGGCTGCTGCCGGTCGAACTCGACGTCACCGACGAAGCGGCAGCCGCGCAAGCCGTCGCCGCGGCACGCGCCGCGTTCGGGCGCATCGACGTGCTGGTGAACAACGCGGGCTACGGCCACACGGCGCCGTTCGAGCAGACGGGCGCCGACGTCTTTCGCGACCAGATCGAAACGAACCTGTTCGGCGTGATCAACCTGACGCGCGCGGTGTTGCCGACGATGCGTGCGCAGCGCGCGGGGCACATCTTCCAGGTGTCGTCGGTCGGCGGGCGGACGTCGACGCCGGGATTGTCCGCGTACCAGGCTGCGAAGTGGGCGGTCGGCGGGTTCAGCGACGTGCTCGCGAAGGAAGTCGCGCCGTTCGGCGTGCGCGTGTGCACGCTCGAACCGGGCGGGATGCGTACCGAATGGGCCGCGCGGGCGAAGCGCGGGATCGACGATCTGCTGCCGGACTATCGGCCGTCGGTCGGAAAGATTCTCGACCTGCTCGGCGCGTATGGCGGCCACGAGGTCGGCGATCTCGCCCGGATCGCGGCGCTGATCGTCGAGCTGTCCCGTCGCGACGACGTGCCGATGCGCCTGCTCCTCGGCGGCGATGCGCTGTTCGTCTGCGAGCAGGCGGAGCGGCAGCGCGCGGAAGAGGCGGCGCGGTGGCGCGATGCGACGCTGTCCACGCAGTTTCCGGATGCGACGCTGCCGGACGGGCTGCAAGCGTTGAAGCAGGTCGAGTAGGGGCGAGGCGGCCGCGGCGTCGGCGGCGGCGGCGGGTGTGCCGCGCCGCCGTTGCGCCGGGGCGCGCGGCGGCCGATCGAAGACGGACGCGTGCACGTCAGGATCGCCAGGCAGTCGCCGCGGCCATCGACGCAGCGCCCGCTTCCTGTCACTCGCCGAAGCAAGTCGCGCACGAGAGGGTGAGCTTGACGAGGCCGCCGCGTTGCGCGCCTATCCGGGAGACCTTGTCTTTTACACGAATGTCCGGACTGTCCTTCGATGGTATCGGCGGGCGTAGATGCGCTTCGCGACTATCTCAGAGAATCGAGCGGTAGGTGCCGCCCTCGACGCGCACCGCGGCGCCATTGGATGCCGCGCCCAAAGGACTGGCCAGCAACGCCACCATCGCGGCAATCTCGTCGGCCTCGATCATGCGGGCAATCAGCGAGCTTGGACGATACGTGTCGAAGAAGTGCGATTCGATTTCCGCATCGGTCATATCGGGCCGTGGCGCGGTTTGCCGAAGATAGGCGACGATGCCTTCGGATCGCGTGGCGGATGGCAGTACGCTGTTGACGGTCACGCCGGTTCCCTTCGTCAGTTCGGCCATTCCGCGCGAGACCGCGAGTTGAGCCGATTTGCTGACACCGTAGTGCACCATGTCCGACGGTGTGAATGCGCCGACTTCGCTGGACATGAAGATCACACGCCCCCAGTTCTTCGCAAGCATGCGAGGAAAGTAATGACGTGACAGCCTGACACCCGACATCACGTTGACGTCGATCATTTTCAGCCAGTCGTCATCGGTGATCTCCGCGAACGGCTTCGCTTCGTAGTAGCCGAGATTGTTCACGAGAATATCCGTGTCCGGCTGGACATCGATCAGTTCCGCGACACCTCGGTCGTTGCTCACGTCGGCGACGATGCCGCGGACGTTGCCACGCTGCGCGCTAGCGGAAAGCTCGGCCACGGCCGGGTCGAGCTTGTCACGTTGCCGCCCGGTGATCGTGACCGCGACGCCTTCCGCGGCCAACGTTCGCGCGATCGCCATGCCGATGCCGGCAGTGGCGCCGGTGACGATCGCGGTTTTTCCTTCAAGTTGCAGATCCACGGTTTGCTTCTCCTTGACTCATCGAGGAACCGGCATTGCCGGTCGATTGCACGGCTTGCTTGAGCCGCTTCAGCATTTCGCCGGCGACGTCCAGCGCCGACGCCGGATTCTGTCCGGTGATCAATTCGCGGTCGGTCACCACGTGCGCGGTAAACGGCACCTCGTTACTGCTATAAATGCCGCCCGCGCGTTGCAATGCAGTCTGCGGATAGAACTTCATCGCGCCGCCGCCGAGCAGCCCTTTGGCTTGCTCTTCTTCCGCGTTGCTGATCACCGTCATCCGGTAACCGGCGTAGATCCATTTCGTGTCGCCGTCGCCTGCGTTTCCCGCCGCGAGCTTTCGTGCAAAGCCGGGCGCATCGGGCAGGGTCGACAGCAGCGCGATCGGGCCATGGCAAACGAGCGCCGTGGTCTTGCCGCGCGCGTGAAAGTCGGCCAGCAATCTGCCCACGGCGGGGCTGGTCGACAGGTCCTGCATCGGCGCATGGCCGCCGGGAACATAGACGGCGTCGAAGTGCCCGTAACCGATCTGCTCCACCCGAGCCAGGCTGATCACCGGCGAATGCTCGCGCGACGTGATATGTAGCCGGTCGAGCAAGGCCCGGTAGTCGCGCATCGCGTGGTCGTCGCCGCCGAAGTACATCTTGTCGGCCGACGTGACGTCCAGCGTCGGCGCCTTGCCCTGCGGCGTGGCGAAGGTCACCTGATGGCCGGCATCGAGCAGCGCCTTCACGGGCTGCATCAGCTCGTTCAGGTAGAAGCCCGTCGCGAAAACCTTGTCATCCTTCAGGTCGAGGTGATCGGAATCCGACAACACCACGAGCACGTTGGCCGCGTGAGCGCCGTATGCGGCCATGCCGAGCAGTGCCGCCACGGCGAGCTTGCGCATCGAATACATCGTTTTCTCCATCGGGAAGTTTCAGGCTTGTCGTGAACGGGTGAGCAACAGATGACGCATCGCGGCGCCTACGCCGGAAGCCGACTGCGGGTTCTGGCCAGTCACGAGCCGTCCGTCGACGACGACCTTCGCGGTCCAGTTCGGCGCGGGATCGTGAAGTGCGCCACGCTGCTTCAAGGTGCTCGCGAGCAGGAAGGGGACGACGCGATCGAGCTGGACCGCCCGTTCTTCTTCGTCCGTGAATGCGCTCAGATTCTTGCCGGCGACGAGATATGTCCCGTCGTCGAGCTTCACGTCGACCAATGCGGCCGGGCCGTGACAGACGGCGCCGACCACGCCACCCGCTTCGTGGACCGTGCGCGTCACCTTTTCCACGTCGGCATTGCCGGGAAAATCCCACATTGCGCCATGACCGCCGGCAAAGAAGACCGCCGCATATTTCGACGCGTCGACGTCGCCGAGCCGCTGCGTGTGGCGCAGCGCGTCGCGGAAAGCCGCATCGCGCCAATACCGGGCGTTGATTTCGTCGTCGAGATCGAGCCCGTCGACCGGCGGTTCGCCGCCCTGAATGGACGCGAATTCGACGGGAATGCCGGCGGCGTCCAGTTCGGCCAGCGGATGCGTCACTTCGCCGAGATAGAAACCGGTCGGCTCGCCGGTCGAGCCTTTCTTCGCGTGGCTCGTGAGTACGAATAGAACCGACAGATCCTGCCGGTCGCGATGTTGGCCATTCATGCTGTGCTCCTGGATTTCAATGGGTGACTCGGCGATGCAGTCACGACGCACGCACTTTATTTGGCTCGCCAGCGGAGATAAACTCGCGCGAAAGTAAATCTTTTGTTCTTCGGAGGACAAGATGGCGCGCAAATTCGACCATCTCGGTGACGTGGAAGCGTTCGTGACGGTGGTCGAAAAAGGCTCGATGACGGCCGGCGCGGTGGCATTGGGCAGCACGCCGTCCGTGTTGAGCCGGGCCATCACCCGTCTGGAAGCCCGGCTGGGCACGCAGTTGCTGCGTCGTTCCACGCGGCGGTTGAGCCTGACGGAGCACGGCAGGCTCTATCTGGAACAATCGCGCGCGGCGTTTTTGCTGATCGATGACGCCGAGCGGGCCATTCAGGGGCACGGCGGTACCTTGACCGGCCATGTCCGGCTGAGCGTACCGACGACGTACGGGCACTATCGTCTGCCGCCGCTGCTTCGACGGTTCACGCGGGAACACCCGCACGTTCGCGTGGAGTTGAACATCGCGAACCGGAACGTGGATCTCGTGGCCGAAGGTTTCGACCTGGCGATTCGTCTGGGCGAATTACCGGACAGCGGTCTGGTCGCGCACAAGCTCGAGGATGCGGCGCTGTGCCTTGTCGCGTCGCCCGAGTACGTCGCCCACGCCGGCACGCCCGCAAACGTGGCCGACCTGGAGCACCATCTTTGTTTGCCGTTCATGCTGCCCAGCAGCGGCCGTATCGCGCCCTGGGTATTCCGTGACGGCGATCGGGACATCGATTGGCTGCCGGCTTCGAACGTCGCGGTGTCCGACGATGTGCTCGGTGTCGTGTCGATGGCGCAGAGTGGCGGCGGTATCTGCCAGACCTACGACTTCATCGTTGAGGATCGGATCCGGGCCGGAAATCTCGTCGAAGTGTTACCCCATCTGCGCGGGCGCACACGGCCGTTTTCGGTCGTCTACGCGCCGCATCGCCGCCTGTCGGCCGCGTCCCGCAATTTGATCGACATGTTGGTCACCTCGGCGGCCGAGGCTTGAAGCGATTGCGATACATCCTTCGCCGTGGCACGCGATGAAAGGGCGGCGCCACTTGCCGGGTCGGGCTTCCCGGTCAGGGTGGAAAGCCGTTTTCGACTGGGTGTACGGGCTATCCATCGTGAGCCTGAATCCCTATCCGATCGAAAGCTACACCGGACCGACGCCCCCGTATTAACCCTGATTAAAAAACCTTATCGCGGTGAAAAATTCCGCATCTTATTGCGCGGATATCGGCTCGCTATAGTGGCTCGCTTTCCCGCACGCATCCCCCGCGTGCGCAGACGAACGGCAGGAGCCCCTTGATGACCACCGCTACCCGATTCACCGAAGTCGAGGATCTGATGCCCGCCGCAGGCGGGCTGCGCGAGATCCGTCACCACATCCATCACCATCCCGAACTCGCGTACGAAGAGCACGACACGGCCGCGCTCGTCGCGGACAAGCTCGAGCAATGGGGCTGGCAGGTGACGCGCGGGGTCGGCAAGACGGGCGTCGTCGGTACGCTGCGGGTGGGCGACGGCGCGCGCAGCATCGGCATTCGCGCCGACATGGATGCGCTGCCGATCGTCGAGGCGACCGGCCTGCCGTATGCGAGCGGCACGCACGGCAAGATGCACGCATGCGGCCACGACGGCCACACGACGATGCTGCTCGGCGCCGCGCAGCATCTCGCGAAGACGCGCAACTTCTCGGGCACCGTGCACCTGTATTTCCAGCCGGCGGAAGAGCACGGCGTCGACAGTGGCGCGAAGAAGATGATCGACGACGGCCTGTTCGAGCGTTTCCCGTGCGACGCCGTGTTCGGCATGCACAACCATCCGGGCGCGGCGCCCGGCGTCTTCCTCACGCGGCGCGGCCCGTTCATGTCGGCGGGCGACAAGGCGATCGTCACGATCGAAGGCGTCGGCGGCCACGCGGCGCGGCCGCATCTGACCGTCGACCCGGTGGTGGTCGCGGCGAGCATCGTGATGGCGCTGCAGACGATCGTCGCGCGCAACGTCGACCCGTCGCAGCCGGCGGTGGTCACGGTCGGCTCGATGCACGCGGGCACCGCGAACAACGTGATTCCGAACGGCGCGCGCCTCGAACTCAGCGTGCGTTCGTTCAGCCCCGAGGTGCGCGCGCTGCTCAAGCGCCGCATCATCGAGCTGGCCGAAACGCAGGCCGCGAGCTACGGCGCGACCGCGAACGTCGAATACATCGAAGGCTATCCGGTCGTCGTCAATACGGATGCCGAAACGGATTTCGCCGCGCAGGTCGCGCGCGAACTCGTCGGGGATGCGCACGTGGTCGAGCAGGCCGACCTGCTGATGGGCAGCGAGGATTTCGCATTCATGCTGCAGCAGCGGCCTGGCTCGTTCGTGCGGCTCGGCAACGGCGAAGGCGAGGACGGCTGCATGGTGCACAACCCGAAATACGACTTCAACGATCGCAACCTGCCGATCGGCGCCGCGTTCTGGACGCGCCTCGTCGAGCGTTACCTCGGGCAGTGATTGCAACGGCGGCGCGCAGCCGGCGCTTCCGGCCGCATTGAGAGGAGAGGAGAGCGATGCAGAAAGACCATCTCGCGCTGCACCCCGCGTCGCCGGGCGCCGCCGAAGCCGGGGCGCCCGGCGCGCCTGCCGTCACGCGGCGCGGCGCGATCGCCGCGGCCGTGATCGGCAACTGGCTGGAATTCTTCGATTTCACCGTGTACGGCTTCTTCGCGGTGCTGATCGGCAAGCTGTTCTTCCCGTCGAGCGACCCGACCACGTCGCTGCTGCTGTCGGTCGCGACGTTCGCCGCCGGCTTCTTCACGCGGCCGCTCGGCAGCGTCGTGCTGGGCGTCTACGCCGACCGCAAGGGGCGCAAGGCCGCGCTGAACCTGACGATCATGCTGATGGCGCTCGGCACCGGCCTGATCGCGATCGCGCCGACCTATGCGCAGGTGGGCGTGGCCGCGCCGCTGCTCGTGGTGTTCGCGCGGTTGCTGCAGGGCTTCTCGCAAGGCGGCGAATTCGGCGCGGCGACGTCGACGCTGCTCGAACAGGGCGGCACGTCGCGTCGCGGGTTCCGCGCGAGCTGGCAGCTCGCGACGCAAGGCGGCGCCGCGCTGATGGGCTCGGGGTTCGCGGCGCTGCTGTCGAACACGATGACGAAGGACGCGCTGGAAGGCTGGGGCTGGCGGCTGCCGTTCCTCGTCGGCGTGCTGATCGCGCCGGTCGGGATGTTTTTGCGTCGCCGGCTCGCGGACGACGCGCCCGGCGACCGCCATCACGGCATCGAGCGCGGCGTGCTGCACGAGCTGTTCTCGAAGCACGCGCGCACGGTGCTGCTGCTGATGCTCACGGTGATGGGCGGCACGGTGTCGACCTACATCCTGACGTTCTACATGCCGACCTACGCGATCCACACGCTCGGCCTGCCGATGAAGCTGTCGATGTTCGTCGGCGTCGCGTCGGGCTGCGTGATGCTGGTTACGTGCCCGCTGTTCGGCTGGCTGTCGGACAAGCTCGGCAGCCGGCGCCTGCCGATCTTCGTCGGCCGCGGCGTGCTGGTCGCGCTGCTGTTTCCGGCATTCTGGCTGATGAACCATCATCCGACGCTGTCGGTGATCCTGCCGCTGACCGCGCTGATGCTGCTGTTCTATTCGCTCGGCTCCGCATCGGAAATGGCGCTGATGTGCGAGTCGCTGCCGCGCCACGTGCGGGCGACGGGCATCTCGATCGCGTATGCGCTCGCGGTGACGATCTTCGGCGGCACCGCGCAGTTGATCGCGACCTGGCTCGTGAAGACGACCGGCAGCAAGCTCGCACCGGCGGGCTACGTGGCCGCGTGCGTGGTGCTGTCGCTGATCGCGGTCGCGATGCTGCGCGAGACCGCGCGCGAATCGCTGGACTGACGCGCGAGGCGTGATGGGGGCGGCGCGCGCGGCCGTATGCGCTTACCGCCCGCGCACCACCCTCAGATACGACGCGAGCATCGTCGCGAGTTCCTGCGCGGCCGGCGTCAGCGGTACGGCCGCGCGCTGCAGCAGGCAGACGTCCTGCGCTTCGGCCCGTTCGCGCACGGGCACCTTCACGAGCGCGCCGGCGAACGGCCCGTGCCGCGTGATCGCTTCGGTTTCGAGCGCGAGGGAATCGGTCTGCGTGACGATCTGCAGCGTCTCGAACATCCCTTCGACGGTCGCGAGGATCTTCGGCGGCGGCTGGCCGTGCGCGTCGAAGTACGCGAGCAGCCGGTTGACGACCGGGTCGGCGCTCAGGTTCGGCGAGCGCGTGGACACCCACGCGTGGTCGGCCAGCTCGGCGAGCGATCGCGCATGCATCGCCGGGTGCCCGTTGCGGCAGACGACCACCGGCGCCGACGTGCGCAGCGGCGTGACCGTGAGATCGGTCGTATCGGTCTGCTTCGCGACCAGCGCGATCGCGAAATCGACCGCGCTTTCGCGCAGCCAGCCGATCATCATCCGCGACGTGCCGGTGCGCAGGTGCACGTCCACCTTGTCGAAGCGCGAGCGGAACGCGGTCAGCACCGGCGCGAACGCGTCGATCAGCGGCTCGGTCACGAGGCCGAGCGTGACGGTGCCTTCGTAGGCGCCGCTCAACTGACGAATTTCCCGCTCGACCTGATCGCATTCGCCGAGGATCGAACCGGAGCGCGCGAGCAGCCGCTGGCCGACGGCCGTCGGCACGATCCCGCGATTGGTGCGTGTGAACAGCGTCGCGCCGAGCGTCGCCTCGAGGCCCTGCAGTTGCTGCGAGACGCCGCTTTGCGCGAGATCGAGCGCGCGTGCGGCCGCGCGCAGGCTGCCGTGCTCGACGACGGCCTGGAAGATGCGGAGCTGGGACAGCGTGAACGCCATGGGAAGCTGCGAGGCCGGTGATCGGAAATACCGATCATGATAAGTCAGCCGATGGTTCCGGCGGCAGCCGGCGGCCCCTACGATCGCAGGCAGTCCGGCGCATGCCGTTCGTCCCGCTACCTGCCCATCGTCGATCATGAAACGTCTCCTCGTCCCGCTCGTTTCCCTGTGCATTGGCCTGGCGGCCACGTCCGCGTTTGCGCTCGACGCGCACGTGGTGCGGCTCGGCATCGACCCGACCTATCCGCCGATGGATGCGAAAGCGCCCGACGGCAGCCTGAAAGGCTTCGACGTCGATCTCGGCAACGAGATCTGCCGCCGCGCGCAGTTGCGCTGCCAGTGGGTCGAACTCGAATTCTCCGGGATGATCCCCGCGTTGCAGGCGCGCAAGATCGACGCGATCCTGTCGTCGATGGCGATCACCGCGAAGCGCGAGAAACAGATCCTGTTCTCGTCGAAGCTGTTCCGCTTCAAGTCGCGGCTCGTCGCGCGGCCCGGCAGCGGGCTCGACGGCACGGCGGCGTCGCTGGCCGGCAAGCGCGTCGGCGTGCAGTCGGGCACGCAGTTCGAATCGTGGGCGCTCGCGCACTGGGCGCCGGCCGGCGTCGGCGTGGTGCCGTACAAGAGCCAGGACGACGTGTTCGCCGATCTCGTGAACGGCCGCCTCGACGCGGCGCTGCTCGGCACCGTGGAAGCCGACTATGGGTTCCTGCGCCAGCCGCGCGGCAAGGGCTTCGCGTTCGTCGGCGCGCCGCTCGACATGGGCGATCGCGGCGTCGGCATCGGCATGCGGCAGTCGGATACCGCGCTCAAGGCGTCGATCGACGGCGCGATCGCGTCGATGCTGAAGGACGGTACGTACGACCGGATCGCGAAGCAGTATTTCGATTTCAACCCGTACGGCGACTGAGCGCCGTGCAGGCCCGTCGTTCCGATTCCCCGTTTTCATCCGTTCGAGACCATCGATGCAGATTCGCACCACGCCGCTCCTGTCGCCGTCGATCGGCACGCAGCGCACGCTGACGAGCTTTCATTTCGGGCCGGCCGGCAGCGGCCGCAAGATCTACCTGCAGGCCGCGTTGCACGCGGACGAGACGCCGGCGATGCTCGCGGCGGTCGTGCTGAAGCAGCGCCTCGCGCAACTCGACGCCGCAGGCCGGCTCGCGGCCGAAGTCGTGCTCGTGCCGGTGTCGAACCCGGTCGGTCTCAATCATCATCTGCTCGGGCAGTTCATCGGCCGTTTCGACCTCGCGAGCGGCCGCAACTTCAATCGCGGCTTCCTGCCGCTCGCGGAGATCGCCGCGCGGGCGCGCGACCGGCTGGGCGGCGACGGCGCGCGCAATCGCGCGATCGTGCGCGAATGCGTCGGCGCGGCGCTCGACGACATCGCGCCGCGCACCGAATTCGATGCGCTGCAGCTTGCGCTGCTGAAGCTGTCGCACGACGCCGACGTCGTGATCGACCTGCATTGCTCGCTCGAAGCGGTGATGCACGTATACACGAGCGATACCGCGTGGCCGGACGTCGAGCCGCTCGCGCGTTATCTCGGTGCGGAGGTGTCGCTGCTCGCCGAGGATTCGGGCGGCCATGCGTTCGACGACGCGCATCACCTGCTGTGGTCGCGATTGCGCGCGCATTTGCCGGAGGGCACGCCGATGGCCGCCGGCACCGTGGCTGTGACCGTCGAGTGCCGCGGCCAGCGCGACGTGACGTACGACTATGCGCAACGCGACGCCGACGCGCTCGTCGACTATCTCGTGTGGTGCGGCGCGGTGCGCGGCGAACGTGCGCCGCTGCCGCCGCTGGCCGCGCCGGCCACGCCGCTTGCGGGCAGCGAGCAGTTTTACGCGCCGGTGAGCGGGATTCTCGTGCACCGTGCGGCGATCGGCGCGACGATCCGTGCGGGCGATCCGCTGTTCGACATCGTCGATCCGCTGACGGATGCGGTCACGACGATCTCGAGCGCGACCGATGGCGTGTTCTACATGCGGCGCGCGATCCGTTTCGTGACGGCCGGCGCGCCGCTCGGCCGCGTGACGGGCACGGTGCCGGTGCGAACGGGGATGTTGCTGGGCGCGTGAGCGGCGCCGGGTGCGCGCGGTGTCCGAAATGCGCCGTGCAATTTCGTTCTCGTCAAATTGACCGGGCGTTGCCGCGCTCCTAAATTGGGCGATGCGGAGCGCGCTCCGTGTTCCGTGAGAAGGACGTTGCAAACAGAGTCAGAGAGTTGAGCGGGCGGCGCATGCCGCCCGTCTTTTTATCCGCTTCGCGCCACGCGATCCCTCCATCCCCGTCTTGCCGGTTCGCCGGGCGAACGATCGCTCAGCCGCGCCGCGCCACCAGCTCCGATACCGTCTGCGCGGCCTGCTGCAGCGGCCCGAGAAACTCCTTCACCATCTGCTTCGCGGTATGCCGCTGTGCGTTGCCGCTGATGTTCATCGCGGCGATCACCTGCCCGCGCCGGTTGCGGATCGGCGCGGAGATCGACATCAAGCCCACCTCGAGTTCCTGGTCGACCACGGCCCAGCCTTGCTGGCGCACCTGCGCGATCGTCGCCTTGAGTTCGCCGATGTCGGTGATCGTGCGCGGCGTATGCGCGCGGATCCCGCTTTGCGCGAGCGTTTCGTCGAGCGTCGCGTCGTCGAGCGCGGACAGCAGCACGCGGCCCATCGACGTGCAATACGCAGGCAGCCGGCTGCCGATCGACAGGTTGATCGTCATGATCTTGCGGGTCGGCACGCGCAGCACGTAGACGATCTCGGTGCGGTCGAGCACCGCGGCCGAGCAGCTTTCGTGGATCTGCGCGGACAACTGCTCCATCACCGGATCGGCGAGATTCCAGAACGGCATCGACGTCAGGTACGCGAAGCCGAGCTCGAGGATCTTCGGCGTGAGCCGGAACAGCCGGCCGTCGGCCTCGACGTAGCCGAGCGTCTGCAGCGTGAGCAGGATCCGGCGCGCGCCCGCGCGCGTGAGGCCGGTGGCCGACGCGACCTCGGTGAGCGTCTGCTCCGGGCGCGCCGCGTCGAATGCGCGGATCACCGCGAGGCCGCGCGCGAACGACTGCACATAGGAGTCGCCGGGTTTCGTTTGAATATCGTCGGTTGTCATGAGCGCCTGGAATGTCGTGCAGCCGAGAAGATAGCGCAAGGGGCCCGACACGCCAACCGCACGGCGGACCGCGCCCTTGACAGGTCGTCCCTGCACTCCCTATGATGCGTTGAACGTTCGATACACGATCTTATGTTCGTATATAGAACATTTAAGCGCATCCCGGCGGGCAATGCAAGGGGGCGCCCCGTTCATTTCCCAGCCTTTCACGGGACCGGAGACACTGATGACCGAAGCTTTTCTGTGTGATGCGATCCGTACGCCGATCGGGCGTTACGGCGGTGCACTGTCCGGCGTGCGCGCCGACGATCTGGGCGCGGTGCCGCTCAAGGCGCTCGTCGAGCGCAACCGCGACGTCGACTGGACGGCGATCGACGACGTGATCTACGGCTGCGCGAACCAGGCCGGCGAGGACAACCGCAACGTCGCGCGCATGTCGGCGCTGCTGGCGGGCCTGCCGGAGGGCGTGCCCGGTTCGACGATCAACCGCCTGTGCGGCTCCGGAATGGATGCGGTCGGCGTGGCCGCGCGCGCGATCAAGTCGGGCGAAGCCGCGCTGATGGTGGCGGGCGGCGTCGAGAGCATGACGCGTGCGCCGTTCGTGATGGGCAAGGCCGCGAGCGCATTCGCGCGCCAGGCCGACATCTACGATACGACGATCGGCTGGCGTTTCGTCAATCCGCTGATGAAGCAGCTGTATGGCGTCGATTCGATGCCGGAGACGGCCGAGAACGTCGCAGTCGATTACCACGTCAGCCGCGCGGATCAGGACCTGTTCGCGCTGCGCAGCCAGCAGAAGGCCGCGCGTGCGCAGCAGGACGGTACGCTCGCAGAGGAAATCGTGTCGGTCACGATTGCGCAGAAGAAGGGCGATCCGGTGGTCGTGTCGCGTGACGAGCATCCGCGCGAAACGTCGCTCGAAGCGCTCGCGAAGCTGAAGGGCGTCGTGCGCCCGGACGGCTCGGTCACGGCCGGCAACGCGTCGGGCGTCAACGACGGCGCCGCCGCGCTGCTGCTGGCGAACGAGGCAACCGCGAAGCGCTTCGGCCTGACGCCGCGCGCCCGCGTGCTGGGGATCGCGACGGCCGGCGTCGCGCCGCGCGTGATGGGCATCGGCCCCGCGCCGGCCACGCAGAAGCTGCTCGCGCGGCTCGGGATGACGATCGACCAGTTCGACGTGATCGAGCTGAACGAAGCGTTCGCGTCGCAGGGTCTCGCGGTGCTGCGCATGCTCGGCGTCGCCGACGACGATCCGCGCGTGAACCCGAACGGCGGTGCGATCGCGCTCGGTCACCCGCTCGGCGCATCGGGTGCGCGCCTCGTGACGACAGCGATGTACCAGTTGCATCGCACGAACGGCCGCTTTGCGCTGTGCACGATGTGCATCGGCGTCGGTCAGGGCATCGCGATCGCGATCGAACGCGTCTGACCGGCGCGATGGGGTGAAGCGGCCGGATACGCGCCGCTTTACCGCCGCGCCGTTTCCGCCACGATGGGCGGCACGAGGTGTCTCGTGCCGCCCATCGTCGTTAACCGGCTGGCGACAGCTGCCTGAGCCGCGCGTCGAGCGCGTCGATCTCGGTGTCCGCGAACACCTCGATGCCATGCGCGCGCAGCAGCGCCGCCGTGACGCCGGCGCCCGCGTGCCGCCGGCTCTCGAAACTTCCGTCGTAGATGAACGTGCTGCCGCACGAGGGACTGCCATCGGCGAGGATCGCGAAGCGGCAGCCGTGTGCCTGCGCGAGGGCCAGCGCGGTCTGCGCGCCGGCCACGAATGGGGCCGTCACGTCGGTGCCGTCCACGTCGACGATGCGTGCGTGACCCGACAGCACCTGCTGCCCCGATGCGCCGCCGGCGATCTCGGCAGGCGGGCGCGGCACGCCGAGGCCGCCCGCCAGCTCCGGGCAGACGGCCACGAGACGCCCTTCGCGTTGCCACCGTTCGAGCGCCTCGTGCGCGGCGGTCTTCGCCGAGCCGTTGTAACGGACCGGATGGCCGACCACGCACATGCTGACGAGGATCTTCGGCGTGGCGGGCGGTGGCGGGTCGTCGTTCAATGTCGCGCTCCGTGACGTGCTGACGGCAACTGATGGGGCTGTGGCGGCGCGCAAAATTCTACGCTTCATCCGCATGCTGGGCGGTCACGCCGTCGGCCCTTCGAGGTGAATGTCTTCGGGCTCGAGTGCGTAAAGCTCGGGATCGGGCGCCGCGCTGACCGTGAAGCCGAGCCGCAGGTAGAAGTCGATCGTGCGCTGCGACGGCGTGGCCGACACGTACAGACGCTCGGCGCCCATCGTGCGTGCCTGCGCCTGCGCCGCGCGATAGAGCTGTTCGCCGAGCCCGCAACCGCGCCAATCGTGGCTCACGTGCAGGAACTTCAACTGCAGCATGTCGCGCCGCGGGCCGAGCGGCCGGCTGTCGACGACGACGGCCGCAACGAGCCGCGTGCCGTCGAACCGCCCGAGAAACCAGCCGCCGCGGTCGTGACAGTCGAGCAGGATCGGCGTGTAGTGCTCGGCTTCGCCGTCGGGCCAGCCGGCCACGTCGTAGAACTCGGGCACGAGATGCAGCGCGCCGTCGCGCAGCACGTACAGGTGTTCGATGATTTCACGCCGGTCGATGGTCCACACGAGCGGCACGTCGTCGCGGGCCAGCAGGCGGGCCGACAGCGCGTCGCGCGCGGCCGCGGTGCGGCGCGTCATGCGGCCACCCGGTGCGCGGCGATTGCGTACATCAACGGCAACCGCGGCATGCCTTCGGGCGGCACCATCCGGCGGCCGTCCAGCTCGCGCATGCCGTCGAAGCCCTTCCAGCCGTTCGCGTACGGATATTCGGTCAAGCGATCGATCGCGAGACCGGCCGATATCAGTGCATTCGCTACTTCGCCGATGCCCCACATGAACTCGTAGCTCGGATGCGGGTTCGCGAAATCGACGATGCCCGGGCGGTCGTGTTGCGCGCCGAGCCCCGTGCCGGACGCCGCGACGTAATCGCCGACGCCTGCGGGTTCCTCGGTCGCGTCGTCCTTGAAGTAGTCGTAGTGCGGCTGCCAGTGTTCGTCGAAATACAGTGAGAACGGATGGAACTCGACCATCGCGAAGCGGCCGCCCGATGCGAGCAGCGAGGCGATCCCGTGCGCCCATGCGGTCAGGTCCGACAGCCAGTAGATCGCGCCGTACGACGTGAACACGCGATCGAAGCGCTCGCCGCGCGCGGCGGCTTCGGGCATCCAGTCGAGTACGTCGGCGCGCTCGAATCGCGCGGGCAGGCCCGCGTCGGCCGACAGTTGCCGCGCGAAGTCGATCGCCTCGTCGGAGATGTCGACGCCGGTTGCGTCCGCGCCCTCGCGCACGAGGCTCAGCGTGTCCTGCCCCGCGTTGCATTGCAGGTGCAAGAGCCGCAGACCCGCGAGATCGCCGAGTAGTTCGCGTTCTTCCGGAAACAGCGTCGAGCCGCCATTGCGGAAAAATGCGGCCTGATCGCCTTTATGGCTGTTATGCGCGACCGTCGCCTTATTCCAGGACAACCGATTCAGTTCGTGCAATGCCTTTTTCATCGAATTCGAATTCCGGTGGGAATGGAGCAGGATAAGTCAAATCGTTTCGCCGCGCGCAACGGATGCCGGCATCGGCACGCCGGGCGGCGCGTTGTGACAAGTCGATAAACACGTGCCGCGATTATCGCCGGAATATTTGATCGAAATCATGGTAATGGCGGAATTGCATGCATGATGCGCGACAGGATTAAGGTTTCCCGGTGCATTGCCGACAAAGGACGAGAGTGTCGTAAAGCGATCAACCGTTTTTCGGCTACTGAGCGCGATTTCAGCGCGATGCGGACGACAGATCCGCCTTTCGGAGCCTTGCATGCGCAACAACCAGCCCGTTACTCAACAGGAATTCGATTTTCCCGACGACGTCACACTGATGTCGACGACCGATGCCGACAGCGTCATCACCTACGCGAACACGACGTTCGCGCAGGTGAGCGGGTTCTCGAACGAGGAACTCGTCGGCCAGCCGCACAACGTGGTGCGGCACCCGGACATGCCGAAGGAGGCGTTCGCCGACATGTGGGCGACGCTCAGGCGCGGCGAGCCGTGGACCGCGCTCGTGAAGAACCGCCGCAAGAACGGCGACCATTACTGGGTGCGCGCGAACGCGATTCCGGTGATGCGCAACGGGCAGCCGAAGGGCTACATGTCGGTGCGCACGAAGGCGACGCGCGACGAGACCCAGGCCGCGGACGCGCTGTATCGCGCGTTTCGCGAAGGCAAGAACGGTCGGCGCCGGTTCCACAAGGGGCTCGTCATCCGCACCGGGCTGCTGCGGATCGCGTCGCTGCCGCAGACGATGTCGGTGCGTGCGCGCGTTCATTCGGCATCGTGTGTGCTGGCGCCGGCGATCGTCGGCGCGGGCTGGGCCTGCGGGCTGACCGGCAACGGGCTCGCGGCGTTTGCCGGTGTGACGATCGGCGTGGCGGCCGCCGCCGGCTGGTGGCTCGATGCGCAGATCGTGCAACCGCTGAAGCGGCTGCACGAGCAGGCGCTGAACGTCGCGACCGGCGAGAGCCGGCGCGGCGTGCGGATGAATCGCGTCGACGAGATCGGCATGACGCTGCGCACGATCAACCAGCTCGGGCTGATGTTCCGCTGGCTCGTCGACGACGTCAGCGAGCAGGTGCACAACGTGCAGCGCGCGAGCAACGAGATCGCGCAAGGCAACAACGACCTCAGCGCGCGTACCGAGCAGGCCGCGTCCAGCGTGCAGCAGACCGCCGCGTCGATGGCGGAAATGACGGCCACCGTGTCGAGCAATGCGGAAACGGCGCTGCAGGCGAATCGGTTGTCCGTTTCCGCGAGCGACGCGGCCGAGCGTGGCGGGCAGGCGGTGAGCGAGGTCGTCGCGACGATGAGCGAGATCACCGAGAGTTCGCGCAAGATTGCCGACATCATCGGCGTGATCGACGGCATCGCGTTCCAGACCAACATCCTCGCGCTGAATGCGGCGGTCGAGGCCGCACGCGCGGGCGAGCAGGGTCGTGGTTTCGCGGTGGTCGCAGGCGAGGTGCGCGCGCTCGCACAGCGCAGCGCGAACGCGGCGAAGGAGATCAAGACGCTGATCGGCGCGAGCGTCGAGCGGGTGGAGTCGGGCGCGCGGCGCGTGGACGAGGCGGGCCGGACGATGGAGGACATCGTCACGCAGGTGAAGCGCGTGTCCGGTCTGATCGCGGAAATCAGCTCGTCGACGGCTGAGCAGAGCACGGGCGTCGCGCAGGTCGACCAGGCGGTCGTGCATCTGGACAACATCACGCAGCAGAACGCGGCGCTCGTCGAGCAGAGCACGGCGGCGTCGGAAAGCCTGAAGCAGCAGGCGACGCGGCTGGTGGAGGCGGTGAACGTATTCCGCTGATTGCGGAGAAGGCAGGTGACGCGGGCACGGCGGAGAGGGATACCGGCCCGCGTCGTGACCGCCCGGTTCCGGCCGGGCGGCCGGGGCCTGCCGCTCGCGCGCCAGGCCCGGAACCGTCAGACGGCCAGGCAGAGGTACTTGATCACGACGTAGTCGTCGATGCCGTAGTGCGAACCTTCGCGGCCGAGGCCCGACTGCTTCACGCCGCCGAACGGCGCGACTTCGTTCGAGATCAGGCCCGTGTTCACGCCGACCATCCCGTATTCGAGCGCTTCGGCGACCTTCCACACGCGGCCGATGTCGCGGCTGTAGAAGTACGCGGCGAGGCCGAATTCGGTGTCGTTCGCGAGGCGGATCACCTCGTCGTCGCTGCCGAACTTGAACAGCGGCGCGAGCGGCCCGAACGTCTCTTCCTTCGCGACCTTCATCGCCGGCGTGACGCCGGTCAGCACCGTCGGCTCGAAGAAGCCGTGACCGAGCGCGTGACGCTTGCCGCCCGTCACGACGGTCGCGCCCTTCGCGAGCGCGTCCTCGATGTGCGCCTCGACCTTCAGCACGGCTGCTTCGTTGATCAGCGGGCCTTGCGTGACGCCCGGCTCCGTGCCGCGGCCGACCTTCAACTGGCCGACGGCCGCCGCGAGCTTCTGCGCGAACTGGTCGTACACGGCTTCATGCACGTAGAAGCGGTTCGTGCACACGCACGTCTGGCCGCTGTTGCGGTACTTCGACGCGATCGCCCCCTGCACGGCCGCGTCGAGGTCGGCGTCGTCGAACACGATGAACGGCGCGTTGCCGCCGAGCTCCAGCGACACCTTCTTGACCGTCGCCGCGCACTGCGCCATCAACAGGCGGCCGACCGGTGTCGAGCCTGTGAACGACAGCTTGCGCACGATCGGGTTCGACGTCAGTTCGCCGCCGATCGCCTTCGGGTCGCCCGTGACGACGCTGAACACGCCGGCCGGCACGCCAGCGCGCTCGGCCAGCGCGGCCATCGCGAGCGCGGAGAACGGCGTCGCCTCGGCCGGCTTCACGACGATCGGGCAGCCTGCCGCGAGCGCCGGGCCGACCTTGCGGGTGATCATTGCCGCCGGGAAGTTCCACGGCGTGATCGCCGCGCACACGCCGATCGCTTCCTTCGTCACGACGATGCGCTTGTCGCTCGCCGGCGTCGGGATCGTGTCGCCGTACACGCGCTTGCCCTCTTCCGCGAACCACTCGAGGAACGACGCCGCGTAGCCGATCTCGCCCTTCGCTTCGGCCAGCGACTTGCCCTGCTCGGTGGTGAGGATCAGCGCGAGGTCGTCGGCGTTCTCCATCATCAGGTCGTGCCACTTGCGCAGGATGACCGCGCGTTCCTTCGCGGTCTTCTTGCGCCACGCCGGCCATGCGGCATTCGCGGCGTCGATCGCGTGACGCGTTTCCGCCGCGCCCATCGCCGGCACGGTGCCGAGCAGGCCGCCCGTCGCCGGGTTGCGGACGTCGAACGTCTCGCCGTTCGTTGCGCGTTGCCATTCGCCGTTGACGTACGCCTCTTGGCGGAACAGCGACGGATCTTTCAGTGCCAGGGTTTCCTGAACCGTGCTCATATGAATCACCTGCTTTGAAAAGGACGGATGCAAACGGCCGCCGCCGTCTTCACGACGGCGGGCGGCGCATTCAGTCGGGGACGGGCACTCAGGCCGGCACGCCGACCGTTTCCTTCAGCACTTCCTCGAGGATCGCGAGCGCTTCGTCGAACACGGCTTGCGGGATCGTCAGCGGGAACAGGAAGCGCACGACGTTCGAGTACACGCCGCACACGAGCAGCAGCAGCCCGCGCTCGAGCGCACGCGCCTGCACGCGCTTCGTGAACTCGGCATCCGGCTCGCCCGAACCCGGCTTCAGGAATTCGACCGCGATCATCGCGCCCGGGCCGCGCACGTCGGCGATCTGCGGCACGTCCGCCTGCAGCGCATTCAGCTTCGCCTTCAGCACGTCGCCGAGCTGCGTCGCGCGCTCGCACAGCTTCTCTTCGTCGATGATCTCGAGCACCGCGTGCGCCGACGCGACGGCCAGCGGATTGCCCGCGTAGGTGCCGCCGAGGCCGCCGGGCGCGGCGGCGTCCATCACGTCCGCACGGCCGACGACGCCCGACAGCGGCATGCCGCCGGCAAGGCTCTTCGCCATCGTGATCAGGTCGGCCAGCACGTCGTAGTGCTGCATCGCGAACAGCTTGCCGGTGCGCGCGAAGCCCGTCTGCACTTCGTCGGCGATCAGCAGGATGCCGTGTTCGTTACAGATCTTGCGCAGCGCGCGCACGAACTCGGCCGGCGCCGGGTTGAAGCCGCCTTCGCCCTGGACCGGTTCGAAGATGATCGCGGCGACGCGCTTCGGATCGATGTCGGCCTTGAACAGCATCTCGATCGCCTTGATCGAGTCGGCCGTCGTCACGCCGTGCAGCGCGTTCGGGTACGGCGCGTGGAACACGTCGCCCGGGAACGGGCCGAAGTTCAGCTTGTACGGGGCGACCTTGCCGGTCAGCGCCATGCCCATCATCGTGCGGCCGTGGAAGCCGCCCGAGAATGCGATGACGCCCGGACGGCCGGTCGCCGCACGCGCGATCTTGATCGCGTTTTCGACGGCTTCGGCGCCGGTCGTGAAGAACGCCGTCTTCTTCGGGAAGTCGCCCGGCGCGCGTGCGTTGATCTTTTCCGCCAGCTCGACGTACGACGCGTACGGGACGATCTGGTAGGCGGTGTGCGTGAAGCTGTTCAACTGATCCGCGATCGCCTTGACGATCTTCGGGTGGCGGTGGCCCGTGTTCAGCACCGCGATGCCGGCGGCGAAATCGATGAAGCGGCGGCCTTCGACATCCCACAGCTCCGCGTTCTCGGCGCGGGCTGCGTAGAAATCGCACATCACGCCGACGCCGCGCGGGGTGGCGGCGTTCTTGCGGGCCTGCAGGTCGGCATTCTTCACGGTCATCTCCTTGATGTTCGGTCCGGTGGGTAGAAAATCGGGCGCCTTGGCAGCCCATGGACGCGACTATAATCACATTTGGCTCCGGCAATCAGAGCCATTTCAATAAATAATCAGGAGCCAATCATGCGCGCAAGCGTGTTGTCGGACTGGCTGGCGCAGCGCCTCGTGCGCGGCGGCGAACAGCCGATCTACCGCCAGCTTCACCGGCTGCTGCAACAGGCGATCCTGTCGCGCGAACTGCCGGCCGGCACGCGCGTGCCGTCGTCGCGGCTGCTGGCCGCCGAGCTCGGGATCGCGCGCAACACGGTCACGCAGGTATACGAACAGCTTGTGCTCGAAGGCTATGTGCACTCGGCGACGGGTCGCGGCACGTTCGTCGCCGACAGCGCGCCGGACGAGATCGTCGGCGCGCCTCCCGACGTGGCGGCCGGGCCGGCCGTCGTGACGCCGTCCGTGCGGCGCCTGTCCGCGCGCGGCACGCGGCTCGTCGAAGGCGCCGGCGTGTCGAAGCGTCAGGGCGGCGCGTTCATGCCGGGCGTGCCCGATGTGTCGCGATTTCCGGCGCGCGTATGGACGCGGCTGCACAACAAGTACTGGCGGCGCTTGCGCCCGGACCTGCTGACCTATGCGCCCGGCGGCGGCCTCGCGCTGCTGCGCGAGGCGCTGGCCGACTACCTGCGCACGTCGCGCTCGGTGCGCTGCACGCCCGAGCAGATCGTGATCACGACCGGCATCCACCAGTCGATCGACCTCGCGGTGCGGCTGCTGACCGATCCGGGCGATGCGATCTGGACCGAGGATCCGTGCTATTGGGGCGTGCGCAGCGTGCTGAACGTGTCGGGGCTCACCACGCGGCCGATTCCGGTCGACGACGAAGGCATCGCGCCGTCGGCCGCCGATCTCGCCGCGCCGCCGAAGCTGATGCTCGTCACGCCGTCGCATCAGTATCCGCTCGGAATGGTGATGAGCCTCGCGCGCCGCCGGATGTTGCTCGAATACGCGCGCCAGCACGGTTGCTGGATCATCGAGGACGACTACGACAGCGAATTCCGCTACGGCAGCCGGCCGCTCGCGTCGCTGCAGGGGCTCGACACGGCCGGGCAGGTGATCTACGTCGGGAGTTTCGGCAAGACGCTGTTCCCGGGGCTGCGGGTCGGCTATCTGGTCGCGCCGGAGCCGCTCGCGGAGAGTTTTGCGACCGCGAGCGCCGAGCTGTATCGCGAAGGCCAGTTGCTGCAGCAGGCCGTGCTCGCCGAATTCATCGCGGAAGGGCACTTCGTGTCGCATATCCGCAAGATGCGCACGCTGTACGGACAACGCCGCGAGGTGCTGCTCGACGCGGTCGCGCGCCGCTACGGCGATACGCTGCACGCGCTCGGCAGCGACGCGGGGCTGCATCTCGTCACGCGGCTGCCGGACGGTGCCGACGATCGAGCCGTCGCGCAGGCCGCGCTCGAGCGCAACATCGTCGTGCGGCCGTTGTCCGGCTACTACGCGCACCGCGAGCGCGCGGCATCGGGCTTGCTGCTCGGCTATGCGTGCGTGCCGGAGGACGAGATCGCGACGGCGTTCGCGACGCTGGCCGAGGCGATCGACGAGCGGGCGTTCGGCGGGGCCGTTGCGCTGGCGTGACGTGCGAGCACGGCGATATCGACTCGTTGCGATTCCGTCGAAGCTCGATACGCTCCGCAACGAGGCGCGTGTTTTTCGCGCGCGGCCAGCCCGCCTGCTTCCGCGTCGTTGAACGGGAGTCGCCAACCGGTTCATGCGGCTCCCCCTCTGGCAAGAGCGGCGGGCAATATTGCAAGGCACAGCGGCGCGGAGAGGGCATCTCGCGGAATCGGTCGTGAAGGCCGGCACCGGCTATGGGCCCGGTGCGGGCGTTACAGCCGGATCAACGCCGCGCCCGTCACCACCAGCGCGCATGCGACGAGCCGCTGCGGACCAGGCCGCTCGCGCATCGCGAACCAGCCGATCGCGACCGCGAAGATCGAGCTCGTTTCGCGCAGCGCCGACACGGTCGCGACCGGCAGGTGCCGGTACGCGAGGATC
This sequence comes from Burkholderia sp. ABCPW 11, assembly GCF_001523445.1. Lineage (NCBI taxonomy): Bacteria > Pseudomonadati > Pseudomonadota > Betaproteobacteria > Burkholderiales > Burkholderiaceae > Burkholderia > Burkholderia sp. ABCPW 11. The sequence goes on along the minus strand of NZ_LOVM01000008.1, from coordinate 62,669 downwards.
ACGATCCCGTACGCGGCGAGCGAGATCGTGCCGGCGATCGCGCCCTGCGCAAGGGCGGTGCGCGAGCCGAGCACCGCGCGCGGGCCGCCGCGCCATGCGCAGACGAGCGCGAGCTGCGGCACGCTCCACAGCAGGTACACCCATGCGATGTAGCCGAGCGCGCTGCCGGACACGCGCGAGCCGATGCCGTCGCAGAGCGAATACGCGGCGATGAACACGCCCGTGAGCAACGCGTACGGCACGCCTTCTCCGGAGAACCTGAAGCCGCGCCGCAGCGCGAGCGACATGATCCCGAACGATACGAGCGCGATGCCCGCGAAGCCGAGCGAAGTCGGTCGTTCGTGCAGCACGGCGAACGCGAGCACCGACACCAGCAGCGGCGACATCCCGCGCGCGATCGGATAGATCTGCCCGAATTCGCCGTTGCGGTATGCGCGCGCGAGCGTGAAACAGTACGCGACCTCGAGCACCGCGGATGCGGCGACGTACGGCCATGCGGCGGGCGCCGGCGCGGGCAGCAGCACGGCGCCGGCGATGCCGAACGCGAGATACGGCAGCGACATCGCGCCGAGTTGCACCAACCGGTCTTCGCTGACGTGGAGGAACGCGTTCCAGATCGCGTGCAGCAGAGCCGAGCACAGCACGAGGGCGACGAAGAGGTGATCCATCGATCAATGAGGAAGCGAGCAAGGGCGGGAGCCGGCAAGGGCCGTCAATTATGTGGGTATCGGGCGCGCTCGCGCGGAATTGTCGATAATGGAGCGTTGTTATTCACCGTATTCACCGGATGCCGACGATGACCGAAGCCACTCAAGCCCAGCCTGCCGTTCCGCGCCTCACGAGCCTGTCGCACGGGGGCGGCTGCGGCTGCAAGATCGCGCCGGGCGTGCTGTCCGAGCTGCTCAAGCGCGCGACGCCGCCCGCGCTGTTCCCTGACCTGCTGGTCGGCACCGAAACCTCCGACGACGCGGCCGTCTACCGGCTCAACGACGAGCAGGCGATCGTCGCGACCACCGATTTCTTCATGCCGATCGTCGACGATCCGTTCGACTTCGGCCGCATCGCGGCCACCAACGCGCTGTCCGACGTCTACGCGATGGGCGGCAAGCCGATCCTCGCCCTTGCGCTGGTCGGCATGCCGATCAACGTGCTGCCGCACGAGACGATCGCCGCCGTGCTGCGCGGCGGCGAATCGGTGTGCGCGGATGCCGGCATTCCGGTCGCGGGCGGCCATTCGATCGATTCGGTCGAGCCGATCTACGGGCTCGCGGCGATCGGCGTCGTGCATCCGTCGCGCGTGAAGCGCAACGCGGCCGCGCGCGCGGGCGACGTGCTCGTGCTCGGCAAGCCGCTCGGCGTCGGCGTGTTGTCGGCCGCGCTGAAGAAGAACCAGCTCGATGCCGACGGTTACGCGCAAATGGTCGCGACCACCACCAAGCTGAACCGGCCGGGCGCCGAGCTCGCCGCGCTGCCGGGCGTGCATGCGCTGACCGACGTCACGGGCTTCGGGCTGCTCGGCCATACGCTCGAACTGGCGCGCGGCGCGCAACTCACCGTGCGCGTGCACTATGCGTCGCTGCCGTGGCTCGCGGGCGTCGAGGCGTTCGTTGCCGACGGGGTGTTCACCGGCGCGTCGGGCCGCAACTGGGCCGCGTACGGCGCCGATGTGCGGCTCGCCGACGGGCTGCCGCCCGTCGCGCAGGCGCTGCTGACCGATCCGCAGACGTCGGGCGGGTTGCTGGTCGCGTGCGCGCCGGAAGCGGTCGACGACGTGCTCGCGTGCTTCCGTGCCGACGGGTTCGACCGCGCGGCCGTGATCGGCGAGATGGTGGACGGGCCCGCACGCGTCGACGTCGCCTGAGTGCCGATTCACACACCGAATCGTTTCGACGTCGCTGGAATCGATGTCTTTCATCGACGGTATTGAATTGATGCGCTGGACGACCGATGAGCGACTTCCTGTTCGGGCTGACGATCGCGCTGTCGGTCGGGCCCGTCGCGCTGATGATCGCGAATTACGGCATGCGCGCCGGCACGGCGACCGGCGTGCGCGCGGCGATCGGGGTAGCCGCTGCCGATGGCTGCTATGCAATCGTCGCGTTCACGATCGGTGCGATGCTCGCGAACACGCTTGCGTCGCATCTGGCGCTGTTCCGTATGGTCGGTGCACTCGTGTTGCTCGCGATGGGCGCGCGGATGCTGTGGGAGGCGCTGCGTGACCGGCGCCGCTCGCTCGACGGCGACGGAGCGCCGCCCCCGGGCGATCGCCCGTTCATGTCGATGTTCTTCGTCACGCTCGCGAACCCGCTGACCATCCTGTTGTTCTACGGCTATGCGACGGCTGCCGCCGGTGCGCATCGGCACTGGTTGTTCGGCGCCGCGTGCGTGTTTGCGGGTAGCCTGGCGGGGCAGCTCGTGTTCGCGTTCGGCGGCAGCGCGATCGGGCGCTTCGTGAAATCGCCGGGGTGGCTCGCCGCGAGCCATGTAGTCGCCGCACTCGTCGTGCTCGGTTACGGCGTGGCTGGGCTGATGCGCGTGTAGCGCGGCGCGAAGCAGCCGACGTCGCACGCGGCGACGAACCCGATAGCATTCCTGATGTTTTAAAGGCGGTGACGAACGCGCGATTTTCCGTCGCGCAACACGCATCCGTTCGCACGAAACATCGCCAGTCGTTTCGTAGTCGGGTTCCGCATCGCGCATGCCCGTTCTATACTCGTCGCGCAGTCTCCGACAGCCGTTCTCACCCAACGTCACCGAAACAAGGAACGCCGATGCTGACTCGCTCCATTCTTTCCGCCGCCGCATTCTCGCTTGCCGCCTGCGCGACCGCGCCGTCGATCGCGCAGGACAACCAGGGCAACGATGCCGGCAACGCGGCATTCGCCGAGACCGGCTCGCATGGCCGCCCGGTCAAGGTCATGATCATCACGATGTTCGGGCCGGAGGGCCAGGCGTGGCTCGACCGGCTCGGCCCGTGGCGCGACATCGCCGTGCCCGGCCTGTCGCCCGACTATCCGGCTGTCCACTGCAACAAGCAGGACGTGTGCGTGGTCACGACCGGCATGGGCTATGCGAATGCGTCGGCGACGATCATGGCGCTCACGTTCTCGCAACGCTTCGATTTGCGCCGCACGTATTTCCTGGTCTCGGGCATCGCGGGCGTCGACCCCGCGCAAGGTACGGTCGGATCGGCCGCGTGGTCGAAATACCTCGTCGATTTCAGCCTGCAGTGGGAACTCGATGCGCGCGAGATTCCGGCCGGCTGGAACACCGGCTATCTCGGCATCAACACGAAGAGCCCGAACGACAAGCCGCCGCTCGACTATCGCACCGAAGTGTTCCAGCTCAACCCGCAACTGACCGACGCCGCCTACGCGCTGTCGCGCAACGTCGTGCTGGCAGACAGCGCGCAGGCGCAGGCCGCGCGTGCGAAGTTCACGTATGCGCCGGCAAACCGGCCGCCGACGGTGATCCAGTGCGACACGTCATCGGGCAACACGTGGTTCTCGGGCACGCTGATCGGCGAGCGCGCACGCCAGTGGACCAAGATCCTGACGGACGGCAAGGGCACCTACTGCATGACCGCGCAGGAAGACAACGCGACGTACGAAGCGCTCAAGCGCGCGGCGAGCGTGAAGCGGGTCGACCTGTCGCGCGTGGCCGTGCTGCGCACGGGGTCCGATTTCGATCGGCCGTACGCGGGGCAGACGAGCGCCGACAACCTGCTGAACTACGCGGACCAGGGCGGTTTCGCCCCGGCGACCGAAAATCTGTACCGCGCGGGCAATCCGCTGGTGCAGGACATCGTCACGCACTGGGGCGAATGGCGCGACGGCGTGCCGCGCCGTTGACGGCCGGACGATGATTCAGCCGGCGTCAATGCGATTGCGGGGCCGAACGGAACGGCGTCCACACCGGAGTCGTGTCGTCCCAGTGATCGAGCGGCGAAGGAAGTGGGTCGTTCATCATGTACTCCTGCAACTAACTGACTGACTCGACGAGTCGTCGACAACGTCGTTCGAGACGCCGCGCACCGGGCAATCCGCTGCGCGGCGTCGTGCGTTTACCGGCCCCCGCCGGCGAGCTGGTTGCCTTCCGGAATCGGGCGATACGGGCCTTGCGCGAGTTCGAGCCCTTGCGGATACGAAGTCGCCTTGCGCAGGTACGCGAGCGTGCCGTCCTTGCGTGCCTGCTCGACTTCCGCGCTCACTTCGGCGCGCGTACGCGGGCCGTTGTGCTGCGTGTACCACGACGTGTTGCCGTAGTTGCCGGCGTGCGGGGTGTCCGAATCGGCGAAGGCCGATGCGGACACGGCGAGCGTGAGCGCAAGGGCCGAGAGAAGATGGCGGCGGTTCATGGCGTAACTCCTGGAGATGTCGGAGCGCGCGCCTGAGCGCTGACTCCGGTCCCGCGGGCGGGATCTGTTCGATGCGCAACGAGGTGCGCGACAGGGTTTACTCTAGGTTGCCGTTCCGTCGCGATAAATGCAGCAGGCGCGAATTGAATTGTCGTGTCAGTGGAACAATCGCCATCCGCACCGCCGGCAGGGTTATGCGGAAATGGCCGGGAGTTCCGCGGCACGGGCTTCGCAGGGAGGGGCGGCGGCGACGCGCAACGACACGCAACGACGCACGCGGCCGATTGCCGCACACCGCGCAAGGATTTACTGCGGATTCGGGAAGGATCGCGGCGCCGCGCGCGAAAGGCGTGCCCAGGCCGCGCTCAGGCAGGATGGCGCGCGGGCGCTGCGGCCCGCGCGTGGAGGTCGGTCGATTATGCGACCCACTCGTTGATGACCGGCGTATCGAGCACCGGCGCGCGCTCGGCTTCCTCGAACGTGCGCTTGCTGCACGTCGCGTCGAGGCTGCCCTTGCCGCTCAGCAGCGGGCACCGGTCGAACACCTCGGCAATCCAGTCGACGAACACGCGCACCTTCGGCGACAGATGACGGCTGTGCGGATACACGACCGAGATCGGCATCGGCAGCGGCTTGACGCCGGGCAGGACTTCCTTGAGCCGGCCTTCGCGCAGGTGCGGCAGCACCATGAACAGCGGCGGCTGGATCAGGCCGAAGCCCTCGATTCCGCACGTCACGTACGCATCCGCGTCGTTCACCGACACGATGCCCTCCATCTTCATCTCGACTTCCTTGCCTTCGATCAGGAACGTCCAGTCGATCGTGCGGCCGGTGCGGCTCGAGAAGTAGTTGACGGCCTTGTGCTGGCTCAGGTCGTCGATCGTCTGTGGCTCGCCGTGGCGCTCGAGATAGTCGGGCGATGCGACCGTCACGCATTCGAACAGGCCGACGCGGCGTGCGACGAGCGACGAATCCTGCAGCGCCCCGACGCGGATCACGCAGTCGACGCCTTCCTGCAGCAGGTCGACCGGCCGATCGGACAGGCCGAGTTGCAGGTCGATGTCCGGATAGCGCGTATGAAACTCGCACAGCGACGGAATCACGAGCAGCCGCCCGATCGAGCCCGGCATGTCGATACGCAACTTTCCGTGCGGCTTCCGGTTGTTGGCCTGGAAGCTTGCTTCGGTTTCCTCGACGTCCGCGAGGATCCGCACGCAACGTTCGTAGTAGGCGGCGCCGTCCGGCGTGAGGGAGAGCCGGCGCGTGGTCCGGTGCATCAGCCGTACGCCGAGGAATGCTTCGAGATTCTGGATGATCGTCGTGACGGACGCTCGCGGCAAGCCGAGCGTTTCTGCTGCCTTGGTGAAGCTGCTTGTATCGACGACGCGAGTAAACACCTGCATGGCCTGAAGCCGGTCCATCACAACCTCCGCAATCTAATGAGCCCGCGAACGACAAGGCTGCGCTACCTCGTGGGTAAACGCAGCCTCGGATTGTTCGGGGGCGTTGAATTGTGTTGCCGGATTATAGGCATTTATCCCAATGTCTGCCGGACCCAGAATTCGTTCCATCTCGAAATGGATGCTGCATCGTCATGGACGCTTCTGAATTCAGCAAATTCCTGAAAGCCGCATTGCCCGCGCAAGCCATGGCGGGCGCGGCACTGACGGTGGCCGAAGTCGAAATTCCCGGCTACGCACAGGACATCGTGCTGCGCCTCTACCGCCGCCCGGACAAGACCGGGTTGCCAGTAGTGCTTTATTTCCACGGCGGCGGCTTCGTCCGCGGTTCGCTCGAAGACGCGGACTTCGCCGCGCGCTTTTTAGCAGAACGCTTACCAGCTCTCGTAGTGTCGGTCGATTATTCGCTCGCGCCGGCCTTTCCTTTTCCGGCCGCGCCGGAGGATGCGTATCGCGCCGCCGTCTGGGCCGCGACGCGCGCCCGCGCGTTCGGCGGCAACCCGAAGAAGATCGGGGTCGCCGGGCACGACGCGGGCGGCCAGCTCGCGAACTGCCTGGCCTTCATCGCACGCGACCGCGGCGAAGTGTCGATCGTCGCGCAAGCGCTGTTCGGGCCGATGCTCGACCCGAGCATGACGCGCATCGGCGACGCCGAGCGCCTCGCGTCCGACATCACCGCGCGCGAATGCGCGGCCTGCTATCGCGCGTACTTGCCGCAGGCGGCGCAGCGGATGCACCCGTACGCGGCGCCGATCGAATCGGTGCGCCTCGCGGGGCTGCCGCCGACGCTCGTCGTCACCGCGCAGAACGACGTGCTGCACGTCGAAGCGGAGAAATATGCGGGCTGCCTGATTTCGTCGGGTGTGCTCACGCAGGTGATCCGCTATCCGGACATCACGCACGCCGCGCTCGCCACGCACGAAGCCGCGTTCGAGGAAGCCGTGCGCTTCTTCCAGTGCCGCTTCCAGGCGCGCCAGCCGAACCGTTCCGAATAACCAGACCAATCCACGCTTACTGGAGATCCACATGGCCATCCTACGCACCACCCGTTCCCGAATCGCGACCGCGGCGATCGTCACGCTCGCCGTCGTCGGCCTCGGCACGTTCGGCGCGATGCGCGTCAACGCGAACGCACCCGAAAAAGCGGCGGCGCCGCTGCCCGAAGTCGACGTCGCGACCGTCGTGCCGCAGACCGTGACCGACTGGCAAAGCTACTCGGGCCGTCTCGAAGCGGTCGAGAAAGTCGACGTGCGCCCGCAGGTGTCGGGCACGATCGTCGCGGTGAACTTCAAGGACGGCGCGCTCGTGAAGAAGGGCGACGTCCTGTTCGTGATCGACCCGCGCCCGTATCAGGCGGAAGTCGACCGCGCGGCCGCGCAGCTCGCGGCCGCGCAGGCACGCAACGGCTACGCGCAGACGGACTGGCAGCGCGCGCAGCGGCTGATCGGCGACAACGCGATCGCGAAGCGCGACTACGACGAAAAGCAGAACGCGGCACGCGAAGCGAGCGCGAACCTGAAGGCTGCCGAAGCCGCGCTGGAAACGGCGCGCATCAACCTCGGCTATACGCGCATCACCGCGCCGGTATCGGGCCGCGTGTCGCGCGCGGAAATCACGCTCGGCAACGTCGTGTCGGCCGGCGCATCGGCCGCGCCGTTGACGACGCTGGTGTCGGTGTCGCCGATCTACGCATCGTTCGATGCGGACGAGCAGACCTACCTGCAATACATCAACGGCGCGCGCAGCGGCCGCAAGGTGCCGGTCGAGCTCGGCCTTGCCAACGAAACCGGCTACTCGCGCAGCGGCGAGATCGATTCGGTCGACAACCGGCTCGACACGTCGTCCGGCACGATCCGCGTGCGCGCACGCTTCGACAACGCGGACGGCACGCTCGTCCCGGGCCTCTATGCGCGCGTGAAGGTGGGCGGCAGCGCGCCGCACGAGGCGCTGCTCGTCGACGACGCGGCGATCAACACCGACCAGGACAAGAAGTTCGTGTTCGTCGTCGACCAGCAGGGCCGCGTGTCGTATCGCGAAGTGCAGCCGGGGATGCAGCACGGCAACCGGCGCGTGATCGTCAGCGGTCTCGCCGCCGGCGATCGCGTGATCGTGAACGGCACGCAGCGCGTGCGCCCCGGCGAGCAGGTGAAGCCGCACATGGTCCCGATGACGGGCGGCGACGAGCCGTCCGCGCCGCTCGCGAACACCGCGAAGCCGGCCGCACCGGCGAAGGCGGATTCGTAAGCGGCGCGCCCGCTTCGCATCCGCGTTCAACCAGACAGAGCCACACATGAACATTTCCAAATTCTTTATCGACCGGCCGATCTTTGCAGGAGTCCTATCGGTGGTCATCCTGCTCGGCGGGGTGATCGCGATGTTCCTGCTGCCGATTTCGGAATATCCGGAAGTCGTGCCGCCTTCCGTGATCGTGAAGGCGCAGTACCCGGGCGCGAACCCGAAAGTGATCGCCGAGACGGTCGCGTCGCCGCTGGAAGAACAGATCAACGGCGTCGAGGACATGCTCTACATGCAGTCGCAGGCGAACAGCGACGGCAACATGACGATCACCGTCACGTTCAAGCTCGGCACCGATCCGGACAAGGCCACGCAGCTCGTGCAGAACCGCGTGAACCAGGCGCTGCCGCGCCTGCCGGAAGACGTGCAGCGGCTCGGCATCACCACGGTGAAGAGCTCGCCGACGCTGACGATGGTGGTCCACCTGATCTCGCCGGACAACCGCTACGACATGACCTACCTGCGCAACTACGCGCTGATCAACGTGAAGGATCGCCTGTCGCGGATCCAGGGCGTCGGCCAGGTGCAGCTGTGGGGTTCGGGCGACTACGCGATGCGCGTGTGGCTCGATCCGCAGAAGGTCGCGCAGCGCGGGCTGTCGGCCGAGGACGTCGTGCAGGCGATCCGCGAGCAGAACGTGCAGGTCGCGGCCGGCGTGATCGGCGCATCGCCGTCGCTGCCCGGCACGCCGCTGCAGCTGTCGGTGAATGCGCGCGGCCGTCTGCAGACGGAAGAAGAGTTTGGCGACATCGTCGTGAAGACGACGCCGGACGGCGGCGTCACGCACCTGCGCGACATCGCGCGGATCGAGCTCGACGCGTCCGAATACGGGCTGCGCTCGCTGCTCGACAACAAGCCGGCCGTCGCGATGGCGATCAACCAATCGCCGGGCGCGAACTCGCTGCAGATCTCCGACGAAGTGCGCAAGACGATGGCCGAGCTGAAGCAGGACATGCCGGCGGGCGTCGACTACAAGATCGTCTACGACCCGACGCAGTTCGTGCGTTCGTCGATCAAGGCCGTCGTGCACACGCTGCTCGAGGCGATCGCGCTGGTCGTGATCGTCGTGATCGTGTTCCTGCAGACCTGGCGCGCGTCGATCATTCCGCTGATCGCGGTGCCGGTGTCGATCGTCGGCACGTTCTCGTTGCTGCTGGCGTTCGGGTATTCGATCAACGCGTTGTCGTTGTTCGGGATGGTGCTCGCGATCGGGATCGTGGTCGACGATGCGATCGTGGTCGTCGAGAACGTCGAGCGCAACATCGAGAACGGGATGACCGCGCGGCAGGCGACCTACAAGGCGATGCAGGAAGTGAGCGGGCCGATCATCGCGATCGCGCTGACGCTCGTCGCCGTGTTCGTGCCGCTCGCGTTCATGTCGGGCCTGACCGGCCAGTTCTACAAGCAGTTCGCGATGACGATCGCGATCTCGACGGTGATCTCGGCGTTCAACTCGCTGACGCTGTCGCCGGCGCTGTCCGCGATCCTGCTCAAGGGCCATGGCGACAAGGAAGACTGGCTCACGCGCGTGATGAACCGCGTGCTCGGCGGCTTCTTCCGCCGTTTCAACAAGGTGTTCCATCGCGGCGCGGAGAACTACGGGCGCGGCGTGCGCGGCGTGCTGTCGCGCAAGACGCTGATGCTCGGCGTGTACCTCGTGCTGGTGGGGGCGACGGTGCTGGTGTCGAAGGTCGTGCCGGGCGGCTTCGTGCCCGCGCAGGACAAGGAATACCTGATCGCGTTCGCGCAACTGCCGAACGGTGCGTCGCTCGACCGCACCGAGAAGGTGATCCGCGACATGGGTTCGATCGCGCTGAAGCAGCCAGGCGTCGAGAGCGCGGTCGCGTTCCCGGGGCTGTCGGTGAACGGCTTCACCAACAGCTCGAGCGCGGGCATCGTGTTCGTCACGCTGAAGCCGTTCTCGGAACGGCACGGCAAGGCGCTGTCGGCCGGCGCGATCGCCGGTGCGCTGAACCAGAAATACGGCGCGATCAAGGATTCGTTCGTCGCGGTGTTCCCGCCGCCGCCGGTGCTCGGCCTCGGTACGCTCGGTGGGTTCAAGATGCAGATCGAGGATCGCGGCGCGGTCGGTTACGCGAAGCTGTCGGATGCGACCAACGACTTCATCAAGCGTGCGCAGCAGGCGCCTGAGCTCGGCCCGTTGTTCACGAGCTACCAGATCAACGTGCCGCAGCTCAACGTCGATCTCGATCGCGTGAAGGCGAAGCAGCTCGGCGTGCCGGTGACCGACGTGTTCAACACGATGCAGGTGTATCTCGGTTCGCTGTACGTGAACGACTTCAACCGCTTCGGGCGCGTGTACCAGGTTCGCGTGCAGGCCGATGCGCCGTTCCGCCAGCGCGCGGACGACATCCTGCAACTGAAGACACGCAACGACCGTGGCGAGATGGTGCCGCTGTCGTCGCTCGTCACGGTGACGCCGACGTTCGGCCCGGAAATGGTCGTGCGCTACAACGGCTACACGGCGGCCGACATCAACGGCGGCCCGGCGCCCGGCTTCTCGTCGGGGCAGGCGCAGGCCGCGGTCGAACGCATCGCGCACGAAACGCTGCCGCGCGGCGTGCGCTTCGAGTGGACCGACCTCACGTACCAGCAGATCCTCGCGGGCGATTCGGCGATGTATGTGTTCCCGATCAGCGTGCTGCTCGTGTTTCTCGTGCTTGCCGCGCTGTATGAAAGCCTGACGCTGCCGCTCGCGGTGATCCTGATCGTGCCGATGAGCATTCTGTCGGCGCTGACGGGCGTGTGGCTCACGCAGGGCGACAACAACATCTTCACGCAGATCGGCCTGATGGTGCTGGTGGGGTTGTCGGCGAAGAACGCGATTCTGATCGTCGAATTCGCACGCGAGCTCGAACACGACGGCAGAACGCCGCTCGAGGCCGCGATCGAGGCGAGCCGGTTGCGGCTGCGCCCGATCCTGATGACGTCGATCGCCTTCATCATGGGCGTGGTGCCGCTCGTCACGTCGACGGGCGCCGGTTCGGAAATGCGCCATGCGATGGGGGTCGCGGTGTTCTTCGGGATGCTCGGCGTGACGCTGTTCGGGCTGATGCTGACGCCGGTGTTCTACGTCGTGCTGCGTACGCTCGCGGGCGGCAAGATCCACGTCGCCGGCAAGGATTCGACGGGGTACGGCGTACCGGCGCCCGATGCTTGAGGACCAGAAAATGAATGACTTGCACAACACGAATGGCCTGATGCGTTTCGCGAAGGTGGCGGCCGCGAGCACCCTGCTCGCGACGCTGCTCGCCGCGTGCGCGGTCGGCCCAGACTACAAGCGTCCGGATGCGGCGGCGCCCGCCGCGTTCAAGGAAGCGCCGACCCTCGCTGCCGGCGAGCAGGCCGGCACGTGGAAGACGGCCGAGCCGTCGGACGGCGAACATCGCGGCGAATGGTGGAAGGTGTTCGGCGATCCGGTGCTCGATTCGCTCGAGACGCAGGCGCTCGCCGCGAACCAGAACCTCAAGGCCGCGGCCGCGCGGGTCGAGGAAGCGCGTGCGGCGACCCGTTCGGCGCGCTCGCAATGGTTCCCGCAGATCGGCGCCGGGTTCGGGCCGACGCGCGAGGGGCTGTCGTCGGCATCGCAGTTCCAGCCGCAGGGCACGGGCCCGACCAACGCGACGCTGTGGCGCGCGCAGGGCACGGTGTCGTACGAGGCCGACCTGTTCGGCCGCGTCGGCCGCAACGTCGAGGCGTCGCGTGCCGACCAGGCGCAGAGCGAAGCGCTGTTCCGCTCGGTGCAGCTCGCCCTGCAGGCCGACGTCGCGCAGAACTACTTCGAGCTGCGTCAGCTCGACTCGGACCAGGATTTGTACCGCCGCACGGTGGAGCTGCGTCAGCAGGCGCTGAATCTCGTGCAACGCCGCTTCAACGAAGGCGACATCAGCGAGCTCGACGTGTCGCGCGCGAAGAACGAACTGGCCAGCGCGCAGGCCGATGCGGTCGGCGTCGCGCGCCGGCGCGCGGCGTCCGAGCATGCGCTCGCGATCCTGCTCGGCAAGGCGCCCGCGGATTTCGCGTTCAAGGAAACGCCGATCGTGCCGGTCGCGGTGAAGATTCCGCCGGGCCTGCCGTCCGCGCTGCTGGAACGCCGCCCGGACGTGGCGGCGGCCGAGCGCGCGATGGCGGCCGCGAACGCACGGATCGGGCTCGCGAAGTCGGCGTACTTCCCGAAGCTCGATATCACCGGATCGTTCGGCTATGAGGCGTCGACGCTCGGCAACCTGTTCCTGTGGTCGAGCCGCACGTTCCTGCTCGGGCCGTTCGCCGGCACCGCGCTGACGTTGCCGCTGTTCGACGGTGGGCGACGGGCGGCCGGCGTGCAGCAGGCGCGCGCGCAGTACGACGAACAGGTCGCGAACTACCGGCAGCAGGTGCTCGTCGCGTTCCGCGAGGTCGAGGACAATCTCGCCGATCTGCGCCTGCTCGACGACCAGATCCGCGCGCAGGATGCCGCCGTCAACGCGTCGCGCCGGGCGGCGAAGCTGTCGCGTACGCAGTATCAGGAAGGCGAAGTCGCGTATCTCGACGTGATCGACAGCGAGCGCTCGGTATTGCAGTCGCAATTGCAGGCGAACCAGTTGACGGGGGCGCAGGCGGTGTCGACCGTCAACCTGATCCGTGCGTTGGGTGGCGGGTGGGGTGCGGCGCCGACGGCGGTCGGCGGTGCGGCGACCGGCAAGGAGGATGTGGCTGCGCGTTGAGTATCAGTGGCGCGCAGCGCCATGCGACGGCGGCCGATACGGCCGCATGTCGAAAAGGAAAACCCGATCCGTGGCGACGCGGATCGGGTTTTTTTACAGGCAGCGCGCCTGCGTGCGGTTGCACGGCTACGCACCGATGCAATTCGTGATCGGTCGCGGATGGCGATTCAGACTGCCGCAGCGACAGTGCGGTAGTTGCAACTAACGGTCGAGTCGGCGAGCATCGACCACCGGTACCGCGGCTACGCGCGGCGGCTGGTGGTGAAGCGCAATGCGTGCATTGCTGAGGGACTTCAGGAAAGAAGGGGAGACGGGCGGAACGAACCCCGCCCGATCGCGTTACGTCGCGACGAACTCGTGCACGTAACGATTGAACACCGCGGGGCTTGCCGCGTTCATCCCGTGCGATGCGCCGGCGACGGTCTGCCGTTGTGCATTGCCGATCCATTGCGACAGCGTGTCGACGTTGTGGCGGAACATCTTCGGGCTGCGCTGGCCGTCGATCAACAGCGTGCGGCAGGCGATATCGCCTGCGGTTTCGGCCGAATAGGCGGGCAGCGGATCGCGCAGCTGCTTCGGCAGCGTGCTCGCGTTGTCGATCGCCATCGTGCGAAAGCGCGACGTGCTCTTCTTCCATGCACCGGGCAGGCTCACGGAATCGACGAACATCTCGAGGCCGGCCTCGACATCGCCTTGCTCGATCAGGTTCACGGCTTTCGTGCGCAGCGCGAGCGCGGCGGCCGGCAGCGCGGCTTCGCGCACGCCGGGTTGCTGGAGCGGGCCGCCCGGATCGGCGAGCGTCAGCGATTCGACGAGGTGCGGATGTTGACGTGCGACGTTGAACGCGACGCTGCCGCCGCGCGAATGACCGACCAGATGCACGGGGCCGAGATCGAGCGCGTCGATGAATTCGGCGAGCTCGTCGACGTGGTTCTGCCAACTGAACTCGTCCTGGATGCCCGCTTCGACGGCCGGCCAGTAATGACTCAGGCTCGGCGCGATGCAGCGGTAATGAGCCGACAGCGATGCGAGCTGCGGATCCCAGTAACGGTAGTCGCACAGCGAACCGTGAACGAACACCATCGGCGCGCCGCTGCCCCGCTCGACATACGGCAGGCTGATGCCTGACGAAAGCGTCGCAAATTGCAGGTCGGGGTTCGCGAGCACGGACGGCTCGATTCGCATGTTCATGACTGAAAGACTCAAAGGTGCGTCAACACGACGCAACTATGCATCACGGCGAGCTGCAAGCAAAACGCATAATTTTCATCGCGACGATCAATTTTATTGATGGCTTCGCCGGAAACCCTTGTCGGAGCGTGCTCATGTGCCGAAGCCTTCAATCATCCGACGAATCATTTCGATGCTGAAAGGGCGTGCGACGGCCTCCACGCACGCACCTTGGCCTTGGGAAAGGGAAGGTTTGCCGGTCAGCGCACCGCTAACACCGGCGCGCTCCGAACCTCGACCGGCAGATCATTGTCCGCCGCAAACCGCATCGCGAAGTCGAACGCATCCGCGCACACGTCGCGCAATTCGTCCGACACGAACAGGCATTTGACGCCGCCGTCGACGACCGGCATCGCGAGCCGTGACAGCGCGCACGGATAGCCGGGCCGCCGTTCGCCGACGAACAGCGTGATGACGCCCGCGAGCCGCTCGGGCCAGTCGCTCGGGCGAAAGGTTTTCCGCGCGTGCGTGACGCCGCGGATCAGGTGGCCGGCGAGACGGCCCCGTTCGGTGATGTCGATGCGATCCATGCCGATGTGCGTATCCTCTCGTTCGCGTCATTCGCCGCCGTCGGCCGCCGCGTCGCCGCGCGCGGGAATCCGCAGGTGACGCAACTTGTGATAGAGCGTTTTCTTCGGCATGCCGAGCGCCTCGCTCGCATCCGCGACGTTGCCGCCGTGACGCCGCAGCATGTCCTCGATCAGCATCCGCTCGAAATACGCGAGCTGTTCCGCGAGCGTGCTGCCGGCCGTCGGCGCGCCGCCGGACGACAGCAGGCTGTCGCCGGTCAGCCCGAGCACGAAGCGGTCGGCCACGTTCTGCAGTTCGCGCACGTTGCCGGGCCATGCGTGCGTCATCAGTTCGGACACCTGCGCGGCGGTGACGACCGGCGCCGGCTGCCCGAAGCGCCGCGCGGCCGCGAGCACGAAATGCTCGAACAGCAGCGGCACGTCCTCGCGCCGCTCGCGCAGCGGCGGCAGCTCGATCTGCGCGACGTTGAGGCGATACAGCAAATCCGCACGAAAGCGGCCGTCGGCCGCGAGTTCGGCGAGATCGGCCTTCGATGCGGCGATGACGCGGCAGTCGACCGGAATCAGTTCGTTCGCGCCGAGCCGCTCGATCACGCGCTCCTGCAGCACGCGCAGCATCTTGATCTGCAGCGCAATCGGCATCGTCTCGATCTCGTCGAGGAACAGCGTGCCGCCGTCCGCCCATTCGATCTTGCCGATGCGTTTCTTGATCGCGCCGGTGAACGCGCCGGCTTCATGGCCGAACAGCTCGCTCTCGAACACCTGCTCGGGCAGGCCGCCGCAGTTCAGCGCGACGAAATGCGCATCGCGCCGGCCGCCGAAGTCGTGCAGGCTGCGCGCGATCAGCTCCTTGCCGGTGCCCGTCTCGCCGGTGATCAGCACCGACACCGACGTATCCGCGAGGCGCAGGATCTTCTTGCGCACGTCGGCCATCGCGGGCGACTTGCCGAGCACGAACGCCTCGATGCCCTGCCAGTTGTTCAGCGCCGCACGCAGCCCCTGCACCTCGAGCGTGAGCCGGCGTTTCTCGACGGCGCGCGCGACGCGGCCGGCGATCAGGTCCGACGAGAACGGCTTCTCGATGAAATCGTACGCGCCGACCTGCATCGCGCCGACGGCCGTCGAGATGTCCGCGTGGCCGCTGATCAGCACGACCGGGATCTGCGCATCGACGGCCATCACGCGGTCGAGCAACTGCAGCCCGTCGATGCCCGGCATCCGCACGTCCGACACGATCACCACCCGCGCGCCGGGCGCGACGTGGGCGAGCGCGTCGGTGGCGGACGCGAACGCGTCGACCGGGAACCCGGCGAGCGCGACGGCCTGCTCGACGCCGATCCGGACGTTCTCATCGTCCTCGACGACCAGCACCCGAATCTCATGTTCCATGCTCTGTCCTTTGTTGCGGCGTCGCCGCCGCGAATTCGATGGTGAACTGCGCGCCGCCTTCGTCGCGGTTCGTCGCGGCGATCTTCGCGCCGAACGCCTCGACGATGCGCGACGTGATCGCGAGGCCGAGCCCGAGGCCCTGGCCGCGCGGCTTGGTCGTGACGAACGGCTCGAACAGGTGCGGCAGCACGTCGGGCGCGATGCCGGCGCCGCTGTCGGCCACCGTGAAGCGCACGCGGCCGGCATCGTCCGCTTCGGCCGCCTCGATGACGATGCGGCGCACCGGCGCGTCGTGCACCGCGTCGAGCGCGTTGCCGAGCAGGTTCACGATCACCTGCTGCAACTGGCTCGATTCGGCCGAGACCGTCGTGCCGGGCGCGATGTTCACGTCGAGCCGCACGCCTTCGTCGCGAATGCGCGCGTCGTAGATGAGCCGCGCATGCGCGACGGCCTCGTTCAGCGACACCGCGACGCGCTCGACGTCGGGCTTGCGCGCGAAGGTCTTCAACTCGCCGGTGAGCACGGCCATGCCGTCGACCAGCTTGCCGACCCGTTCGAGGTTCGCGAGCGCCGGCGCCGGCTGGCCGCGTTCGAAGAACGTGCGCGCGTTGTCGCACAGCGTGCGGATCGCGACGAGCGGCTGGTTCAGCTCGTGCGTGAGGCCGGCGGCCATCTGCCCGAGCACCGCGAGCTTGCCCGCGTGCACGACCTCCTGCTGCGACGCGCGCAGGCGCTGCTCGGTGCGTTCGCGCTCGTCGATCTCGCGCTGCATCCGCTCGTTCGCGGCCGTGAGCGCGGCCGTACGCTGCGCGACCGTCAGCTCGAGCCGGTCGTTCGCGCGGCGCAGCGCGTCCTGCGCGCTCAGCCGCGCGATGATCGCCCGGCGCCGCTGGATTGCATAGCCGACGAGCAGCGCGACGATCAGGAACGCGCCGGTGACGAACACGAACGCGGTCTGCTGCTGGCGCCGCGCGCCCGCGATGTCGAGCAGCACCATCAGCGAATCGCCGGCCTGCGGCGCGGGGCGCGACATCACGAGATAGCGCGCGGTGCGGCCGGCGCGGTGCGGATCGGGAAAGGTGCCGAACCAGGCGGCCGAGCTGCGGTCGCCGATGCGGCGATAGGGCAGCGCGTCGACGGTGCGGCCCGCGTACTGGCGCGACGCCTGGATGTCGCGCTGCTGCTGCGCGGTGATCGGGCGCAGCGCGGTGAATTTCCACGAAGGCTCGGTCGAGATCACGACCACGCCGTTGCCGTCGACCACCAGCGCGGCGACGCCCGGCGCGCGCCACGCCGATTCGAGCGGGTCGACGCTGATCTTCACGGCGGCCACGCCGATCGGCACGCCGTCGCTGCGCACCGCGCTCGCGAAGTAGACGCCCGGCACGCCGGTGTTGGTGCCGATGCCGAAGAAGCGGCCGCTGCCGCGCGCGAGCGCGTCCTTGAAGTACGGCCGGTACGACACGTTGGTGCCGACGAAACTGATCGTCTCGTTCCAGTTGCTGGCGGCGATCACGTCGCCTTGCAGATCGATCACGTCGACCGCGCCGCTGCCCGCGTCGCGATTCACGGCTTCGAGGTAGGTGTTCACCGCATGCACGAGTTCGGGCGCATCGTTCGGCGCGGCTTTCAGCATCGCCCGCACGCCGTCCTGCCGCGCGACCAGGCCGGGCAGGATCTCGAAGCGGCCGAGCTCGCTTTTCAGGCTCGACGCGTACAGGTCGAGCCGGTGCGCGCCGGCCTCCTCGAGCGCGTCGATCGCGCGTTCCCACGCGAAATCGACAGCCGCGCCGGCCACGCCGACATACAGCACCGCGGCCGATGCCCAGCCCCACCACGGGATTCCCTTGAAGCTCTTCTGCACGTTCGCCCTCATCAAGCCCGCTACTGGTCGTCCGCTACCGGCCCTCCGCAACCGCCCGCTCCGAACGACGCGCGCCGCGCGCCGGCAGGGCCGGCGGCGGCGCGTGCGAAGCAGCCGGCGCGACGATGCGCGCGGCCGCGCGTTATCCGAAGTGCGCGACCAGGATCAGCGTCACCGTGACGACGATCGCGCCGCCGATCCGCGTGGCGATCTGCGCGAACGGCATCAGCTGCATCCGGTTCGCGGCGGTCAGGATCGCGACGTCGCCGGTGCCGCCTTGCCCGCTGTGGCAGGCGTTCACGATTGCGGTGTCGATAGGGTACATCTTCAGCAGGCGGCCGACCACGAAACCGGTGCCCATCAGCGTCGCGACGGTCGACACGATCGTGACCACGTTCACGATCGTGAAGGCGGCGGTCAGCTTGTCCCACGGCGTCATCGCGACGCCGATCGCGAACAGCAGCGGATACGTGACGGCTGTCGAGAAGAACTTGTAGACGACGAACGCGCCTTCCTGCAGCGGCGGCGACACCGCACGCGCGAGCTTCACCAGCACCGCGAGGAACAGCATCGCGACCGGCGCGGGCAGGCCGAACAGCTTGTGCGCCATCAGGCCGACGAGGTACAGCGTGATCGCCGTGATGCCGGCGCCCGCGATGTGCGTGACGTCGACGTGGCCGCGGATCTCCTCGCTTTCCGGCGTCATGTCGCCGCTTTCGCCGACTTGCAGGCGGCCGTTGCCGGTCAGGTGCGGCAGGCGCTTGCCGAGCATGTCGAGCGCGCCCGACAGGATGATCGCGGTCAGGCTGCCGAGCATCACCGATGGCAGCACCATCGCGAACATCTCGCCTTGCGGCAGGTGCATCAGTTCCGAGTAGCCGATCGACAGCGGAATCGCGCCTTCGCCGACGCCGCCCGCCATGATCGGCACGACGATGTACAGCAGCGTGTGGCGCGCGCCGAGGCCGAGCGCGGTGCCGACCGCCGTGCCGACGATCGCGGCCGCGATGGAGCCGACGGCGAGCGGGACGAAGATCTTCACGAAGCCCTGGATCAGCACGCGCCGGTCCATGCTCAAGATGCTGCCGACGATGATCGACGCGATGAACAGGTACAGGAAGTTGGTCGACTTCGTGAATTCGACCGTCAGGTTCAGCACCGGCTTCGGCAGCACGTGGTAATAGGTGAGCGCCGACGGCACGAAGGTCGCGAAGATCGCGGCCGCGCCGATGTTGCGCAGCAGCGGCAGGCGCTTGCCCAGTTCCGCGCAGGTGAAGCCGAAGAACGCGAGGACGGCGATCGCCATCGAGATTTCGCCGGGCACCTTGCCCGTCACCGCGAAGCCGACGATCAGCCCGAACAGGATCACGTAGACCGGCAGCGGGATGATGCCGATGCGGATTTCCATCAGCTTCCACCAGCCTTGCGGCCAGAAGCGTTCGCGCGTGGCGGGACCGGCTGCGGCAATCGGCTCGGGATGGGACGGAGTTTGGATAGAGGTCTGCAAGACGTGTCTCCTGATGTTTGGAATGCCTGCATTCGCTTCGCGGCATCGTGTGCCGTCTATTACGCAACCCCCGTGCCAACATTGCAGCCCACCGGAATATTTTTAATGCATTGATTCATAAGGGATTTATTTCGTCTGCGGAAAGGGTTCTCCACGCCGGCTGGCCGAGATTTCGGAATCGGCGCGGCGGGCAGGCCGAGATTTCGGCCTGGCGGCGCCCGGGCAGCCGGCTGTTGCTCCGCTACGGCGCGCGCGGGCGATCGGCGCGGCATGGCCGGTATTCGGTCTGCCGGGCGGCGCAGCGCGCCCGACGCCGCCATATCGCCGCGCGCGATTTTCTTCGCACAATCGCTTCGTAGACCGTCCTCCCGCCGCTCTCTATCATCGGCTGATCCTTTTCCGATGCAACGACGACTGTCCGGAGAGCGCCCGTGCGTTCGCCGCGGCGTCGCTCATCCGTCGATACCGTCTTTGGACAGGAGAGTGGTTTCCATGCTGCATCCCGTTTTTTCCGCCCGCTTTTCCGCCGGCCGCCTGGCCCGCCTGCTGACGGCCGCGCTGCTCGCGGCATGGCTCGGCCTCGTGCTGCCGAACGGCGCGCGCGCCGACACCGCGCCGCTGAAGGTCGGCATCTCGACCAGCCCGCAGATCGAGGCGCTGAAGATCGCCGCGAAGGAGGCGAAGGCGCAGGGCCTCGACGTGAAGATCGTCGAATTCACCGACTGGAATACGCCCAACGCGGCGCTCGCGAACAAGGACATCGACGTCAACTACTTCCAGCACATCCCGTTTCTCGAGAACGCGAAGAAGCAGGGCGGCTACGACTTCATCGCGATCGCGCCCGGCACGATCATGAAGATCGGCCTCTATTCGAAGAAGGTGAAAAGCTTCGCCGAGCTGAAGGACGGCGCGCGCGTCGCGATCGCGAACGATCCGGTCAACGGCGGGCGCGGTCTGTTGCTGTTGCAGCGCGCGGGGTTGATCGCGCTGAAGCCGGGCGCCGACTACCGTGCGACGACGCACGACATCGTCGCCAATCCGAAGCACCTGAAGATCATTCCGCTCGAAGCGTCGCAGCTCGCGCGTTCGCTCGACGACGTCGACCTCGCGCAGGGCTACCCGAGCTTCATCAAGCTTGCGGGCACGGCCGACCCGAACAGCGCGCTGCTGTTCGACGGCACCGAGAACAAGAACTTCGCGATCCAGTGGGTCGTGCGGCCCGAGAGTGCGAACGACCCGCGCATCCGCAAGTTCATCGCGATCTACCAGCACTCGCCGGCCGTGCGCCGGGCACTCGACAACGCGTTCGGCTCGCTGTACGCGATCGCGTGGTGATGGAGCGAGACATGACGACGGCGAACCGCAAGAAGATCCTGCTCAACGCGTTCAACATGAACTGCGTCGGGCACATCAACCATGGGCTGTGGACGCATCCGCGCGACCGCTCCGCGCACTACACCGATCTCGACTACTGGGCCGATCTCGCGAAGACGCTCGAACGCGGCAAATTCGACGGGATCTTTCTCGCGGACATCGTCGGCGTGTACGACGTGTTCGGCGGCGGGCCGGACGCCGCGTTGCGCGAATCGGTGCAGGTGCCCGTCAACGATCCGCTGCTGCTCGTGCCGGCGATGGCGCAGGTCACGCGGCATCTCGGCTTCGGCGTGACCGCGAACCTGACCTACGAGCCGCCGTACCTGTTCGCGCGCCGCATGTCGACGCTCGATCATCTGACGAAAGGGCGCGTGGGCTGGAACATCGTGACCGGCTATCTCGACAGCGCCGCGCGCGGGATGGGTCTCGCGCAGCAGATCGGCCACGACGACCGCTACGAGCGCGCCGACGATTACATGGACGTCGTCTACAAGCTGTGGGAACGGAGCTGGGACGACGACGCGGTGATCCGCGACGCGCAGGCGCGTGTGTTCGCGCAGCCGGGCAAGGTGCGGCGCGTGAAGCACGACGGCCCGTTCTATTCGATCGATGCGATTCATCTGAGCGAACCATCGCTGCAGCGCACGCCGGTGCTGTACCAGGCCGGCTCGTCCGCGCGCGGCGTCGAGTTCGCGGGCCGCCACGCGGAATGCGTGTTCGTGAACGGGCAGAGCAAGGCCGCGGCGCGCGCGGCGGCGCTCGACATCCGCGCGGCCGCCGCGCGGCAGGGGCGCGACCCGGCATCGATCAGGATTTTCGCCGGGGTGAGCGTCGTGACCGCCGAGACCGAGCGGCTCGCGCGCGAGAAATTCGACGAGTACCGGCGCTACGCGAGCCCGGAAGCCGGCCTCGCGCACTTCGCGAGCTCGACCGGCATCGACTTCGCGAAATACGGCCTCGACGAGCCGATCTCGTACGTGAAGACCGATTCGATCCAGTCGGCGGTCGACGCGATCTCGCGCAAGAGCACGACGGGCACGTGGACGGTGCGCCGGATGCTCGAGCAGATGTCGCTCGGCGGCCGTTATGCGCCGATCGTCGGTTCGCCGTCGCAGGTCGCGGGCGAACTGCAGTCGTGGATCGACGAGACGGGCATCGACGGTTTCAACCTGACGCGCACCGTGATGCCGGAATCGTTCGAGGATTTCGTCGATTGGGTCGTGCCCGAGCTGCAGAACCGTGGCGTCTACAAGGAAGACTACGATCCCGCGCCGACGCTGCGCGAGAAGCTGTTCGGCGCGGGCCCGCGCCTGCCTGCCTGGCACACCGGCGCGCAGCACCGGCCGACGGCCGTATCCGAACCCGCGCATCCCGCGCATGCCTGAACGTGACGGAGCGAAGCGATGACGCAATTGTTCGATACGCTGGGTTTCATCGAGGCATCGGCCGTACGCGCCGGCGCCGCTGCGACGGCGCATGAGGAAACGGCCGCGCCGGCCGACGGCGCGGCCGTGTCGCTGGAGCAGGTCGGCAAGGTGTTCGCGACGCCGCGCGGCCACGCCGCCGCGCTGCGCGACGTGACGCTCGACGTGCGGAGCGGCGAGGTGTTCGGGATCATCGGCCGCAGCGGGGCCGGCAAGTCGACGCTGCTGCGGCTCGTGAACGGCCTCGAACGGCCGAGCTCGGGCCGCGTGCGCGTGCAGGGCGTCGACGTCGGCGCGCTCGACGAGGATGGCCTCGTCGCGTTGCGGCGCCGCACCGGCATGGTGTTCCAGCATTTCAACCTGCTGTCCGCGAAGACGGTGTTCGAGAACGTCGCGCTGCCGCTGAAGATCGCCGGCGTGCCGAAGGCCGAACGCGTGCGCAAGGTCGAGGCGCTGCTCGATCTCGTCGGGCTCGCCGCGAAGCGCGATGCGTATCCGGCGAGCCTGTCGGGCGGACAGAAGCAGCGTGTCGGCATTGCGCGGGCGCTCGTGCACGATCCCGAGGTGCTGCTGTGCGACGAGGCGACGTCGGCGCTCGATCCGGAAACCACGCAATCGATCCTCGCGCTGCTCGCGGACATCAACCGCCGCCTCGGGCTGACGATCGTGCTGATCACGCACGAGATGGAGGTGATTCGCGCGGTGTGCGACACCGTGGCGGTCATCGAACAGGGCGAGGTCGTCGAAACGGGGCCGGTATGGCGCGTGTTCGGCGATCCGCGCCACGGCGCGACGCGTGCGTTGCTGAGCACGCTCGGGTACGACCTGCCGGCCGAGCTGGCCGCGCGCGTGCGGCCGCTGCCCGAGCCGGCCGCGCTGCCCGACGGCGCGCAGGTCGTGCTCGACGTCCGCTATACGGGCGAGAGCGGCGGCGAGCCGGACGTCGGCGCGCTGGCAGCGGCGCTCGGCGGCTCGGTGCGGTTCCTGCACGGCGGCATCGAAAGCATCCGCGGGCATGCGCAGGGGCGGCTCGTGATCGCCGCGACGCCGCGTGCGGACGACGCCGGCCCGTCGGCGGCGCGCGGCGGTGCGGTCGCCGCGCTGCTCGAACGCGCGCGCCGCCATGCGAATCGCGCGGAGGTGCTCGGCTATGTTTGAGCTCTGGTGGCCCGAACTGCTCGACGCGATCCGCGACACGCTGTCGATGGTCGCCGCGTCGGCCGCGATCGCCGCGCTGATCGGCATCCCGCTCGCGGTGATTCTCGTGACCACCGCGCCCAGCGGCATCTACGCGCGGCGCGGCGTGAACGCGGTGCTCGGCGCGCTCGTCAACGTGTTCCGCTCGACGCCGTTCATCATCCTGCTGGTCGCACTGCTGCCGTTCACGCGCGTGCTGATCGGCACGACGATCGGTGTCTGGGCGGCCGTCGTGCCGCTGTCGATCGCCGCGATCCCGTTCTTCGCGCGGATCGCCGAAGTGAGCCTGCGCGAAGTCGATCGCGGGCTGATCGAGGCCGCGCTCGCGATGGGCGCGAAGCGCCGCCACATCGTGTGGCACGTGCTGCTGCCCGAAGCGCTGCCCGGCATGCTCGGCGGTTTCACGATCACCGTCGTCGCGCTGATCGGCTCGACCGCGATGGCGGGCGCCGTCGGCGCGGGCGGGCTCGGCGATCTCGCGATCCGCTACGGCTATCAACGTTTCGACACCACCGTCATGGCGACCGTGATCGTGATCCTGATCGCGCTCGTCTCGGCCGTGCAAATCACGGGCGACTGCCTGGTCCGACGCGTGACCCGGCGCACCTGAGCGACGCCACGAGCGTCCGCTTGCTTCCTTCACGATCCTGAGAGAGAAAAACGATGACCTTGCCCCTCGGCGCGCCGCGCGAATGGAACGGACAATTCGAGGAAGCGCTGTTTCTCGACGTGGCGCGACGCCATCGTCCGGACTTCCCCGACAAATTGGCGACGCCGCCGCGCGAGCCGCGCGACGACGACGAGCTGGCCGCCGTCGCCGACTACTACACGAAGATGGCGTCGCACGACCTGTTCATCGTGCAGGTCGTCGCGAAGGCGATCGACACGCTGTTCCGCGACGATCCACATTTCCAGCTGATCCTGTCGCGCCAGCTCGGCGACGACGGCGCGCATGCGGTGATCGGCCGCGAGCGCGTGGCCGCACTCACCGGGCGCGACCCGCTGCCGGAAGTCGACCGGCTCGTCGCCGCGCACTGGGCACGCATCGGCGACATCGCGGTGCGCGACGTCGCGGGGTTTCTCGCGTTCGAATGGCATTACGAGTTGCACATCCTCGCGAAGCTGTGGATTCAGCGCAAGACCGGCCGCATCGGCGACAGTGCGATGCGCGAGCACGGCGAGAACCGGATTCGCCCGGACGAGGAGTGGCATCGCGTGCAGATCGTCCAGTGGTGGTTCGACACGCTGCAGGCGCTGCCGGCCGCCGAGCGCGACGCGCTGATCGATCGTGTGATCGCGGCCGACGAGGAAACCCAGGCGCGGCTCGACGGCTACCTGCACGACGAGTACGCGCACACGGCGCTGGTGTTCGGCGCGGATATCGCGGAATATCGTGCGATCTACGACGACTGGCGGCGCGAGATCCTGTCGCGGCTGACCGGCCGCCGGCTTGGCGCGCTCGTACCGCTGTCGGGCGAAACCGCTGAACAGGAAGCCGTCGCATGAACGATCCACGCCGCCCGGCGACCCTCGAGCCGGATACCGATCCGCCGGCCGTCGACCGCGCTGCGCTGGCGCGCGCGATCGACGCACTGCGCGCGAGCGCCGCGGAGCGCGACCGCGCGGGCGGTCATGCGGCGCAGGAGAAGCAGTGGCTCGCCGATGCGGGCCTGCTGACGCTCGCGGTGCCGCGCGCATTCGGCGGTCAGGAAGCGGCGTGGCCCGCGATCTACGACGTCATCCGGCAGGTCGCGCGGGTCGACAGCGCGCTCGCGCATCTCGTCGGGTTCCAGTGCCTGCAAGTGGTGAGCGTCGACGTGTGGGGCAGCGCCGCGCAGCGCGAGCGCTACCTGCGCGGCACGGTCGACGAGCGCTGGTGGTGGGGCAACGCGGTCAATCCGCTCGACACGCGGCTCGTGGCCACGGCGACGGCCGACGGCGGCTACCGGCTCGACGGCGTGAAGGGCTTCTGTTCCGGCACGCGCGGCTCGCAGCGGATGACGGTGTCCGCGCACGATCCCGCCACCGGCCGGACCGTGTTCGGCGTGGTGCCGACCGATCGGGTGGGGATCACCGTCAACGAGGATTGGGACCCGATCGGCCAGCGCCAGACCGACAGCGGCAGCGTGCGCTTCGACGGCGTGGCGCTCGCGGCGGACGAGGTGCTGCATCGTTCCGAGACTCCGCCGACGCCGCGCGCGACGCTGCGCACGCTCGTGTCGCAGCTCGTGCTGACGAACCTGTTCGTCGGCCTGGCGGAAGGCGCGCTGGCCGAGGCACGCGATTACGTGCGACGGCATGGCCGCCCGTGGATTCACTCGGGCGTCGAGCGGGCCGAAGACGATCCGTACACGCTCCAGCGCTTCGGCGACATGCGCGTGCGCGCGATCGCCGCGGCGGCGCTGGCCGATCGCGCGGCCGGCACGTTGCAGCACGCGTGGGCGCGGCAGGATGCGCTGACGGCCGACGAACGCGCCGAAGTCGCGCTCGCGGTATCGGAAGCGAAGATCGTCGCGCAGCGCGCGGCGCTCGACAACGGCGAGGCGCTGTTCGATGCGTGCGGCGCGCGCGCGACGGCCGCATCGCTCGGCCTCGACCGCTTCTGGCGGAATGCGCGCACCCATACGCTGCACGACCCGCTCGACTACCGGCTGCGCGACGTGGGCCGGTTCGCGCTCACCGCGGAATTGCCGCCGGCGTCGCTCTATACGTGATACGCAGCGCGGCGGCACCGGCAAGGCGCCGCGTGCTGCCGCCTTCGCCGTTGCCACATCGATGAGCCGGCCTGCTGGACGTCTGGAATGATATGTTATATCGTAGCGATACAATATATCATTTCATTCTCAACGCCCTGTTCCGGAATCGCCGATGAGCCCCGCCCTTCACCCGTCCACGCGGCTTCCCGTAACCGTCCTGTCCGGCTTTCTCGGCGCGGGCAAGACGACGCTGCTCAACCACATCCTCAACAACCGCGAGGGCCGGCGCGTCGCGGTCATCGTCAACGACATGTCGGAGGTCAACATCGATGCGGCGCTCGTGCGCGACGGCGGCGCGGGGCTGTCGCGCACCGACGAGAAGCTGGTCGAGATGAGCAACGGCTGCATCTGCTGCACGCTGCGCGAGGATCTGCTGATCGAAGTCGACCGCCTCGCGCGCGAAGGGCGCTTCGATCAGCTGGTGATCGAATCGACCGGCATCTCGGAGCCGCTGCCGGTGGCCGAGACGTTCACGTTCGAAGGCGAGGACGGCCGCAGTCTCGGCGAAGTCGCGCGGCTCGACACGATGGTGACGGTGGTCGACGCGTTCAATTTCCTGCGCGACTACGCGTCGCGCGACAGCCTGCAATCGCGCGGCGAATCGATGGGCGACGAGGACGCACGCACGGTCGTCGATCTGCTGATCGACCAGATCGAGTTCTGCGACGTGCTCGTGATCAACAAGATCGACCTGATCGACGGCAGCGCGCGCGAGCGGCTGGTCGCGCTGCTGCGCGGGCTGAACCCGCGTGCGCGGATCGAGATCGCCGAATTCGGCAAGGTGCCGCTCGAGCGTGTGCTCGACACGGGCCTGTTCGACTTCGACGCGGCGTCGCGCGCGCCGGGCTGGCTGCAGGAGCTGCGCGGCACGCACACGCCGGAGACCGACGAATACGGCATTCGCAGCTTCGTCTATCGCGCGCGGCGGCCGTTCCATCCGCAGCGCTTCCTCGATCTCGTCGAAAGCGAATGGCCGGGCGTCGTCCGCTCGAAGGGGTTCTTCTGGCTGGCCACGCATCCGACCGTCGCCGGTTCGTGGTCGCAGGCGGGCGCGGTTGCGCGGCACGGGCCGGCCGGCCACTGGTGGGCGGCCGTGCCGCCCGAGCGCTGGCCGCAGGATCCGGAAGCCGTCGCGCAGATCCGCGCACGCTGGGACGAGCACGTCGGCGACGCACGGCAGGAGCTCGTGCTGATCGGCATGGACATGGACGAGCCGGCGCTGCGCGCGCGCTTCGACGCGTGCCTGCTGACCGATGCCGAGATGGCGACCGGCCCCGAACACTGGACCACGTGGGACAACCCGTTTCGCGACTGGCCCTGACCTGAACGCGCGCTGCCTGCATCGATCCGGATGGAGAAGGCGCTCCACCGGATTCCAGACATGAATGCAGCGCTTCCCGATATTTCACTGACCGATGCCGCGCCGGGCCTTGGCCCGCTCGAATGGGTCGGCATGCAGGGCGTCGATCTGCCCGTCGTCGTGGCGGAGCCCGGCTGCCGGCGCGACGCGCATGCGCGTGCCGACGTCCAGGTCGATCTGCCTGCGCCGCGGGTGAAAGGCATCCACATGTCGCGGCTGTACGGGCTGCTCGACCGGCTGGCCGATGGTGAAGCGCTGTCGCCGGCAGGCTTGCAGCGCATGCTGCGCGCGATGATCGACAGCCACCGCGACTGCGACACGCGCAGCGCGCGCGTGCGGCTGCGCTTCGACCTGCTGGCCCGTCGCGCCGCGCTCGTGACCGACGGGCTGGCCGGCTGGAAGGCTTATCCGGTGCAGATCGACGCGACGCTGGCCGGGGATGCGTTCGCGCTGCGTGCGCAGGCGACGATCGTCTATTCGTCGACGTGCCCGTGCTCGGCGGCGCTGTCGCGGCACTGGGTCGAACAGGCGTTTCTGGCGGCATTCGGCCGCGACGATCGCGTGGAGCCGGCGGCGGTCGCCGCGTGGCTGAAACGGCATGCGACGGCCGCCACGCCGCACAGCCAGCGCAGCGAAGCCGTCGTCGGCGTGGCGCTGCCGGCCGATGGCGCGACACTGGGGCTGATCGACCTCATCGATCGCGTCGAGCATGCGCTGGGCACGCCGGTGCAGACGGCCGTCAAGCGTGCGGACGAGCAGGCGTTCGCGGTGCTGAACGGCGAGAACCTGATGTTCGTCGAGGATGCCGCGCGCCGCGTGCAGGCCGCGCTGGAAGATCGCCATGCAAGCCCGCGCGTGCACGTGCGCCATCTCGAAAGCCTGCATCCGCACGATGCAGTGGCGTGGGCCGCACCGGTACGCGAAGGAGGCGACGCATGCTGATCCGCAAGCTGTTCCGGTTCGAGAACGCACACGTCGTACGCGGCTGCAGCACGCGGCGTTGCTCGCATTCGATCCATGGCCACTCGTACCGCGTCGAGTTGCTGCTCGAGGCGCATGCGCTGGATCACGGGCAGATGATCTACGACTTCGGGCTGCTCAAGGGCGACGTGCGCGACCTGATCGACGCGTTCGACCATGCGGTGACGCTGTGGTCGGACGACGATCCGCACTACGTCGAAAGCATGAGCCGGCATTCGGAGCGCTGGGTGCGGCTGCCGGTATCGCCGAGCGCCGAGCAATTCTCGCGCGTGCTGTTCCGGCTCGTCGATGCCGCGTTGTCGGGCACGCCGATGTCGAACGGCGAAGCTGACGTGCGACTGTATTCGGTGATCGTTCACGAAACCGAGACCGGCTACGCACAGTGCTTCCGCGACGATGCATTCAACCCGCGCATGGGCCGCATCGACCTCGACGCGATCGTCTTCGCGCCAGCCATCGTCGCGCAGTGGCGCGATCCGGGCCTGTTCGAGCGGCTCAAGCGCGGCCAGGTCCTTTCCATACAGGAATCCTCATGATCAGGAAGAACCCGCGCGGCGACCTGCCGCAGATTCATCCGAACGCGTTCGTCGACCCGACCGCCATCCTGTGCGGGCGTGTGATCGTCGAGGAGAACGTGTTCATCGGCCCGTACGCGGTGATCCGCGCCGACGAAACGGATGCGGACGGCCAGATCGCGCCGATCGTGATCGGTGCGCATTCGAACATCCAGGACGGCGTCGTGATCCATTCGAAATCGGGCGCGAGCGTGACGATCGGCAGGCACACGTCGATCGCGCATCGCGCGATCGTCCACGGGCCGTGCACGGTCGGCGACGGCGTGTTCGTCGGATTCAACAGCGTGCTGTTCAATTGCACGATCGACGACGGCTGCGTGGTGCGCTACAACGCGGTCGTCGACGGTTGCCGCCTGCCGCCAGGCTTCTACGTGCGCTCGACCGAACGCATCGGGCCGGAAACCGACCTCGCCGCGTTGCCGCAGGTGACGCCCGACGCGAGCGATTTCTCCGAGGACGTCGCGCGGACGAACAATGCGCTGGTGCGCGGTTACAAGCACATCCAGAACGAGTTTTGATTCATGGGCGAGCGGGTGCGACGGGAACGCTGCGACCGGCCGGAACGACGCCACGTCGATCTGCTGGTGTACGGCGGCACGGTGATGACGCCCAACGGCGCCGAGCGGATCGACGTCGCGTGCGTGGATGGCCGCGTCGTCGCGCTGGGCGTGTTGCGCGGTACGTGGAGCGCCGACGTGCTGCTCGATGCGCGCGGATTGCACGTGCTGCCCGGCGTGGTCGACAGTCAGGTGCATTTCCGCGAACCGGGGCTCACGCACAAGGAGACCATCGAGGCCGGCACGCGCGGTGCAGTGCTCGGCGGCGTCACGACGATCTTCGAGATGCCCAATACTCATCCGCTGACGTTGAGCGAGCAGGATCTGAACGCCAAGCGGGATCTTGCGTGCGGTCGTGCGTGGTGCGACTACGCGTTCTACATCGGCGGCTCGGCCGCCAATGCCGAACGGTTGCCGGTGCTCGAACGTTTGCCCGGCTGCGCGGGGGTGAAGGTCTTCATGGGCAGTTCGTTCGGCGATCTGCTGGCCGACGACGAAACCGTGTTGCGCCGGATCCTGCGCAACGGGCAACGACGCATGGCCGTGCATGCGGAGGACGAGGCGCGGCTACGCGAACGCAAGGCGATCGCCGAGGCCAGCGGCGACGTGCGCGACCATCCGCGCTGGCGCGACGCGCAAAGCGCGCTGGCCGCGACGCGGCGCATCGTCGGACTGGCCGCGGAGGCAGGGCGCCGACTGCATGTGCTGCACGTGTCCACGGCGGATGAAATGGCGTTTCTCGCGCGGCACCGGCGGCGCGTGACGGTCGAAGTCACGCCGCATCACCTGAGCCTCCATGCGCCGGATTGCTACGAGCGGCTCGGCACGTTCGCGCAGATGAATCCGCCGGTGCGCGAACGGCATCATCGGGACGCGCTGTGGCAGGCCGTCCGCGACGGCGTGGTCGACGTCATCGGCAGCGATCACGCGCCGCATACGCGCGACGAAAAGCGCCGCCCGTATCCGCGCTCGCCGAGCGGGATGACCGGCGTGCAGACGCTGCTGCCGCTGATGCTCGATCACGTGAATGCCGGCCGCCTGAGCCTGGAACGGCTGGTCGACCTGACCAGCGCCGGGCCGGCGCGCATCTTCGGCATCGAAGGAAAGGGGCGCATTGCGGCCGGCTACGACGCCGATTTCAGCATCGTCGACTTGCGCGCGCGGCGGGTCATCCGCGACGAATGGATCGCGAGCGTGAGCGGCTGGACGCCGTACGACGGATGCGCGGTCGCGGGCTGGCCCGTGCATACGGTCGTGCGCGGGCAGGTCGTCGTGCGTGACGGCGAATTGAACGGGCAGCCGGCCGGGGAGGCCGTGACGTTTCTCGACACCTAGATCGGCAGCCGTACCGTCTGCTTGATGCGCTTCAGCGGAATCTCGGTTTCGACGTTGCGTACGCCCTCGATCTGCGTGAGCGTTTCCATCTGAAAGCGCTGATAGTCGTCGAGATCCTTCGCGATCACGCGCAGCAGATAGTCGTAGCTGCCGGCCATCAGATGGCATTCGAGCACTTCCGGCGCCCGTTCCATCTCGCGCGCGAAGCGTTCGACCGTCGTCTTGTCCTGGCGCTCCAGCGTGACGCGCACGAATGCCGTGAAGCGCAACTCGACGGCCGCCGGGTTCAGCAACGCGACATAGGCGTCGATTACGCCCTGTTCCTCGAGCAGGTGAACGCGGCGCAGGCACGGCGTGGGCGACAGTCCGACCTGCTGCGCGATGTCGGCGTTCGTCTGGTTCGAATTCTGCTGCAATGCACGCAAAATGCGTCGATCGATTGCATCCAGTTTGATTGGCATTTTTGGCTACCCGCAATACGAGTATTGGAGAATAACTCCAAATACATAGCGGAAAGTAGCCGAGTTTGCATCCAATCTCCAACGGAAGTTGCCGATAATCTGACGACTGCCCGGCCCGGGCGCGCGATCCCCGCCCGCCGCGGCGCCACTTTCAGGAGCTTCCCGATGCCGCACGTCGCCTGGTTGCCGTTCATGGCCACCTCCCTTCTGATCATTCTGACGCCGGGCCAGGACATGGTGCTCGTGATGTCGCGCACGCTGTCCGGCGGCACGCGCGCGGGCCTTGTGACCGCCGCGGGCGTCAGCGTCGGGCTGCTCGTCCATACGATGCTCGCGACGCTCGGGCTGGGTGCGCTGCTTCAGGCATCCGAATGGCTGTTCACCGCGCTGAAGGCGATCGGCGCGCTGTACCTGTTGTACCTCGGCATCACGCTGCTGCGTTCGTCGGGCGAATTGACGCTCGCGGGCAACGGCAATGCGCCGGCATCGCGGCTCCGGACGTTCGCGCAAGGCGCGCTGTCCAACGTGTCGAACCCGAAAGTCGCGCTTTTCTATCTGGCATTCCTGCCGCAATTCGTTCCGGCGGGCGCCCCGCATCCGATGCTGTCGCTGTTCGTGCTCGGCGCGACGTTCGCCGGGCTGACGTTTCTCGTCAAGGGGCCGGTCGCGTTGTTCGCCGGCCTGCTGTCGGCGTCGATCCGCCGCAACCCGCGCATCCTGACGCGCATGCATCGCGTCAGCGGCGTCGTCTTGCTGGTGCTGGGCGTGAAGCTGGCGCTCGAGCGCCGCTGATCGGGCGCGATGCCGGCGCGCCGGCCGGCGCTACGCCGCCGGCAACGCGTCCGCCAGCGCCCGCATCGCATCCACCGTTTCCGGATTCGCCGGAAAGAACGCCTCGATCGCCAGTTCCGACAGCGTCACGTCGACCGGCGTGCCGAACACCGTCGTCGTACTGAAGAACGTCAGCTCGCCGCTCGCCGTGCGCAACCGCAGCGGCACGGCGATATCCGCGAAATCGGTGCGCGCGGGCGCGTCGTCGGGCTGGCCGGCCGGCGCCGGATACGCGGCGAGTTCGTCGCGCAGCGTATGCAGCGTGCGATCGCCGCTCGCATCGATCTGCCGCTGCAACCGATGCAGGATGTGCGCGCGCCATTCGTGCCAGTTGACGATCTGCGATGCGAGACCGTCCGGATGCAGGCTCAACCGCAGCACGTTGACGGGCGGCTGCAGCAGCGCCGGATCGGCCTGCGCGACCAGCGCGCCGAGCATCCGGTTCGCCGCGAGCAGCGTCCAGTGGCGGTCCACCGCAAGCGCCGGGTACGGCTCGTGCCCGCGCAGCACGGCCTCGACCGCATGACGCGCCGCATCCAGTTCCGGGTCCGAAAACGGCCGTTCGCGAAACAGCGGCGCAAAGCCGGCCGCGACGAGCAGCGCATTGCGTTCGCGCAGCGGCACGTCGAGGCGTTCGGCCAGATGCAGCACCATCTCGCGGCTCGGCTGCGCGCGGCCCGATTCGACGAAGCTCAGGTGGCGCGCGGAAACCTCCGCGTCGAGCGCGAGCGCCATCTGGCTCAGGCGCCGGCGTTGCCGCCACGTGCGCAGCAGCGGACCGATGCCGGACGCGCGGCCGGCGGACGGGGAGGGCGAATGGAGGGCGGCGGTCGGGTTCATGGCGCAGATGATAGGCAATCCCGCGCCGCTTTGGCATTACCTGCGAGGTAAGCGCCGCGCCACGCCCACCCCGGCGCGCGCAGCCGCTGCGTTACCATAGCCCCCGTGCCACCTGAGAGGCGGCGCCGGACCCGCGACGACAACGCATGGGCCGGCCGCCGCGCACATCGACAACAAGGCATTCCAGGGGAATCCAACAATGAAAAAACTCGCCGTCCGGCTCGCCTGCGTGGCGACGCTCGCACTCGCCGCGACCAGCGGCCACGCGCAGACCGAAGCTGCGCAGGTGGAAATGAGGGCCGCCGCCGCGGCCGCCAACGAAGCGGTCGTGAAGGGGCCGACCGACATCGACGTGAAACACGAAGCCGTGCTGAAGCTGAAGGCCGGCGAATCGTTCGTGCCGGCCGCCGAGGCCGGCCGCTACCTGCGTTCGATGGGCAACGCGATCGACGAATCGAAGCTGGTCGGCCTCGTGCTGCCCGACGATCCCGACGCCGACTGGATCTCTGTCGTGTCGTTCGAGCCGAGCGGCTACATCCGCGACGACGACGCGAAGGACTGGAAGCCCGACGAACTGCTGAAAAGCCTGCAGGCCGGCACCGAGGCGAACAACCCGGCGCGCAAGGAGCGCGGCCTGCCCGAAACCGAGGTGGTCGGCTGGGCGAAGGCGCCCGCATACGACGCGGCCACGCACCGGCTCGTGTGGTCGGCGATCATCCGCGACAAGGGCGCGGCGCCGAATGCCGGGAACGACGGCGTGAACTATCGGACGCTCGTGCTCGGCCGCGACGGCTACCTGTCGCTGACGATGGCGTCGACGCTCGCCGATCTGCCCAAGTACAAGGCATCGGCCGACGCGCTGCTGGCGAACATCAGCTTCAACGACGGCAAGCGCTATGCCGATTTCAACAAGTCGACGGACCACGTCGCCGAGTACGGGCTCGCGGCGCTGATCGTCGGCGTCGGTGCGAAAAAGCTCGGGCTGCTCGCGCTGATCGGCGCGTTCGCGGCGAAGTTCTTCAAGAGCGGCGCGGTCGCGCTGCTGGCCGGCGGAGCGGCGCTCAAGCGCTTCTTCGGGCGCAAGCCGAAGGCGGCCGCGGTGCCGGCCGTCGCCGACGCATCCGCCACGGAGCGCAAGGAATGACCAAGCTGTTGCTGCTGATCTTCGGCGGCCTGAAGCTCGGCAAGGTGCTCGTATCGGCCGGCACGATGCTCGCGTCGATCGCGGTCTATGCGCTGTTCTACGGCTGGCGTTTCGCGGCCGGTTTCGTCGCATTGCTGCTGGTGCACGAAGCCGGCCATTACCTCGCCGCGCAGCGGCGCGGGCTCGACGTCGGGCTGCCGACCTTCATCCCGTTCGTCGGCGCGTGGATCCAGTTGAAGGAAATGCCGCACGACGCGGAAACGGAGGCATACGTCGGGCTCGCCGGGCCGTTCGTCGGTACGCTCGGCGCACTGGCCTGCTATGCGGCCGCGCGCCACTACGACAGCAACCTGCTGCTCGCGCTGTCGTACACGGGTTTCTTCCTGAATCTCTTCAACATGATTCCGCTGTCGCCGTTCGACGGCGGGCGGATCACCGCGGTGCTGTCGCCGCGCATCTGGTTCGCCGGCGTGCCGGTGCTGATCGCGCTGTTCGTGTATCGGCCGAGCCCGCTGCTGATCGTGATGGCGATCCTCGCGCTGCCGCAACTGAAGCGCGCGTGGCGCTACGATCCCGACGCGCCGGAGAATCGGGTGTACTACGCGACGTCGATCGAGACGAAGACGACCTACGCACTCTGCTACGTCGGCCTGCTTGCGTTCCTCGCGCTGATGACGTCCGACGTGCACGACATGCTGCGCGTCGTGCATGTGTCGACCTGACGTCGATTCGATGCAAAAAAACGGCGGCCGCTGCTACGCGGCCGCCGTTTCTCTAAGGTCGAACTTCACGCGTCGCGATGACGCAGTTCGACGCGCTTGATGTCCTTCACGATCACGAGATAGCTGAACACGGTGACGAGCGCGTTCAACCCGACGAACACGAGCGCGCCGTTGAACGAGCCGCTCGCGCCGACGAGGTAGCCGATCGCGATCGGCGCGACGATGCCCGCCGTATTGCCGAACATGTTGAACAGGCTGCCCGACAGGCCGATCGCCTCTTTCGGCGCGGTATCCGCGACGACGGCCCAGCCGAGCGAGCCGATCCCCTTGCCGAAGAACGACACGGCCATCAGCGCGATGACCAGCGCTTCGCTGTCGACGTAGTTGCAGCCGATGATCGCCATCGACAGCGCCATCCCGCCGACGATCGGAATCTTGCGTGCGAGCGTCAGCGACACGCCGCGGCGGATCAGCGCGTCCGACAGCATCCCGCCGAGCACGCCGCCGAGGAACCCGCAGATCGCCGGCAGCGACGTCATGAAGCCGGCCTTCAGCAGGGACATCCCGCGCGCCTGCACGAGGTAGATCGGGAACCACGTGAGGAAGAAGTACGTCAGCACGTTCACGCAGTACTGGCCGAGATAGACGCCGAGCAGCATCCGGTTCGACAGTAGCTGGCGCACGTAGTACCAACCCGCCACGCGGCTGCCTTCGGAGGCGCCGCCGTTGCCGCGTGCGCCGGTAGGCCGGCCCGTCGACCGCACCAGGCCGCCGCCCTGTTCGATATGCTCGAGCTCCGCGCGATTCACGCCCGGATGGTCGACCGGATCCTTCATCACGCGCAGCCACAGGCAGGCAAGCGCGATGCCGGCGAGACCGAGCCACAGATACACGTGGTGCCAGCCGTATGCATGCGTGAGCCACGCCATCAGCGGCGAGAACACGACGGCCGCGAAATACTGCGCGGCGTTGAAGATCGCCGATGCCGTGCCGCGCTCGGCGGTCGGGAACCAGCTCGCGACGACCTTCGCGTTCGCCGGAAACGCGGGCGCTTCCGCGATGCCGACCGCGAAGCGCATCGCGAACAGCGCGGCGACCGCGAACGCGGCGCTGCCGCCGAGGCCGATCGTGCTCTGCAGCAGCGTGAACGCCGACCACAGGAAGATGCTCGCCGCATACACGCGCCGCGCGCCGAAGCGGTCGAGCAGCCAGCCGCTCGGCAGTTGCGCGAGCACGTACGCCCAGCTGAATGCCGAGAAGATGTAGCCCATCGTCACCGGATCGATGCCGAACGCCTTGCGGATCGGCGTGCCCGTGATCGACAGCGTCGCGCGGTCCGCGTAGTTGAGCGTCGTGACGACGAACAGCATCGCCAGGATCCAGTAGCGCACGGCGGTTCGACGCGCGGTGCGCGCGAGGTCGAGCGGGAGATCGCGAGGGGAGGTCTGATTGCTCACTTTAAATGTACGTCGTCGTATGACATGAGCGAAAGTTTATTGACGATAGGCGAATCCAGAAACCTCGGGTTTTCCCTCGGGAATCGTCGTCACAATATGGGAAGAACGGGATTCGCTGGCCGCGCGAGGCTGGCGGGTGTATCGTCGGCGCCTTCGCGGGCGGCGCGATGCCGTCGGCAGACATCGTATCTGTTGAGCTACAATGAGCAATCCATTCCCGAACCACGGAGCACACCCCATGCAACTGACAGGAGAGATGCTGATCGGCGCCGAAGCGGTGGTCGGCTCGGCCGGAACCTTGCACGCGTTCGACCCGACGAAGGGTGCGCCGATCGACGTTCCGGCGTTCGGCGTCGCGACGCAGGCCGACGTCGACCGCGCGTGCGAACTCGCACGCGACGCGTTCGACGCGTACCGCACGCAGCCGCTCGCGGCCCGTGCGGCGTTTCTCGACGCGATCGCCGATGAAATCGTCGCGCTCGGCGATGCGCTGATCGAGCGCGCGCATGCCGAAACGGGCCTGCCGGTCGCGCGGCTGCAGGGCGAGCGCGGCCGCACCGTCGGCCAGCTTCGGCTGTTCGCGCGCGTCGTGCGCGACGGGCGCTTCCTTGCCGCGTCGATCGATCCCGCGCAGCCGGCCCGCACGCCGCTGCCGCGTTCGGACCTGCGGCTGCAGAAAATCGCGCTCGGGCCCGTCGCCGTGTTCGGCGCGAGCAATTTCCCGCTCGCGTTCTCGGTGGCCGGCGGCGATACCGCGTCGGCACTCGCGGCCGGCTGCCCGGTGATCGTGAAGGCGCATGAAGCGCACCTCGGCACGTCCGAGCTGGTCGGCCGTGCGATCCGCGCCGCGGTCGCGAAAACCGGCATGCCGGCCGGCGTGTTCTCGCTGCTGGTCGGCCCCGGCCGCGTGACCGGCGCGGCGCTGGTCAGCCACCCGGCGATCCAGGCCGTCGGTTTCACCGGTTCCCGGCAGGGCGGGATGGCGCTCGTGCAGCTCGCGAACGCGCGCCCGCAGCCGATTCCCGTCTATGCGGAAATGAGCAGCATCAACCCCGTCGTGCTGTTCCCGGCCGCGCTGGCCGCGCGCGGCGACGCGATCGCGACGGGCTTCGTCGATTCGCTGACGCTCGGCGTCGGCCAGTTCTGTACCAATCCGGGCCTCGTGCTCGCGATCGACGGTCCCGATCTCGACCGCTTCGAGACGGTCGCCGCGCAGGCGCTCGCGAAGAAGCCGGCCGGCGTGATGCTCACGCGCGGCATCGCCGATGCGTACCGCAACGGTCGCGGCAAGCTCGCCGAGCTGCCCGGCGTGCGCGAAATTGGCGCGGGCGAGGCTGCGCAGACCGACTGCCAGGCGGGCGGCGCGCTGTACGAAGTCGGCGCGCAGGCGTTCCTGGCCGAGCCGGCGTTCAGTCACGAGGTGTTCGGGCCGGCGTCGCTGATCGTGCGCTGCCGCGATCTCGACGAAGTCGCGCGCGTGCTCGACGCGCTCGAAGGTCAGTTGACGGCCACGCTGCAGATCGATGCCGACGACAAGCCGCTCGCGCGCCGGCTGCTGCCGATCCTCGAACGCAAGGCCGGGCGCCTGCTCGTCAACGGCTACCCGACCGGCGTCGAAGTGTGCGATGCGATGGTGCACGGCGGCCCGTTCCCCGCCACGTCGAACCCGTCCGTCACGTCGGTCGGAGCGACCGCGATCGAGCGATTCCTGCGGCCGGTGTGCTATCAGGACTTCCCGGACGACCTCTTGCCCGAAGGGCTGCAGGAAAGCAATCCGCTGGCGATTCCGCGGCTGCGCGACGGCAAGGCGGGGTGACGTGGCGTAACCGCTGAACGCAGCGTCCCGGAAGGGACGCGTTCCGGCACGTCGAAACACGGCGGCGGGGCCCACGGGCCCCGCCGCCTTTTTTATTCAACGCGGGCTTTCGTGCCGGTTTCGCCCGGTCAGTGAGCGGAGCGGGCGACGAGTTCCAGGCGCTCCGCTGCAGCCAGCAGGCGCCGGTCGCGCGTCCATAGCTTGCTGCCGCTGGTTTCAATAACGACATCAAATGGTGCTCTCGGTGATGCGCAGACGGGGGGAGATGTCGGCTTTCCTGTTGCCCGCGTTTCTCTTACAGTAGCGAAGCCGCGGGCCGTCTGGCCCGCAGGCGAGCCTGAGAGAACGCACAAGACAATAAGGAACCATCCGATGAATATCAGCAAGCGTGGCGACCACTTGTTCGCGGCCGGATTGTGGAAAGCGATCGGCGACGTCGCGAAATCGGTTCGCACCCAGATCGGCGAATACAGCGAAGGGCGCGTGCTGGCCGACGCGCTGTTCGCGCTGCAGCGCGAGCTGGGCGGCAGCGAATTCGACGTGACGATCAACCAGGGGCGGCCCGTCGCGGGCTCCGATCCGCATTCGTTGATCTTCGGCAGAGCCGTCGAGCGCTTCAAGTACGACATGCAGGCGGTGGTGTTCGCGCTGAAGCATCGTCGCAGTATCGACGCGCCGAACGGTGCGCAGCGCGCCGACGCGCTCACGCAGGCCAATACGCATCTCGCCACCGCGAAGCAGTACGCGATGTTCACCGTCGGGCGGTTCTTCGATGCGGTCGTCGACCGCGACGTGCTGGAACAGATCGTGGGAGCCGAGTCGCCGGCGCGCGGCCGGCCGCTTGCGGCGCGCAAAGGGATCGACGAGACGCAGCGTACGCTCGCGAGCGTGCGGCAGCGGATCATCGGCGCGATCGCACAGATGTAATGAAGTGGCCGCGCCGGCTCGTCGAGCCGCGCGGCCATCGCGTGATACGGATACGGACGAGTGCGGGAGCCGGCGCGCCGTGCCGATGAAGGCCCCGCGCCGCCGGCGAATCCCGCTTACTGCGGGCCCATCTTCTTGATCAGCACGTCGAGCTCGGCCGCTTCGGCGTCGGTCAGGTCGACGAGCGGGGCGCGCACCGGGCCCGCGTCGTGGCCGACGAGCTTCGCGCCCGCCTTCACGATGCTGACCGCGTAGCCTGCGCGGCGATTGCGGATCTTCAGGTACGGCAGGAAGAACGCGTCGATCAGGCGGCCGACCGTCGCGTGGTCGTCCTTCGCGATCGCTTCGTAGAATTCCATCGCCGTCTTCGGGATGAAGTTGAACACCGCCGACGAGTACACCGGCACGCCGAGCGCCTTGTACGCGGCCGCATAGACTTCGGCCGTGGGCAGGCCGCCGAGGTACGCGAAACGATCGCCGAGGCGGCGGCGGATCGTGACCATGCTTTCGATTTCGCCGACGCCGTCCTTGAAGCCGATCAGGTTCGGGCAACGGTCGGCGAGGCGCTCGAGCATGTCGGCATTCAGCTTCGAATTCGCGCGGTTGTACACCACGACGCCGATCTTCAGCGCGCGGCAGACCTGCTCGACATGCTCGGCGATCCCTTCCTGGCTCGCTTCGGTCAGGTAGTGCGGCATCAGCAGCACGCCGCTCGCGCCGAGGCGCTCGGCTTCCTGCGCATATTCGATCGCCACGCGCGTCGCGCCGCCCGCACCGGCGAGGATCGGCACCTTGCCCTTGCAGGTTTCCGTCGCGACGCGGATCACGTCCGAATACTCGCGCTGCGTGAGCGAGAAGAATTCGCCGGTGCCGCCGGCCGCGAACAGTGCGCTCGCGCCATACGGCGCCAGCCATTCCAGGCGCTCGGCATAGGTGGACGGGCGGAAGCTGCCGTCGGCGTCGAAATCCGTCAGCGGAAACGACAGCAGGCCGTGGGAGATGATCTGTTTGAGTTCTTGCGGTGAAGTCATGGTTGGGTCGTCCGTCTAGCGCGAGTGCGGGGTTCGTCGGTACGGCATCCGAGCCATATTGGCGATGTCGTTGTATGTCATCGTACAACGCACGAATGAGCGGCGCAAGCGGTTTGCTGGCCAGTCAAGGGTAGGGTCTTTCCGGATAAGGGTTTACGCAGCATCGTCGATTGAGGTTGAATGTCGTATGATGACTAACGATATCGCAGATAGCACCAGGAATTCCATGACTGCTTCCCCTCTCTACATCCGCGTGCATCCGGACGACAACGTCGCGATCGTCGTCAACGACGGCGGTCTGCCCGCAGGCGCGACGTTCGCCGACGGGCTGACGCTGTGCGAAGGCGTGCCGCAGGGGCACAAGGTTGCGCTCGTCGACCTCGCGGCCGGCGACCCGGTCGTTCGCTACAACGTGGTGATCGGCTATGCGCTGACCGACCTGCGGCGCGGCAGCTGGGTCAACGAGCGCACGATGCGCATGCCCGAGCCGCCGGGCCTCGACGACCTGCCGCTCGCCACGCGTGCCGCGCCGCCGCTCGAGCCGCTCGAAGGCTATACGTTCGAGGGCTTTCGCAATGCCGACGGCTCGGTCGGCACGCGCAACATCCTTGCGATCACGACGACCGTGCAGTGCGTGTCGGGCGTCGTCGAGCATGCGGTGAAGCGGATCAAGGACGAACTGCTGCCGCGCTACCCGAACGTCGACGACGTGGTCGGGCTCGAACACACGTACGGCTGCGGCGTCGCGATCGACGCGCCCGACGCCGACATCCCGATCCGCACGCTGCGCAACATCAGCCTGAATCCGAACTTCGGCGGCGAAGTGATGACCGTGAGCCTCGGCTGCGAGAAGCTGCAGCCCGAGCGCCTGCTGCCGCCGGGCGCGATTCCGGTGGCGGCCGACGGCGCGACGGACAACGGCGGCGTGGTGTGCCTGCAGGACGCCGCGCACGTCGGCTTCAACTCGATGATCGACTCGATCATGAAGATGGCCGAATCGCATCTCGATCGGCTGAACCGCCGCCGTCGCGAAACCTGCCCGGCGTCGGATCTCGTCGTCGGCGTGCAGTGCGGCGGCAGCGACGCGTTCTCGGGGCTCACCGCGAATCCGGCGGTCGGCTTCGCGGCCGACCTGCTGGTGCGCGCGGGCGCGACGATCATGTTCTCGGAGGTGACCGAAGTGCGCGACGGCGTCGCGCAGCTCACGTCGCGCGCGGCGAACGAGGACGTCGCCCGCGAGATCATCCGCGAGATGGACTGGTACGACCGTTACCTGCAGCGCGGCCGCGTCGACCGCAGCGCGAACACGACGCCGGGCAACAAGAAGGGCGGCCTGTCGAACATCGTCGAGAAGGCGATGGGGTCGATCGTGAAGTCGGGCAGCGCGCCGATCGCCGGCGTCGTGCGCCCCGGCGATCGCGCGCGGCAAAAGGGGCTACTGTACGCGGCGACGCCCGCGAGCGATTTCATCTGCGGCACGCTGCAGCTCGCGGCGGGGATGAACCTGCACATTTTCACGACCGGCCGCGGCACGCCGTACGGCCTCGCGCAGGTGCCGGTGATCAAGGTCGCGACGCGCAGCGATCTCGCGCGCCGCTGGCACGACCTGATGGATCTCGATGCGGGGCAGATCGCGACCGGCGCGGCGACGATCGAGGACACGGGCTGGGCACTGTTCCGGCTGATGCTCGACGTCGCCAGCGGCAAGCGCCGCACGTGGGCCGAGCAATGGAAGCTCGCGAACGCGCTGACGCTGTTCAATCCGGCGCCGGTGACCTGACGCGCAGCGGGGGCGGCGGCAAGACGATGCGGGCGCCTTCGGGCGCCCGTTTTCGTTGCGATGCACGTGGCGGTTGCGCGTGGGCATGCGGCGCGTGGCCGGCGCGATTTCCTTACCTCCCGCGTAATCGACCGCCCCCGCCGGCCGGGCGACGATAGCGGCACGCGGACACGAAACGTCCGCGACAAAGTTCGTCACCGACACAAGGAGCCTCGCCATGAACACCGCTCAATCCGCATCGTCCGTTCACGCCGATCTGATCGACCGCTACTTCGACGCCTGGAACGAACCCGACGTCGTGCGCCGCCGCGCGCTGATCGATGCGACGTACGCGAGCGACGCGGCCTATCGCGATCCGCTGATGGCCGGCGACGGCCATGCGGGCATCGACACGATGATCGCCGCCGTGCAGCAACGTTTCCCCGCATACCGCTTCCGGCGCACGACCGACGTCGACGCGTTCGGCCAGCACCTGCGATTCTCGTGGGCGCTCGTGTCGCCCGACGGCGCGGCGATCGTGAAGGGCTCGGACTTCGGCACCGTCGACGCGTCGGGCCGCCTCGCATCGGTCACGGGTTTCATCGACGAAATGCCGGCCGCGGCGTCGTGACCTGAACGATGTATGCACCGCGGCCGCCGGGATCGGGTAACGTTATGCGATTCGTTCCTGAACCCGGAGACTAGCCCACATGTTGAAGAATCTCGATCCGCTGCTGCACGCCGACATCCTGCACACGCTGCGCGCGATGGGTCACGGCGACGAAATCGCGATCTGCGATGCGAATTTCCCCGCGGAATCCGTCGCGGAGCACACGGTGGTCGGCCGTGCGCTGCGGATCGACGGCGCCGATTCGGCGCGCGTCGTGCGCGCAGTGCTGTCGGTGCTGCCGCTCGATACGTTCGTCGACACGCCCGCGTGGCGGATGGAAGTCGTCGGCGATGCCGCCGTGGTGCCGCCCGTGCAGCGCGAAGTGCAGGCCGAGATCGACCGCGCGGAAGGGCGTTCAGTGCCGCTTACCGGCGTCGAGCGTTTCGCGTTCTATGAGCGCGCGCAGCAGACGTACGCGGTGATCGTCACCGGCGAAACGCGCGGCTACGGCTGCTTCATCTTCAAGAAGGGCGTGCTGTTGAGCGACGCGGGCTAAACGCGTTTGTCAGCGCGCCGGGCTGCCGGCGCCGCCGCCGCGGTGTAAAGATTTGCTACAACCTTTTTCTTGGACACCGCGAAAAGACCCTCTATGCTGGCCCATTTGCCGCGCGCCCTTCCGGGGCCGCGCGGCGCCGAACCGCACGGGCGCACCCGGGCGGGCGGCCGAATTGCATACGAGGAGAGAGGCATGACGCGTACCGTCGATTCCGGCGTCATTTTTTTCGCACGCCTGGCGCTGGCGGCGTTGTTCTTGTGGGGCGGCATCATGAAACTGCTCGGCTACAGCGATTTCGTCGCGTACCTGCACACGATGAACGTGCCCTATCAACAGGTCGTCGCGCCGATCGTCGTCGCCATCGAGGGGCTGGGCGGCCTGCTGTTGATCGTCGGCTACAAGGTACGGCCGCTCGCGTTGCTGATGGCGGTCTACACGATCGCGACCGCGATGGTCGGGCACAATTTCTGGGACGCGACCAACGCGGCCGTCCAGCACGACATGGTGATTCACTTCTGGAAGAACGTTGCGATTTCCGGCGGGTTCCTGCTGCTGTTCGTCACCGGCGCCGGCGGCGCGAGCATCGACGCGTTGCGCCGGCCGAGTTCGTCGTACGGCGTGCTGCGTTGAACTGACCGGACGCGCGCCGCTACGCGCAGGCAAGTCGAAAGGGCCGAATCCCGCACGCCGCGGGATTCGGCCCTTCGTTCATCCGGCGGGCGCGCGGGCGCCGGCGTTCAGTGCGTGCCCTGCACTTCCTTCGCATCCTTCGAGAACTGCACGGCAATCGCGCCGAGCACGCAGATCGCCGCGACGTACACGACCGGTGCGAGCGGATTCGACTTCATCATCAGCGACACGATCACCGGCGTGAGGCCGCCGAAGATCGCATACGCGACGTTGTACGAGAACGAGATGCCCGAGAAGCGCACGACGGCCGGGAAGCTCTTCACCATCACGAACGGCACCGCGCCGATCGTGCCGACCATGAAGCCCGCGATCCCGTAGTAGAGCGGCAGCGTCGACGCATCGGCCGCGACCTGCACGAACAGCAGGTAGTAGCACGCAGCCAACCCGATGCCGCCGATGCCGAGCACGCGCTTCGCGCCGATCCAGCCCGCGAGCGAACCCGCGGTGATGCAGCCGGCCGTCAGGCACAGCGTCGCGACGCTGTTCGCGAACAGCGTCGTCGCCGGCGTCAGGT
Source organism: Burkholderia sp. ABCPW 11 (assembly GCF_001523445.1). Taxonomy (NCBI): domain Bacteria; kingdom Pseudomonadati; phylum Pseudomonadota; class Betaproteobacteria; order Burkholderiales; family Burkholderiaceae; genus Burkholderia; species Burkholderia sp. ABCPW 11. The sequence continues at coordinate 18,393 of NZ_LOVM01000008.1, read as the reverse complement.
GGAACTGCTTCTGCAGCAGCGCGGGCGTCATCAGGATCACGACGACGATCGCAGCCGACAGCATCCACGTGAGCAGCATCGACACGATCACCGCGCGGCCGTGGTCGCGCAATACCGCCTTCAGCGGAATCTCGGCCGCGAGCGCCTTCTTCGCCTTCATCTCGGCGAACACCGGCGTTTCATGCAGCCAGCGGCGCAGGTACACGGAGAACAGCCCGAACACGCCGCCGAGCAGGAACGGGATGCGCCACGCGAACGCGGCGACTTCGGCCGTCGAGTAGCGGCTGTTGATGCCGGCCGCGACGAGCGAGCCGAGCAGGATGCCGGCCGTCAGGCCCGCGGTCAGCGTGCCGCATGCGTAGCCGATATGGCGCGACGGCACGTGCTCGGACACGAACACCCACGCGCCCGGCACTTCGCCGCCGACCGCCGCGCCCTGCAGCACGCGAAACAGCAGCAGCAACACCGGCGCGAGGATGCCGATCGTGTCGTAGGTGGGCAGCAGGCCCATCAGCAGCGTCGGCACCGACATCATCAGCACGCTCAGCGTGAACATCCGCTTGCGGCCGAACAGGTCGCCGAAGTGCGCCATGATCACGCCGCCGAGCGGGCGCGCGAGATAGCCGGCCGCGAAGATGCCGAACGTCTGCAACTGGCGCAGCCAGTCGGGAATGTCGTGCGGGAAGAAGAGTTGTCCTATCGCCGGCGCGAAGAACACGAAGATGATGAAGTCGTAGAACTCGAGGGCGCCGCCGAGTGCGGCAAGGCCAAGGGTCTTGTAGTCGCTGCGCGTGAGCGCGCGTTCGGCGGCGCGAGGCACGCCGCTCAATTCGGAAGCTTGCATGGTCAGGACGATCGGTTTTCGAATGTTGTTGTCGGTGCTGCGTCTCCAGAGCCCGCTATCGGCATGGACTGACAAGGCGCGGCTTGCGTCGTCGAAGCATGCCGCGTGCCGGGTGAGGCACGCAACACGCGCCGCCGCACCGGGATGGGGCACGGCGGAGACGAGGCGTCAAAGCGGGTGGGGGGATTCTACAGGAGCGCGAAATGCCTGCACGCGGGCGCGTGCCGGGAACGGCTTCGGACCATGCAGCCGAAGTGCGCGCAGCGCGGGCGGCCGGTGAGCCGCTGGCGCGCCGCGCGAGGCAGGGGCCCGCGTAATCAGTTGCCGGCGATCGTGTCGACCGGCTTGAACGCGCCGCGCTCGACCTTGTAGATCGTCACCGGCGCATCCTTCAGGTCGCCCTTCGGGTCGTACGCGATGCTCGCGGCCGACACGCCCTTGATCGACACCTTGCCGAGGTACGGCGTGTACACCTTCGGATCGGTCGAATTCGCTTCCTTCATCGCGGTGAGCAGCGCGATCGTTCCGTCGTACGAGTACGGCGAGTACGTGATCACGTCTTCGTTGAAGCGCGCCTTGTAGCGTGCGGCGTAGCCGGAGAAGCCCGGCATCTTTTCCTTCGGCAGCCCGCCCATGTAGACGATCGCGCCTTCGGCCGCGTCGCCGCCGACCTTCAGGAACGTCGGCGAGCGCGACATCTCGCCCGTCACGAACGCCGACTTCATCCCGAGCTGGCGCATCTTGCGGATCATCGGCGACGATTGCGCATCGCCGCCGCCGTAGAAGACCGCGTCCGGATTCACGCCCTTCAGGTTGGTCAGGATCGCCGAGAAATCGAGCGCCTTGTCGTTCGTGAAGTCGCGCTTGACGATCGTGCCGCCGGCCGCTTCCACGGCCTTCGCGAATTCGTCGGCGATGCCCTGGCCGTAGGCCGTGCGGTCGTCGATGATCGCGATGCGCTTGAAGCGCAGCGTCTTCACCGCGTACGTGCCGACGATGCGGCCGGCCTGCGCGTCGCTCGTCAGCAGCCGGTAGGTCGTCTTGTAGCCGCGCGCCGTGTATTGCGGCGACGTCGCCATCGAGATCTGCGGCAGCCCCGCGCGATCGTACAGGTCGGACGCGGGGATGCTGGTGCCCGAGTTGAAGTGGCCGATGATCCCGCGGACGTTGTCGTCGATCAGCCGCTGCGCGACCGTCGTGCCGGTGCGCGGGTCGGCCTGGTCGTCCTGCGAGTCGAGCTGGAACGTGACCGGCTTGCCGCCGATCGTCGGATGCGTCGCGTTGAAATCGGCGATCGCGAGCTGCACGCCCTTCTGCATGTCCGTGCCGTAATTCGACTGCGGGCCGGTCAGCGGTGCGGCGAAACCGATCTTGACGACGTCGGCGGCGACGGCGTGCGCGCCCGACAGTGCGCAGGCGGCGGCCAGCGCGACGTGCGATACCTTCAGCTTCACTTTCACTTCCCCTTGATGGCGTGGTTGGGCCGCCGCCGGCATGCGGGCCGGCGCCGGTAAACCGGGCGAGACGTATCGGTCCGCAGGCCGACGTGCAGGCCGTGCGTGCTTGTCGCGTGCTGCGCGCGCTGTGCCGGAATCGGCGTGCGCGGCGGCGGATGCGGTCGGCCGCGCGTGCCGATTCCGGCAGCGGCGGGATGTCGTCTCGCGACCGTGAAGCGAAGTCTAGATAGCGAAAATACGTGCGTCTTGCGCGTTCGATGCGTGGCCGGCGACGATATCGGCATATCGTCGATAACCCTGATATATGCCGAAATCGTCATCACGAATGCGCAAACCCGCCAAGACGCGGGCCGTCGGCATTTTTAGGATGACGGATTCGGGTGCGTTGCGCCGGCGTGTCGATGCGCTGCGGCGGCAGCGGTGCAAGCGGAGCGACTGCCGGCCGCGCACTGCCGCGTAGTGGCGTAGTAGTTGCGTGCGCAACTTGTCCAGCCGACCGACGGAAACGGCCGGGACACGCGATGCAACCGGCCGTCGTCTTGCCTGCCCCGCGTTCGGCGCGACGCGATCTAAGGGGCGCTCCTATAATCGACGCCATCTGCCACTCGCTTCGCGGTTGCCGGGATGACGACCTTGCTTGCCGTACCGCCCATGAGCCTGTCCGACACATTGCGCTACCAGCCCGACAACGCCGATCTCGGTGCGATGCTCGCGCATTTCCGCCTGCTCGAACCGGTATTCGATGCGCTGCCGGATGTCGCGTTTTTCGTGAAGGACGGGAGCGGCCGCTACGCGCTCGTCAATCGCACGCTGGCGATGCGCTGCGGCTACAAGGACAAGCGCGACCTGCTCGGCAAGACGGCCGACGAGGTGTTTCCGCGCCGCTTCGGCCGGAGTTACTTCGAGCAGGACATGGCGACGATCAACGCCGGCCAGCAGTTGATGGACCAGCTCGAGCTGCACCTGTATCCGGGCCGCCAGCCGGGCTGGTGCCTGACCTGCAAGGAGCCGCTGCGCGACGCCGCGGGCCGGGTGGTCGGCCTCGCGGGCATCTCGCGCGACCTGAAGGCGCACGAGGGATCGCACCCGGCGTACAGCCGGCTCGCCGACGTGGTCCAGCACATCCAGGATCACTACGTGCAGCCGCTGAACCTGAAGCAGCTCGCGCAGATGGCCGGGATGTCGGTCGCGCAGCTCGAACGCTACTTCCACAAGGTGTTCCACCTGACGCCGCGCCAGGTGCTGCTGAAGACGCGGCTCGACGCGGCCACCGCGCTGCTGGTCACCCACGACAAGGTGACCGACGTCGCGGCGCTATGCGGCTACACGGATCACAGCGCGTTCACGCGCCAGTTCAAGGCGACGGTCGGCGTGACGCCGACGGAATACCGGTTGATGCTGCAGGAGCGGGCAGGGTGACGCGACTCGCCGGCGTGGCCGGCGGGTCGCGGGGATCGGTGTCGTGCGGGAAGGGGGAAAGAGGGAAAGGGTGAAGCCGGCGGCTCAGCGGTAGCCGAGCCCTTTCAGGACGGCAGTGCCGTCTTCGGTCAGCCGGAAGCTCGGGGCCGTATCGGGGTCGAGCTTGACCATTTCGACGAGGCCGGCTTCCTGCAGCGCGGGCAATTCGGGTTTGGCGTTCGCGCCGATCGGTGCATGCAGCAGCACGAGCAACGTCGCGATTTCATGATGACTGAGCAGGCGGCGCAGCATCGTCTTCTTTGCAGGGGGCGCGGCCGGGCGGCCCGCGGGTGCTTCTACGGCGCTCATCGCTTTCCTCCTTTTCAAGATAACCATCGGGTACTGGTTGCGGATGGTGCCGTCGAAGACTTAAGCGATTCTTAAAACCGTGGCGGGCGACGCAATGCTGCACTGCGGCACGGGTTACCGGATGTAACGTCGGACGTTGCGCGGCTTCCGGCACGACCGCGGGCCGGAAGCGCTTTGCCACGATGGCGCGGGCGAGCGGTGCCCGTCCGTTCGACTGCCGAAGTGCGAGCGCGGTCGCGCCCCAAACGCCGGTTCGTGTCCGCTCCTTATTTCCTGCGCTGCGCCTGCGCGGCGAGCCGCACGGCCGCATTCGCGGCGCCGTAGCCGTCGTACCCGCCGCGCCGCTCGACGATCTCGAGCGAGAAGCGGTTGTCGACCAGTTCCGTATACGCATGCAGGAATTCGCCGCCCTGTTCGTCGCGGTCGTAGAGCAGGTGGTGCGTGCTCAGCGTGTCGATCAGTTCGTCCGGCAACGCGTAACGCGCGGCGAGATCGTCGTAGTAGTTGGCCGGAATGCGCAGGAACGGCACGCCGTCGGCCGCGAACGCGGCGACCGTCTTCACGATGTCGTCCGTGCGGAACGCGACGTGGTTCAGCCCGGTGCCGTGGTAGCGGTCGAGCGATTCGGCGACGGCCGTGTGGCGGTCGACCGATGCGTTCAGCGCGATCCGAACCGAGCCGTCGGCGCTGCGCACCGCGCGGCTGCGCATCAGCCCGTACGGGTCGGGCACGAGCCAGCTGCGCTCGGCTTCGAAGCCGAATGCGGTCTTGAAGAACAGGATCCACGTGTCGAGCGCGTCGGCCGGCAGCGCGAGGCACACGTGATCGATGCCCGTCAGCGGGCCGACTTCGCTCGGGCCGTCGATGTCGGTCAGTACGAAGTCCGATTCATACAGCGTCGGCGCATCCGGCGCTTCGTCGACGAAATATTCGAGGCTGCCGTCCGGCGCCTTCACGCTCGGCAGCACGCGTTCGTTCGGCCCGACCCGGCCCGAGAACGGCGCGTAGCCGAAGCCGGCCGCGCGTTCGAACGCCACTTTGGCGTCGTCGACGCGGAACGCCGACGCGCACAGCGACAGCCCGTGCTGCTGGAAGAACGCATCGGCGAACGAGTCGCGCTCGGCGTTCAGCACGATCGATGCGGCGCCGTGCTGGAACAGCGTCACGTCCTTCGAGCGATGCCGGCCGGCGAGCCGGAAACGCATCCGGCCGAGCCATTCGCCGACGGTTGCCGCCGCCTGCGCGTCGACCGCGAATTCGATGAACTGGAACCCGACGTGCGCCGGCGGCGCGGGCGGTGCGAACAGCGGCTGGCCGGCGGCCGGCGCGCGACCCTCCTGTGCGAGCCGCGCGCGTGTCAGGTCTTCCAGGTAGAGCAGCGAGCGATGGCCGTCCGCGGCCGTGAGCGCGGTCGGCGCTGCGCGGAAACCGTCGTTGAAGATCTCGAGCGACAGCGGCCCCGTATAACCCGACTCGATCACGCGCGCGGTGAAGCGCGCCAGGTCGAAGTCGCCCTGGCCCGGAAACGAGCGGTAGTGGCGGCTCCATTCGAGCACGTCCATCGCGAGCTTCGGCGCGTCGGCGATCTGCACGAACGCAATCCGGTCGCCGGGGATGTCGGCGATCGCGTCCGGCGAATCGTCGAGCGACAGCGTGTGGAAGCTGTCGAGCGCAAGGCCGAGGTGCGGGCTGTTCACCGCATTCACGAGCTGCCACGCGTGGCCGTACCGTTTCACGACGCGGCCCCACGCAAGCGCTTCGTACGCGGCGACCACACCGGCCTGCCGCGCGGCCTCGGCGAGCGCGCCGAGCTGATCGACGAGCAATCCGTCGTCGGCGATCGTATCGGCCGCCACACTGCTGCAGACGAGGATGCGGTCGGTGCCGAGCGCATGCATCACGTCGAACTTGCGCTTGATCCGGTCGAGATTGCGCGCGAGCTGGGCCGCGCTCACGCCCTCGAAGTCGCGAAACGGCTGGAACAGCACGATGTCGAGGCCGAGATCGGCGGCCATGCGCCGGACGTCGGCCGGCGATCCGTCGAAGTAGACGAGGTCGTTTTCGAAGATTTCGACGCCATCGAAGCCCGCAGCCTGGATGGCGGCGAGCTTCTCGGCGAGCGTGCCGGACAGGGACACTGTGGCGATCGAGCGCTGCATGGGCGATTCCTGCGGGTGAGCGGGGCATGGCACCGGTCGAACCGACCCTGAATGAACCAGTCGTTGAGTTCGGCGCGGGCGCCATATCCCGAATTTACTGGGCTAGTGATGCATATTGTACAAACTAACTAGATGGTACAAATTAGCGAAAACCCGAAAAGACATTGCGCTTGCGCAAGCGCACACTAGCGCCAAATCTTGACGTCAGGGGGCGGAGTCGGCTCACGATTCGCCCCCGTTTCTGGAGCAAAGTCACATGAGCAAGCACAAGGTGCTGGTGCTGAACGGCCCGAATCTGAATTTGCTGGGCACGCGCGAGCCCCACATCTACGGCGCGGAAACGCTCGCCGATCTCGAGCAGCGCTGCCGCACGGCGGCGGAAGGGCTCGGGCTGGAAATCGAGTTCCGCCAGTCGAACGCCGAGCATCAACTGATCGACTGGCTGCATGCCGCGCGTCACGACACGCACGGCATCGTGATCAACCCGGCCGCCTATACGCATACGTCGGTGGCGTTGGCCGACGCGCTGTCCGCGATCGCGAAGCCGGTGATCGAGGTGCATATCTCGAACGTCCATCGCCGCGAGGCGTTTCGCCACCATTCGTATGTGTCGGCGATCGCCGAAGCCGTGATCTGCGGCTGCGGCACCGAAGGCTACGTGTTCGCGCTGCAGCGCCTGGCGACGCTGTTCGCGCAGGGAGCCGCCCGATGAGCCGCCCGTCGTTTCTGATCGGCCTGATCGGCCAGGGCATCGGCGGTTCGCTGTCGCCCGCGATGCACGAGGAAGAGGGATTCCGCCAGGGCTTCGGCTACGTGTACCGGCGCATCGATCTCGACGTGCTGGGCGTGAACGTCGACGCGCTGCCGCAGCTGCTCGAGGCCGCGCAGCGGATGGGCTACAACGGGCTGAACATCACGCACCCGTGCAAGCAGCGCGTGATCGAGCATCTCGACGCGCTGTCGGACGACGCGCGGGCACTCGGCGCGGTGAACACCGTGCTGTTCAAGGACGGCAAGCGGATCGGCCACAACACCGACTGGTCGGGCTTCGCGAAATCGTTCCGCCGCGGGCTGCCCGACGCGTCGCTCGAACGCGTCGTCCAGCTCGGCGCGGGCGGCGCGGGCGCGGCTGTCGCGCACGCGGCGCTGCAGATGGGCGCGGCCGAACTGACGATTTTCGATGTCGACGGCACGCGGGCCACCGCGCTGGCGGGCGAATTGCAGCAGCGCTTCCCCGCGGCCCGGGTCGCACCGGGTAACGATCTCGCGGCCGCGATGCGCGCCGCGACCGGCCTGATCCACGCAACGCCGACCGGCATGGTCAAGCATCCGGGCCTGCCGCTGCCGGCCGAGCTGCTCCACGCTGGCATGTGGGTGGCCGACATCGTGTATTTCCCGCTCGAAACCGAGCTGATCCACGCTGCCCGCGCGGCCGGCTGCGCGACGCTGCCGGGCGGCGGGATGGCCGTGTACCAGGCCGTCGACGCGTTCGAGCTCTTCACCGGACGCACGCCCGACGCCGAGCGGATGTTCGATCACTTTCAGTCGCTCGTCGCGCGCTGACCCCTTACAGATAGATACGGAAAGAGACCAGGAGACGACCATGCAGCACACCACCCACACGAGCGCCGCGCCGGCGCAGGCGGCCGGCACGGTCCGGCGCACGTCGGCGCGCTACAAGATCCTCGCGCTGCTCGCGATCGGCACGATGATCAACTATCTCGACCGCACCGTGCTGGGCGTGGCTGCGCCGCAGCTCACCAAGGAGCTCGGCATCAACGCGGCCGTGATGGGCATCATGTTCTCCGCGTTTTCGTGGACGTACGTGGCGATGCAGGTTCCGGGCGGCCTGTTCCTCGACCGCTTCGGCAGCAAGATCACCTACTACTGGTCGATGACGCTGTGGTCGCTGTGCACGTTCCTGCAAGGCTTCGTGCCGGGCGTCGCGACGCTGCTCGCGTGCCGCCTCGGCCTCGGCATCACCGAGGCGCCGTGCTTCCCCACCAACAGCCGCGTCGTCGCGACGTGGTTTCCGCAGAACGAACGCGCGATGGCGACGGGCACCTATACCGTCGGCGAATACATCGGCCTCGCGTTCTTCAGCCCCGTGCTGTTCGCGCTGATGGGCGCATTCGGCTGGCGCTCGCTGTTCTGGGTCGTGGGCGCGGTCGGCATTGCGTTCGGCCTCGTCTGGTGGAAGCTCTACCACGAGCCGCGCAACCATCCGGGCGCGAACGCGGCGGAGCTTGCTTATATCGAGGCGGGCGGCGGTCTCGTGCACGGCGTGCGCAAGACCGACGACAAGAGCGGCAAGGCCGCGCAGCCGAAGTTCAGCTGGGCGATGGCCGGCAAACTGCTGAAGAAGCGCCAGCTCGCGGGCATCTGCCTCGGCCAGTTCGCCGGCAACTCGACGCTCGTGTTCTTCCTGACCTGGTTCCCGACCTATCTGGCAACCGAGCGCCACATGGGCTGGCTGAAGATCGGCTTCTTCGCGGTGATGCCGTTCATCGCCGCGTCGGTCGGCGTGATGTTCGGCGGAATCTTCTCCGACTGGCTGCTGCGCCGCGGCAAGTCCGCGAACCTCGCGCGCAAGCTGCCGATCATCGCGGGCCTGCTGCTCGCGTCGACGATCATTCTCGCGAACTACGTGCAGAGCAACGAAGCGGTGATCGCGATCATGTCCGTCGCGTTCTTCGCGCAGGGGATGGCCGCACTCGGCTGGACGCTCGTGTCGGACATCGCGCCGGACGGCCTGCTCGGCGTGACGGGCGGCATCTTCAACTTCGCGGCGAACCTCGCCGGCATCATCACGCCGCTCGTCGTCGGCGTCATCGTCGCGTCGACCGGCTCGTTCGTCGGCGCGCTCGTGTTCATCGGCGTGATCGCGCTGGTCGGCGCGCTGTCGTACATCTTCGTCGTCGGCGACATCAAGCGGATCGAGTTGTAAGGACCGGTTCCCCGCACATTCGGTGCGTTCGCCCGGCGGCCGATCGGCCGTCGGGCGTTTTTATTTGCGCGTGCCGGCCGCCGGCCGGCACGTACGCAATTTCATGCGTGCTGCATCGCGATGCCGAGCGATTCGACCGCGGCCGCGATGGCGGCGACCGCACGCCGGATATCGTTCGCGTCGATCGCGCCGATGCAGCCGACGCGGAACGTCTCGAGGCGCGTGAGCTTGCCCGGATACAGGATGAAGCCCGCGTCGCGCACCGCGTCGTAGAAGCGGCGGAAATCGTAGGCCGGATGGTCGGGCGCGTGGAACGTGACGATCACCGGCGCTTGCACGCTGGCGTCGAGGAACGGCACGAAGCCGAGCGCGCGCATCGATTCGACCAGCGTCCGGCAGTTGTCCGCATAGCGGGCGCCGCGCGCCGGCTGGCCGCCTTCGGCGAGGTACTGGTCGAGCGCGGCGCGCAACGCGGCGATCACGTGCGTCGGCGGCGTGAAGCGCCATTGCCCGGTCTTGCGCAGATACGCGTACTGATCGTGGAGATCGAGCGCGAGCGACGGCGAGTTGCCTTCGCTCGCGTCGAGCGCATCGCGCCGCACGATCGCGAACCCCATTCCCGGCACGCCTTCGAGGCATTTGCCGCTGGCCGAGATCAGCGCGTCGATGCCGCTGTCCGCCAGCGCGATCGGCAGCGCGCCGAACGAACTCATCGCATCGACGATCAGCCGCTTGCCGTGCCGCCGGCACGCGGCCGCGATCGCATCGAGCGGATTCAGGATCCCGGCGCTCGTTTCCAGGTGCACGAGCGCGACGTGCGTGATGCGCGGCTCGCGTGCGAACGCGGCTTCGACGGCCGCGGCTTCGACAGCCGCGTCTTCGCCGAACGGCAACGCGATCGCGTCGATACCGAGCCGGCCGAGAATCTTCAGAATGCGCGCGCAATACGCGCCGTTGTCGGGAACCAGCACGACGCCGTCGCGCGGCACCAGCGTGCCGAGCGCGGCTTCGACCGAGAACGTGCCGCTGCCCTGCATCGGCACGCACACGTACGCGTCGCCGCCACCCGCGATGGCGACGAGGTCGGTACAGACGCTGGCCGTCAGTTGATTGAAAGCGGCATCCCACGACCCCCAGTCATGTTGCATTGCGTGGCGTGTTGTGGCGGACGTGGTGAGCGGGCCGGGCGTGAGCAGGATCGGGTCGGGCATGGTTTTTATCTCCGGCAAAGGGCGAATGAAACGCGGGACGGCATTTCTGAATGACTTGCATGATAGTGGCAAAATGTGTCATTTTTTGGAAATTGTGGCATTCGTCACGGGTTTGTCATCGAACGCTGTGATCCTTCGGTTGCCGCGCGACACCCAGCCTGAGCGCGGCAGCGAGGCGGGCCGCCAGGCGGCCTGCCCGGAGACGACAGGAGAGCCGGATCGTGCCCGGCCGTTTGGTGTTCCGCCTACGGAGAAGTGAGATGACACTGCAGAAACCCTCGCGCGCCGCTGCCGGCGCGTTCCGCAAGCTCGCGCTGGCCGCCTGCGCGGCCGGCCTGCTGCAAGGCGCCGCGATGCCGGCGCATGCGGCAAACGCGGTCGTGCTGTACACGGCGGACGGCCTCGAGAACCTCTATCGCGATGTGCTGCCGGCCTTCGAGAAGAAGGAAGGCGTGAAGGTCAACATCGTGACGGCAGGCAGCGGCGAGGTGGTGAACCGCGCGAACATCGAGAAGAATTCCCCGAAGGCCGACGTGATCGTCACGCTGCCGCCGTTCATCCAGCAAGCCGGCCAGATGGGCCTGCTGCAGCCGTACCAGAGCGTGAACTACAAGAACGTGCCGGCCATCGCGAAGGCCGAGGACGGCACGTGGGCGACCTTCGTGAACAACTACTTCTCGTTCGCGATCAACCCGGACGTCGTGAAGAACCAGCCGAAGACGTTCGCCGACCTGCTCGCGCCGGCCTACGCCGGCAAGGTCGCGTACTCGAACCCGGCCACGGCCGGCGACGGGATGGCCGTGCTGATCCTGACGACGTCGCTGATGGGCGAGGACAAGGCCTTCGACTACCTCGCGAAGCTGTCGCAGAGCGTGAAGTTCCACACGAAGGGCACGGGCTACCTGAACGTGCTGCTGTCGCGTAACGAGATCAGCGTCGCGAACGGCGACCTGCAGATGGACCTCGACGACGCCGAGCACGGCGCGCTGTCCGTCAAGCCGATCTTCCTGGCCGCGAAGGACGGCGACCAGCCGACCACGTTCCAGCTCCCGTACGGCATCGGCCTGATCAAGAGCGGCCCGAACCAGGACGCCGGCCGCAAGCTGATCGACTACCTGATGTCGACGGAAGTGCAATCGAAGGTGCCGGACATGTACGGCATCCCGGGCCGCACCGACGTGCCGCTGGCCGGCAAGAACGGCGAAGCGGTCAAGAAGGCGATCGCGGGCGTGAAGCTGATTCCGGTCGACTGGACCCAGGTGATGGCGAAGAAGCCGGTGTGGATCGAGCGCTGGAAGAAGGACGTGATCGGCAGCTCGGGCAAGCAGCTCGACGTCGTCAAGCCGAAGTGACCGGCGCACGCCGCCAGTATCAGCGAGCAAGAGGATGAACCCGGTGGAAACCACCCTGACCCATCCCGGCGCATTCGGCGCCGCCGAACCGCACGCGACGCTGCGGTCCGGCGCGCCGGGCGGCGTGCAGATCGAACACCTGAGCGTGCGCTACGGCGCACGCACGGTGCTCGACGATCTGTCGCTGTCGATCGGCGCCGGTGAATTTCTGACCGTGCTCGGCAAGAGCGGCTGCGGCAAGACCACGCTGCTGCGCTTCATCGCCGGGTTCGTGAAGGCCGACGGCCTGACCGGCACGCTGACCGTCGCCGGACGCGACCTGACCTATGCGCCGCCGCACAAGCGCAACCTCGGTCTGCTGTTCCAGAATTACGCGCTGTTCCCGCACCTGTCGGTGTTCGAGAACGTCGCATTCGGGCTGCGCGCACGCGGCATGGCGTCGTCGGAAGTGACGCGCCGCGTCGCCGATGCGCTCAAGCTCGTGCAACTCGGCGATGCCGGCCACCATCTGCCCGCGCAACTGTCGGGCGGGATGCAGCAGCGCGTCGCGCTGGCCCGCGCGCTCGTGATCGAGCCCGACGTGCTGCTGCTCGACGAGCCGCTGTCGGCGCTCGACGCCAACCTGCGTGCATCGGTGCGCAGCGAACTGAAGGCGTTGCACGAGCGCTTGCCGAACCTGACCGTCGTCTGCGTGACGCACGACCGCGACGACGCGCTCGTGCTGTCCGATCGCGCGCTGCTGATGCGCGACGGCCACATCGCGCAGCTCGGCACGCCGCAGCAGTTGTACGACGCGCCGCGCGACGGTTACGTCGCGCGCTATCTCGGCCCGGCGAACCTGCTGCCGCCGCACGTGATCTTCCCGCTCGGCGATCCGCGCCACGAGGTGCGCGGCAAGGTCGCATGCGTGCGTCCCGAGCGGCTGACCGTGATGCCGCCTGCGGCGGGCGGCCTGCACGGCACCGTATCGTCGGTCGAATGGCAGGGCGCGGACCTGTCGATCGCGGTCGTGATCGACGCGGCGCCCGACGAGCCCGTGCGCGTCACGATGCAACGCGGCCGCGGCGCGGCCCCCGAGCGCGGTGCGCGCGTGTCCCTGCATTGCGAGGCAGACGATGTCGTCCTTATCGAGCCCTGAAACCGGCCTGCCGCCGCACGTGCTCGCGTCGGCCGCCGCGCATGCCGCCGCCGCGCGGCGCCGCAGGCGCATGGGCGACCTGCACCTGGCCGCGCTCGCGATCGTCGTGCTCGGCCCGCTTGTCGTCTATCCGCTGGTGAAGCTCGTGCTGCTGAGCGTCTCGGGCGATCACGGGTTGAGTTTCGCCGCGTACCGGACTTTCTTCGGCAATCCCGACACGCGCAACGTGCTGCTGACGACGCTCGGCGTCCTGTTCGCGAGCGCCGGCACCGCGTCGGTGCTCGGCGTGCTGCTGGCTGCGCTGCTGTTCTTCAGGCCGTTTCCGGGCGCGTCGCTCGTCACGCGCTTCCTGGAGCTGTACGTCGCGTTTCCGTCGTTCCTCGTCGCGTTCACGCTGATCTTCCTGTACGGCTCGCAGGGCTCGATCAGCATCGCGCTGCAGCACCTGTTCCATCTCGAGAACCCGCCGCTCGACTTCCTGTTCGGGATCGGCGGCGTGATCCTTGCTCAGACCGTGTTCTACACGCCGTTCGTCGTGCGGCCGACGCTTGCGTCGTTCGCGACGCTCGACCTGCGGTTGATCGAAGCCGCGCGCAGCCTCGGCGCGCCGGGCTGGATGCTCGCGCGCCGCGTCGTGCTGCCGATCGCGTGGCCGGGTATCGCCGCCGGCACCGTGTTGTGCTTCCTGCTGACGCTGAACGAATTCGGGATTCTGCTCGTGCTCGGCAGCGCGCGGCTCGTGACGCTGCCGGTCGCGATCTACAGCAGCGCGACCGTCGATCTCGATCTGCCGACCGCGTCGGCCGGCGCCGTCGTGATGTTGTCGTTGTCGCTGGCGCTGTATACGGTTTATCGCCGGGTGAACCGGCGTGCGACGGGAGGAAACGATGTCCACTGAATTCCGTATTGGGCACGCCGTGCCGCGCCACCCGATCGGCTGGACCGACGCGCTGCTCAAGCATGCGTCGCGCGTCGCGCTCGCGCTGGCCGCATTCGCATGCTTCTGGCTGTTCGTGCTGCCGGTAATCGTCGTCGCGCTGTCGAGCGTGTCGACGCAGTGGTCGGGCACGATCCTGCCGGCCGGCTACAGCTTGCGGTGGTTCGAGCGGCTCGGCTCGCAGGAGTACGACGCGCTGCTGACGAGCCTCGAAATCGGCTTCGGCGTATCGGCGCTCGGCACGATCCTCGGGCTCTGGCTGGCGCTCGCGCTCGAAGGGCGCGACCGGCGCGGCCTCGGCGCGGTCGTCGACGCGCTCGTGATGGTGCCGAACGGCGTACCGAGCGTCGTGCTCGGGCTCGCGGTGCTGATCGCGTATCACCAGAAGCCGCTCGACCTGTCGAGCTCGGCGGCGATCGTCGTGCTGGTGCAACTGGCGCTGATTTTGCCGTTCTGCTATCGCTGCGCCGCCGCCGCGTTGCGTCCGGAGCTGACCGTGCTGCGCGAGGCGGCCGCGAGCCTGGGTGCGCCGCCCGCGATGGTGCTGCGCCGCGTGCTGCTGCCGCAACTCGTGCCGGCGCTGCGCGCGAGTCTCGCGCTCGGCTTTGCGCTGTCGCTCGGCGAGCTCGGCGCGACGCTCACGGTTTATCCGCCCGGCTTCGCGACCGTGCCGATCGTCGTGATCGGCCAGGTGGAGCGCGGCTATTACCTGCCGGCGTCGGCGCTGTCGCTGCTGATGCTCGGCGCGTCGCTCGCGGCGCTGCTGCTGATCGCCGCGCGCGTGCCGCGCGGCACGCGGGCGGCATCATGAACGCCGCGTTCGCGTTGCGCCATCCCGGCGATGCGTCGCCCGCCGGCGCGTCGACCGGTCTCGCCGGACGCTCGATCGACGTCAATGGCCGGTGCTATCGGCTGCCGGTCGAGCCGACCGTCGTCGTCTGTGTCGACGGCTGCGAGTACGACTATCTCGAACGCGCGGTGGAAGCGGGCGTCGCACCGTTCATCGGCCGGATGATCGCGGAAGGCACGGCCTGGCGCGCCGATTGCGTCGTGCCGACCTTCACCAACCCGAACAACCTGTCGATCGTCTGCGGCGTGCCGCCGTCGGTCCACGGCATCTGCGGCAACTATTTCTGGGATCCGGCCGCCGACGGCGGGCGCGGCGCCGAAGTCATGATGAACGACCCGGCCTATCTGCGGGCTGGCACGCTGCTCGCGGCGGCGGCCGACGTCGGCGCACGGGTGGCCGTCGTGACCGCGAAGGACAAGCTGCGCAGGCTGCTCGGCTGGCGGCTGAACGGCATCTGCTTTTCGGCCGAGAAGGCCGCACAGGCCAATCTCGCGGAAAACGGGATCGTCGACGTGCTCGACTGGGTCGGCCTGCCGTCGCCGGACGTGTACAGCGCGGCATTGTCCGAATTCGTGTTCGCGGCCGGCGTGCGGCTCGCGCAGACGCGCCAGGTCGACCTGATGTACCTGTCGACCACCGACTACGTGCAGCACAAGTGCGCGCCGGGCAGTGCCGGCGCGAACGCGTTCTACGCGATGATGGACGGCTACCTCGCCCAGCTCGACGCGCTCGGCTGGGCGATCGGCCTCACGGCCGATCACGGGATGAACGCGAAGCACGATCCGGCGACGGGCCGGCCGAACGTGATCTATCTGCAGGATGCCTTCGACGGCTGGTACGGCGCGCAGGCTGCGCGCGTGATCCTGCCGATCACCGATCCGTACGTCGTGCACCACGGTGCGCTCGGTTCGTTCGCGACGATCTACCTCGCGCCAGGTATCGACCGGGCCGAGGCGATGTGGCGCGTCGGCGGCCTCGACGGCGTCGAGCTCGTGCTCGACAACGCGGAAGCCGCCGCGCGCTTCGAACTGCCGGCCGACCGGATCGGCGATCTCGTCGTGATCGGCCGCCGCGACATGACGCTCGGCACGCGCGAGCGCGAACACGACCTGTCGGGTCTCACGGTGCCGCTGCGTTCGCATGGCGGCGTGTCCGAGCAGGAAGTGCCGCTGCTGTTCAATCGCCGTATCGAGCGGGACGATCCCGCACGTCGCCCGCGCAACTTCGACGTGTTCGATTTCGTGTTGAACCGGATCGCGACATGATGGCTCATCCGCGGCAGGATCATCCGTCGTTTCGTGCGGAAGCATTGCGCTGGCGCGGCACGCCCGCGATGCGCGAACGCACGCTCGACGTCACGGATCCATACACCGGAACACGCGTCGGCACCGCGCCGCTCGCCAGCGTCGACGACGTGCGCGCGGCGTTCGATTACGCGATGGCCTACCGGCCGATGCTCACGCGCTACGAGCGTTCGCAGATTCTCGAACGTGCGGCCGCGCTGCTGCGCGAGCGCACCGAGGAGGCGTCCGACCTGATCACGCTCGAGTCGGGGCTGTCGAAACGGGATTCGCGCTACGAGATCGGCCGGGTGGCCGACGTGCTGAAGTTCGCGGCGGTCGAGGCGCTGCGCGACGATGCGCAGAGTTTCTCGTGTGACCTGACGCCCCACGGCAAGGCGCGGCGCGTGTTCTCGCAGCGGCAGCCGCTCGACGGCGTGATCGTCGCGATCACGCCGTTCAATCATCCGATGAACCAGGTGGCGCACAAGGTCGCGCCGGCGATCGCGACCAACAATCGCGTGATCGTGAAGCCGTCGGAGAAGGTGCCGCTGTCGGCGTTCTATCTGGCCGACCTGTTATATGAAGCGGGGCTGCCGGAGCCGATGCTGCAGGTGCTGACCGGCGACCCGGCCGAGATCGCGGACGAACTCGTCACGCATCCGCATGCGTCGCTGATCACGTTCACGGGCGGCGTCGCGATCGGCAAGGCGATTGCCGCACGGGCCGGTTACCGGCGCATCGTGCTGGAACTGGGCGGTAACGATCCGCTGATCGTCCTTGCCGATGCCGATCTCGACCGCGCGGCGTCGCTCGCGGTGCTCGGCTCGTACCGGAATTCGGGCCAGCGCTGTACGGCCGTCAAGCGGATGCTGGTGCAGCGCTCGATCGCGCCCGCGTTCACCGAGTTGCTCGTCGAGAAGACGCGCGCATGGAAATACGGCGATCCATTCGATCCAGCGAACGAAATGGGCACGGTGATCGACGAGGCAGCGGCACGGCTGTTCGAGGCGCGCGTGAACGAGGCGGTCGCGCAGGGGGCGCGCCTGCTGACCGGCAATGTGCGGCGCGGCGCGCTGTACGCGCCCACCGTGCTCGACAACGTCGATCCGTCGATGACGATCGTGCGTGAGGAGACCTTCGGCCCCGTCTCGCCCGTCATCGCGTTCGACACGATCGACGACGCGATCCGGATCAGTAACGGGACGGCGTTCGGGTTGTCGTCGGGTGTCTGTACGGACAGCACGGCGGCCGTCGTGCGGTTCGTGAACGAACTGAACGTCGGCACGGTGAACGTGTGGGAAGTGCCGGGATACCGGATCGAACTGTCGCCGTTCGGCGGCGTCAAGGATTCGGGGCTCGGCTACAAGGAAGGCGTTCAGGAGGCGATGAAGAGCTTCACGAACCTGAAGACGTTTTCGCTGCCTTGGGAGTAAATGGAATGGCGCTGACGGTGGAAGAGATCCACGGGCTGTATCGCGAACATGGCCATGTGGCCTATAGCGGCGAACCGGTCACGCAGCTCGAGCATGCATTGCAGAGCGGATTGCTGGCGGAGGCGTCCGGCGCGGACGAAGCGCTGGTCGCGGCGGCGTTCCTGCACGACCTCGGCCATTTGCTGAATCGCCAGGGCGAGACGCCGAGTGCGCGCGGGATCGACGATCTGCATCAGTATTATGTGCTGCCGTTCCTGCGGCCGTTGTTCAACGATGCGGTGCTCGAGCCGATCCGGCTGCACGTCGACGCGAAGCGCTGTCTGTGCCGCACGGATGCCGGCTACGTCGAGAGCCTGTCGCCGGACTCGGTGCGCAGTCTGGCGTTACAGGGCGGCGTCTTCAGTGAAGAGGAGGCAGCAGCGTTCCTGCTGCGCCCGTTCGCGGAGGACGCTTTGCGCCTGCGCCGCTGGGACGACACGGCGAAGGAGGAAGGCAAGGTGACACCGGATCTCGATCACTATATGGAGATCGTCGCGCGCCAGGTGCGCGCGGCCTCCTGACGGTTCGGCTGCTTCTATATAAGGCGCCGCACGCGGTAGCGTGCGGCGCCTTATATTTTTTGCGAAACCCCTTGCGCGATTGCCGGGGGATGCATAAAATCACGCCTCTTTCGCGCTAACGGAAACGCGGCGCGGGAGGAAGGGAAGCGGTGCTGTTGGGGTTCGGGGGTAACGAGCCCGACGGCGCAGGAAGATGACCCCGCAGTCGCAACGATGTCGTGCAGAAAGTTGTTGACGCGCTGCGAAACACGGTTCATAATCTCGCTTCTCTGCTGCTGAAAACGCAGCGCTGCTGAGGGGTTCAAGATCCCTCGCAGAATGCTCTTTAAAAATTAACAGCCGATAAGTGTGGGCGCTTGATGGAAGCGAGCTGATCCTCGGATCAGATAGCAAAAGTATCAAGAGTCTCACACTAAAGTAAGTCAGGTTTATGAAGCAATTCATATTCCTGTCAG